>DATBID010000465.1:0-29742 GCA_036557125.1 Bryobacteraceae bacterium | reverse complement strand
CCGCCAGATAGCGGACGATGTCGTCGGAGGCTCGCACGGCAAAGTGCATGGCGGTCTGGCCCCTGTCATTGATTGCGTTGACATCTACCCCGCGCGCCACCAGCACTTTCACCGCTTCGAGTAGCTCTTTTTCGGTAGCGTAATCCTTGGCGAAGACGCCTTGGCCGCGTCCCAGGCCGGCGGCGAGCATGAGCGCGGTGGTGTGGTTTTTCTGGGTGATGGAGGGGTCTGCGCCGTGCTCGAGCAGGAGGCGCATGGCGGCGGCATCGCCGTTTTTGGCGGCGCGCATCAGAGGCGTGGAGCCTTCAGCGAGCGTGGATTCACCGGGTGTATGCGCGCGCGGGAGAGTGGGCGTAAGCAACTGCGCATTGGGATTAGCGCCGTGGTCCAGCAGAATGCGGATGAGATCGAGGGCCGTAAGCTTATCTTTGGAGGGGCGCGCGGGGCGGCCGTAGACTTCGCCAAGCGTGTTCATATCGACGGCGGAATAAAGCGCGGCCATTCCTGCTGCGTCGGCGATATTGGGGTCCGCGCCTTTGTCAATCAGCAGAGCGGCGGTATCGAAGTGGCCGTTGATAATAGCGAGGACGAGAGCGGTGGTGTGATCGGGATCGGTGAGGTTCCGGTCAGCTCCGGCATCGAGGAGAGTGCGGGCGGCATCGACGGAGCCTTGGCGCGCAGCGTACATGAGCGCAGTCCAGTGGCCGCGCGGGAGAATCGTCATGACGCCTTCAAGGCCGAAGCGGTCCTGCTCGTATTTCAGTTCGTTGGAGCGGACATCGATTTGCGCGCCGTGTTCCAGGAGTAGTTGCACGGCCGCGGGATGATTTTGAGCGGCGGCCCACATGAGAGCGGTTTCACCATAGGTGGATTCACGCGCGTTGACATCCGAGCCGTGCTCGATGAGCAGACGAACGGCTTCGGGGTTGCCGGCGCGGGCCGCGGTCATGAGGATGGTTTGGCCGCTGGGGAGCGTGGCGGCGGGATCGGCTCCGGCTTTGAGAAGAAGAGAGACGAGATCGCCACTGCCATTGCCCGCTGCAAGCGAGAGCGGTGTGACGCCGTAACGGTTGCGGGCTTTGGGATTGGCTCCCGCGCGGAGCAGCATCTGCGACATTTCCGTATCGCCCGCTTCGGCGGCCCAATGGAGCGGGGTGGTGCCATCGGGATCGGCGGCATTGACGTCAGCACCCTGTTTGAGGAGGGACTGGGCGGATTGGCGGTCTCCAGATTTGATGGCCTGTTCGAGACGGGTTTCGTTCAGGCCCGCGGTGAGAGTCAAGGCCGTGAGAGCGAGGAGATATTTAGAGGACATCAACTTTTTCCATGCCGTCGCCGAAGCGGTCCATCTTGTGGCCGTATACTGCGGCGATGTTCATCCACAGGCAACCGACCGGCGTGCGGGTGGGAAGGACGACATGGCGATGTCCCTGGCCGACGTTGCCGGCGAGGACGACCGGGAGCGGGTCGGTCGCGTGGGCATTGGAATCGGCCATGCCCGCGCCGTAAACGATCAGAGAGTGATCGAGTAAGGTTCCGTCGCCATCTTTGGTGGAGCGCAGCTTTTCGAGGAACTTGGCGTACATTTGGCCGTAGTAGACATTGATCTTGACCACCTGCGCCATCTTTTCCGGATTGTTCTGGTGATGGGAGACGGAGTGGTGCTGTTCGGGGACGCCGATTTGGGGGAAGGTGCGCTGGCTGAGCTCGCGCGACATCATGAAGGAGAAGACACGGGTTACATCCGCCTCGAAAGCAGCGGCGAGCAGATCGAACTGGAGGCCGACGTGTTCCTCGAACGAATCGGGCACGCCGATGGGGGCGTCGGGAGCATTGGCGGAGGACAGACCGTGGGCTTCGGCGCGCTGGATGCGGCGCTCGATTTCGCGAATGTTATCGAGGTAGTCGGATAGGCGGGCGCGGTCGCGAGGGCCGAGGCCGCGTTCTAAATCGGCGCTGTCTTCAGTGATGGAATCGAGGATGCTGCGCTCCTTTTGCACGCGGGCTTCGCGCTCGCGGGTACTGCCGGCTTCTCCGAAAATGCGCTCGAAAACCGTGCGGGGATTGGTTTCCATGGGGAGCGGCGTGGTGGGCGTGCTCCAGGAAATGGTGTTGAGGTAGGCGCAGCTAAATCCGGGGGAGCAGCCGCCGACATAGCCGGTGAAATCCTCGGTGGCCACTTCGATGGAAGGCAGGGGCGTATCTTGCCCAATTTGCTGGGCGACGATTTGATCGATGGTGGTGTTGGCGAGGACGTCTTCAGCTTCGGTGCGCTTCGGCCAGACGCCGGTGAGGAAACCGGCAGCGCTGACGGCGTGATCGCCTACCTGGCTGCCGGGATGCGAGCGGGTGAGATTGGTGACGACGACGAGCGAATCTTTGAAGGGCTCGAGGGGCTTGAGGATGGGGGTGAATTCGAAACCGGCGCTTTGGGCTGAGCCGGGACCGCTCCTTGACGGTCGCCGCTCAGAAATCTTCGGGGTGTATTGCTGCATGATGTAGCCGTTGGGCGTGTAGATCGCGCCGAAGCGGCGGCGCGGGGCTGCAGCGGCATTCGCCAGAGGGGTGAAGGCGGGGATCATGGCATCGAGCAGGGGCAGACTGACGGCTGCGCCCATGCCGCGTAAGACGGTTCTGCGGGAAAGGGATTTCTTGGTGACGAACATGTTTACCTCTTTTGTGCCGTTTCGACCGTTTGCGGCGCTGCCATGCGCATGCGGAAGGGGACGCTGTGGACCACGCCGGAGATAAATGCGGAGAAGCGGTAGTTGTCGCGAGCGGCGTTGTGGACGATCGTGCGCACGGCGGGCATGTCGCGGTAATCGAGGCCGCGGCCGAGCGCGTAGGTAAGCAGCTTTTCCGTAAAGGTGGTGGCGAAAACTTCCGGGCGCGCGACGATGGCGTTGCGGAGGCCGACGACGCCATCGATCTTTGTGCCGTCGGCAAGCTGGCCGGAGGCGTCGATGGGGTTGCCCGCGTCAGTGGTGCGCCAGGAACCTACGGCATCGAAGTTTTCCAGCGCGAAGCCGATAGGGTCCATCACCTTGTGGCAGCTTGCGCAGACCGCATTGGCGCGGTGTTCGAGCATCTGCTCGCGGAGGGTTTTGGGGCGCTCGCCTTCGGCGTTCTCTTTTAGCGGCGGCACGTCGGGCGGAGGCGGCGGGACAGGCGTGCCGAGGAGATTTTCTAGAATCCATTTGCCGCGGACGACGGGAGAGGTGCGGGTGGCGTGCGACGTGAGGGCGAGGATGCTTCCCTGCCCTAGGAGGCCGCGGCGGGCGTCATCGTGGATGGTGATGCGGCGGAAGTGGCTGCCGTAGATATCGGGGATGCCGTAGTGGCGTGCAAGGCGCTCGTTGACGAACGTGTAATCGGCGGTGAGGAGATCGAGAATGCTGTGGTCTTCTTTGACGATGCTATTGAAGAAGAGTTCGGTTTCGCTGCGGAAGGCGCGGCGGAGGTTTTCGTCGAAATCGGGGAATTCGTCGGAGTTCGGCTGCACGTTGGGCACGTTGCGGAGCTGAAGCCACTGGCCGGCGAAGTTTGTGGTGAGAGCTTCGGAACGCGGGTCGGAAAGCATGCGCTGAATTTCCCGATCGAAGACGGCAGGCATGTGCAGCTTGTTTTGGGAGGCAGCGCGGAGCAGATCGTCATCGGGGATGCTGCTCCACAGAAAGAACGAAAGGCGGGAGGCGAGTTCGAGATCGTTAATTGTGTAGACCGCGCCGGAGGCAACGCCGGCAGGATCCTCTTCCGCGCGGAAGAGGAACTTTGGGCTGGCGAGGATGCGCTGGAGGGCGAGCTCAATGCCGGAATCGAACGTGCCCTGACGCCTTCCGGCCTCGTAGAACTTCATAACCCGCGCGACATCCGCTTCGGAAGCGGGTTCGCGATAGGCGCGGCGGATCAGCGTGGCGACGATCTGGCGGGCGCAAGGCGTTTCCGCGCTCTTGCCATTGGGCCGGCAGATGAAGATTCGGCGGCGGCTGGGCGTATCGCCAGGCCCGGTAGGATCGAATGGGCCGGCGACGGTGAGCACTTGCAGATGCGGGTGGCCGGACCAATCGAAATTATCGACCGAACTGCGAATGTAAGGCTCCAGGCGGTCTGGCTCGGTGGCCTGATTGGCGAGGAACGCGGCGGTGATGGTATGCGGGCCGGCCTTCACGGGAACCCGCACGCGCAGGCGGCCATCGACGGCATCGCCGGTATCGGTGGGGTTCCGGAACATCGCCGTCAGCTCTTCCTTGCCGCCTATGGAAGCGAGCAGGATGCGCTGGCCATCGATGGCAAATTCGACCTGACGCTGGGTTTCGAGGCCGCGCATGATGTTGAGGTTGGTGCGGTAGAGCTTAGCCTGGAAAGTGTATTGGCCGTCGAGGGGGAAGTTGTAAAGGGCGGAGATTCCGCCTTCGGTACCCAGAGGCATGCCATCAATGTGATGATCTTGAGAGAGGTCCTGGCGGATACGCCAGGTTTCGCTGCCGGGCGCGATGTTGGGGTCGCCGACGGCAAGTGCGCCGATTTTGAGAGCGGCGGAGAGGTAGTGTTCCTGAAGCGCGGGCGAAACGCCGAGGGCATCGGAGATGTTGTCAAAGCCATAGGCGGAATCGTCGGGCGGAAGGAGGGAGGCGGCGTCGATTTCGAGCGAGAGCAGGTCGCGGATGGCGTTGGCGTATTCGGTGCGGTTGAGGCGATGAAGAATCGGTCGGCCCGGTTGAGGGTTGCTTTCGGCGGCGCGATCAAGCTGGGATTCTAGGGAAGAGAGCAGGAGTTTATAAGTGGCTTCATCGGGGCGCGGCATGCCCTGCGGCGGCATAAGCCGGGCCTGGAGCTTGCGGATTACTTTTTCCCAGGTTTCGGCGTGAACGGGGGCACTGTTCGGGTCGATCGTATCAAGGGAGAGGCCGCCGGTTTTCAGACGCTGATTGTGGCAAGTGACACAATACTTGTTGAGGATGGCTCGGGGGGTGGAATCGGGCGCGCCGGCCGCGAGGCAGAGAGCGGGCGCAAATAGGGCAACTGCAAGGCTCCGATACAAAATTCCTCCGCGAAACGAGTTTATCACCGTGAAGGGTTGGCCGGTAAAAACACCCTGAACAAAAGGAGCGCTTCCGGAATACACAGATATGCGCCCGCGATGGCACGTCTTGGCGTGCGGCGTGATCTCGGCGGTAACAGCGGGAGCGGCTTTCGGCCAATCCGCCACCGGTGAGCTGCGGCTTACGGTGACCGATGCCTCCGGCGCGGTCGTCGCGGCCCGGGCCGAGATCGCCAGCAAGGCTAATCATTACGATCAAGTCCTGAATGCTGACGAGGAGGGCCACGTGGTGGCCAAGCGCCTGCCGTTCGGCTTCTACACGGTAACCCTCAGTTACAAAGGCTTTGAGCCCGTCATCCAGCAGGTTAATATACAGTCCGCCATTCCACAGGAATTCAAAATTGTCCTGGGCCCCGAGCAGGTCCATACCTTGCTCACCGTCAACACCGACGAGGAGTTGATTAACCCGGAAAGCACGAATGCCGCCGATCAGATCGGTTCGACTATAATTCAGGACCGCATTACCGGCGCGCCGGGACGCTCCCTGGCGGATCTCGTCAACGAACAGCCCGGCTGGCTCTTCGAGGCCAACGGCATTCTGCACCCGCGCGGCGAAGAATACCAGGCGCAATACGTTATGGACGGCCTACCTCTTACCGAGAACCGCTCGGCGGCATTCGTCCCGGATTTCGATGTGGACGACGTCCAGGAAATGAGTATGCTCACCGCTGGATTCCCCGCCGAATATGGCCGCAAACTCGGTGGGGTGATCGACGTCAAAACTCAGCGGGACACGCGCCAGGGGTTTCACGGGAAAGCGCTGGCCGATGGAGGCAGCTTCAGTACCGCAAGCGGCTTTGTAGAGGGACAATATGGCTGGCAGAAATCGGTTCTAACCTTAAGCGCATCCAGCGCCACTACCGATCGCTACCTTGACCCGCCCGTTCTGCAGAACTACACCAATCACGGAACCATTGCCGACTTCACCGGCCATTACGAAATCGACTTGACGGACAAAGACCGCCTGGGCATTATTCTTCGCCGCGACCAGGCGAAGTTTCAGGTGCCCGACGAGATCGTGCAGCAGGAGGCCGGCCAGCGCCAGGACCGTGACAGCTTCGAGAGCGCCCTCCAACTCACTTATCAGCACATCTTCTCCCCAAACGTTCTGGCCGACTTCGGCGCAATGACTCGCGATCTCACGGCCCGGTTTTGGTCGAATGACTTCGCCACACCGATGATTGCCGGCCTGGATCGCGGCTATCACGAAGGGTACGCGAAGGGTACCGTCTCCGTCACTGCCGGAATCAATCAATTCAAGTTTGGCGCGGAATCCGATTACGCCTCCATCCAGGAAGCCTTGACCTATCTCATCACCGATCCCGCTCAGTTCGATCCAGACACTCCGCCGTCATTCACTTTCTATGGTCACGCTCCCGACCGCGAACAGGGCGCGTTCGGGCAGGATCGTCTGCACTGGAAGAATCTCACGATCGACGCCGGCCTCCGCTTCGATCACTACGATCTATTGGTGAACCGGACCGCCTGGAGCCCGCGCTTAGGCATCGCTTACTACTGGCCATGGGCGAAAATCGTCTTTCGCGCATCCTACGACCGGGTCTTCCAGACGCCCGCATTCGAGAACCTGCTGGTTTCGAGTTCCTCGCAGGTTACCAGCCTGAGTGATCAGGTGTTGCGGCTGCCGGTTGAACCGGCGCGCGGCAATTACTATCAGGCCGGTTTCGCGCGCGGCCTTTTCGGCAATGTGCAGTTCAAGACCGATTTTTATTGGCGCGGGTATCGGAACTTCCCCGATGACGATCTGCTCTTCAACACCGGCGTCAGCTTCCCGATCGCTTTTGCGAAAGCCAATATCTACGGCATCGAAGCGAAGCTGGACGTCCCCCGTTGGGGTCCGTTCTCGGGCTACATCAGTTGGTCGAATATGCGCGGCAACGGCTACTTCCCGGTCACCGGCGGCTTATTTCTGGGTGACGACGCCGCGCAGGCGATCAGCGCCACCAGCGGCGTATTTCCGGTTTCTCAGGATCAGCGGAACACCCTTCGGGCGCGGGTTCGCTACAATGTCACGTCGCGAGTATGGGCAGCCGTGGGCGGCGACTACGATAGCGGTTTGCCGATTGACTTTGATGGAACCTATGATCAGGCCGTTCAGCAGTACGGACAGGCCATAGTGGACCGCGTGAACTTCTCGAATTTCCGTCCCTACCCTCTGTTTTCGCTCAACGCATCGTTAGGAATCGATCTTTCCAAGAACGAAAAACATTCCGTGCGCTTCCAGATCGATGGCACGAATCTGACGAACCAAATCAACGTCATCGATTTCGCTGGTTTGTTCTCCGGCACGGCCATCGGCCCGCCGCGCAGCGTCGAAGCGCGCCTGCGATTCGCGTTCTAAAACGCTACCCTGAAGGATGGCGTCTGAGCTCACCGGCGAACCCACCAAAGAACAACCCGCTTTAACCCGCACTGAAGGATTCACGCGCGGCTTGGGTCTGTTCGATTCCACCATGCTGGTGGCCGGCTCGATGATCGGCAGCGGCATTTTCATCGTTTCCGCTGAAATGGGCCGTGGATTGGGAAGCGCAGGCTGGCTGCTGGTTTCGTGGCTGATCACTGGCGTGCTCACACTGGCCGCCGCGCTCTCTTACGGCGAACTGGCAGCTATGATGCCGCGCGCGGGCGGCCAATACGTCTATCTGCGCGAATCGTTTTCACCGCTGTGGGGCTTCCTGTACGGCTGGACGTTGTTCCTGGTGATTCAAACCGGAACCATAGCCGCAGTGGGAATCGGCTTCGCCCGGTATCTGGGCGTCTGGTGGCCGCGCGTGTCGGAAACCAACTACATTATTCCGCCAATCCACGTTACTTCCGGCTATGCCATTTCGCTTTCGACAGCGCAACTTGTAAGCGCCCTCGTGATCATCCTGCTCACCTGGACCAACGCGCGCGGCATCCGCTACGGCAAGGGTGTACAGAACGTGTTTACCTGCGCGAAGATCGGTTCGCTCGTAGCTGTCATCGGACTGGGAATCTTCGCGGGTTGGAACAGCCAGGCGGTGCGCACCAATTTCGCGCACCCGTTCGCCATTCAGCAGTTCACGCCGGTGGTTCCGGGACTCACTCCCGAAATGGGATTCGGTTTGCTTGTGGCGCTGTGCGTGGCGCAGATCGGCTCGCTGTTTTCCGCCGATGCCTGGAATAACATCACCTTCACTGCCGGAGAAGTGCGCAATCCGCGGCGCGACGTGCCGCTGTCGCTGGCGCTGGGCACGGCGATCGTGATCGGTCTCTACACGTTGGCGAATTTGGCGTATTTGGTGGTTCTGCCGCTTCCCGCCGTGCAGCACGCGCCCGCGGACCGCGTGGCCGCGGCCATGCTAGGCGCCGTATTTCCCACGCTCGGGGCGCGGCTGATGGCCGTTGCCATCATGATTTCCACCTTCGGCTGCGTCAACGGGATGGTGCTGGCGGGGGCGCGCGCCTGTTACGCTATGGCGCGCGACGGGTTGTTCTTCCGCGGCGCCGCGCGGCTCAATCGCGCGCGTGTCCCGGGCGTGGCGCTCGTGCTGCAGAGCGCCTGGACCGTGCTCCTGATGCTGGTCCGCACTTTCGACCCGGCAACCGGCCAGTTCGGCAATCTCTACAGCGACTTGCTCGATTACGTCATCTCTGCCGCGCTTATCTTTTACATTCTCACCATTGCGGGCGTTTTTGTGCTGCGCTATCGCGCGCCTTTGGTCGAGAGGCCGTACCGGGCGTTCGGATATCCCGTCGTGCCCGCACTGTACATCGCCGCTGCGGCGCTGATTCTGGTAATTCTGTTCCGCTACCGCACAGCCACGACGATTCCTGGTGTCGTGATCGTGCTGATCGGGGTGCCGGTTTTCGTCGCTTTCCGGGCGCGAGCGCGCCAGTTAGAAAAGGTGGGCGCTAATAAGCAATCGTGACGCGGCGGCGATGCAGTTTCGGTTTTTCGACTTCGTCAAGCATCGCAACTGCGTAGTCTTCGGCAGAAATGCGGCTCTGTCCCTTGCTATCCATCAAAACTTCGTCGCCACCCACCCGGTATTTGCCCGTCCGCTCGCCCGGTTCGATGAAAATGGCGGGGCTGAAATAGGTCCAGTCAATATCGGATTGCCGGTAGATTTCGAGCGCATCCCGGTGGGCTATGGCGATGCCCTTCCATTCTCTGGGAAACTGCGGCGTGTCGAGCAGTTGCACTCCTGGCTCGACTTCCAGGCTGCCCGCGCCGCCGACAATCAGCAGCCTCGGGACGCCGGCCTGCTGCACTCCTTCAATCAGGGCCGTGGCTGCCTCGGGCACCATCGTGGGATTTTCTCCGGGCCGCGGGCCAACCGCGCTAATCACTACATCATTGCCTTTCACCGCTTCCGCGATGCCGGCCTCATCCAGCACATCACCCTTCACCGCCGGAATCCCATCGATGCGCGCAGTGTTCCGCGCCACGACAGTCATCTGATGGCCGCGGCTGAGTGCCTCTTTTAAGATGCGCTGGCCGATCGTGCCGCTGGCTCCGAACAGTGCGATTTTCATAGTAGTGCCTGCCCCCGTCAGTATCATAAAGCATGCGAGTTCGGGAACTGGCCGAATGGCTGGGCGCTACGTTTGAAGGCGATGGCGAAATAGAGTTGCGCGGAGTCGCGGCGTTGGAGTCCGCGGGCAGTGGCGACGTGGCATTCGTGGGCAACCGGAAAGCGGCGGCGCGGGCGGAAGCTTCGGCGGCGGGCTGCCTGTTGGTTCCGCCCGAATGGCCCAGTTCGGCCTCTCGCACCGTGATCCGCATCAGTGAGCCACGAACGGCGTTCGCTCGCGTGATCGGCCGCTTCCATCCTCCTGCTGAAATTCTCCCCAGCATTCATCCCAACGCCGTGATGGGCAGTGGAGTGGAAATCGGGGATCTCGTGCACGTTGGCCCGCATGCCGCGATCGGTGACGCCTCCCGGATTGGCGCCCGCGCCAGCATCGGCCCGGGCTGTTCCATCGGCAAGCGAGTGATGTTGGGCGAAGACTGCGTGCTCCATCCGAACGTCACCATTTACGATGACGTAGCTATCGGCCGCGGCACGATCCTTCATTCCGGCTGTGTGATCGGCGCGGATGGGTTCGGCTATGTGATCGAAGGCGGGCGGTGGCAGAAGTTTCCGCAGGTGGGGCGGGTCGAGATCGGCGAGTTCGTCGAAATGGGCGCGAACTGCTGCGTGGACCGCGCGGCCCTGGGAGTCACATCGATTGGCGAAGGAACGAAGCTCGACAACATGGTGCACGTAGGCCACAATTGCCGCATCGGGCGGCACGTGGTGGTAGCGGCGCAAACCGGCTTTTCGGGCGGCGTAGTGGTCGAGGACTACGCCGTAATCGGCGGGCAGGTGGGCATCGGCGACAAGGCGCGCATCGAAAGCCGAGCAGTGCTCGGTTCCGGCTGCGGCGTGTTGAGTTCGAAGATCATCCGCGCCGGCGAAACCGTTTGGGGCACTCCCGCGCGCCCACTGAAGCAGCATTTGGAAACCCTCGCCAATTTGGGAAGGCTGCCGGATCTGCGGCGGGAGGTAGAGGAATTGAAGAGACAATTGGCGGAGATGAGAGGCGGAAGGTAGCGCCCTGTAGCCGGTTTCTAGCCGGCTTTGACACCGGCGAAGCACGGGGGTACACTGTCCCCAGTTAGGGAGGGGACCATGAGAGTTGCCTCTGTTCTAGGCGCGGCGCTGCTGATATCCGGCGTGGCGCTGGCCGCGGACGCTCCGCAGGTTACGTTTTCCCGCGATATCGCCCCGATCCTCCAGGAGAAGTGCCAGGAGTGCCATCACGCCGGGTCGATGGCGCCGATGTCGCTGGTCACTTATGATGAGACGCGGCCGTGGGCGAAGGCCATCAAGGCGCGCGTGGTGGCGCATCAGATGCCGCCGTGGCATATCGATCCGACCGTCGGCGTACAGAAGTTCAAGAACGACATGTCATTGACGAGCGAGCAGATCCGGCTGATCGCGGAGTGGGTGGATGAAGGCGCGCCCGCGGGCAACCCGAAGGACATGCCTGCTCCCAAGCAGTGGCCAAACGCCGATGAATGGAAGGCCGCCAAGGAACTCGGGCCGCCGGATCTGGTCATCAAATCCGAACCGTACACGATGCCCGCGCACCATCAGGATGTGTGGTGGCGGCCGACTTCCGATATTCCGCTGACCGAAGCACGATGGGTGAAAGCCGTGGAGATGCGGCCCGGATCGCTGGCCGGCCGGCGAATTACGCATCATGCAGTGGCGTACCTGGCGCAGGACGATCCTGACGGAAACGGCGGCCTGGATGCGCAGGCCGATCTGCGCGGGCGCGCGCCCCTGATGGAGTGGGCGATCGGAAAGGGCTACGACCTCTATCGCCCGAACACCGGAAAGTTGCTGTTGCCCGGAGCGAAGATTTCGTGGGACGTTCATATTCACGCGGTGGGCGATCAGATTCGCGACCACGTGGAACTGGGCATCTGGCTTTATCCGAAGGGCCAGGAGCCGAAGTACCGCACGTACCTGACGGGCTTCCAGGCGGTCAAGGGTCACGACCGGCAACGGATCGTGGATATTCCGCCGAACAGCATTACGGAATCGCAGAACTTCACGGTATTGAAGCGCCCGGCGGTACTCGAGAACTTCCAACCGCACATGCACCTGCGCGGCAAAGCCATGGAGGTGGAGGCAATTTTGCCGGATGGTACGACGCAGGTGGTGAGCTATGTCGGCCATTTCAATTTCAATTGGATGACGAACTACATCTATGCGGATGATGCAGCGCCGGTGTTTCCCAAGGGCACGATTATTAAGGTGACGGCCTGGTATGACAACACGCGCGCCAATCCGAACAACCCCGATCCCGATCAATGGGTCGGATTTGGCGACCGCACCGTGGATGAGATGGGTCACGCGTGGATGAATGTGACGTACATCAGCGACGACGATTACGTCGCGATGGTTAAGCAGCGCGGGGGGCGGATTGGCCTCACCGCAAGCCGATAGCTTGTGCGGTTGCGAATCTCGATCGGGCTGATCGGTTGTGCGCTAACTTGGGGGCAAGCCTGGGGGCAGGGGTTGCCGCTTGAGCCGTCGCATGAAGCCGGCGCCGGAATTACCGGGGCGTTCGAGGGCTGGTTCAAATATCCGGACGGCAGCTATGGTCTGCTCCTCGGATACTTCAACCGCAACACCAAACAGGAACTGGACATTCCGATCGGGCAGGAAAACCGCATCGAGCCGGGTGGGCCGGACCGCGGACAGCCCACGCACTTTCTTCCGGGGCGCGGCTGGGGCATGTTCACCATCAAAGTGCCTTCAAATTTTGGCGATGGAAAACTCACCTGGACGATTGTTGCCAATGGCGTGAACACGGTGATTCCGGCCAGCTTGAAGCCGGATTACGAGATCGCGCCGTTTCAAGAGGCGGCCGTAGGGAACACGCCCCCAGTGATCGGATTCGAGGAGCATGGACCGACGATTCAGGGGCCGGGAACGTTGATCGCGGAGCGCAGCGCGAAGTTGGGCAGCCCGATGGAGTTGATAGCGTGGGTATCGGACGATGCCAAGCTGACCACCTCTTCCGGCGCGCCGCCCAGGAATCTCGGGCCTCCCGTGACGTTGCATTGGTCGAAGTATCGCGGACCCGGTTCCGTGATGTTCATGCCGGAAAAGCCGGAGGTAAAGAAGATCGAAGGCAAGGCCGCATTCACTGGCAAGGCGACTACTTCGGTGACCTTCAGCGAACCAGGCGACTACATGTTGCACGTTACCGCGAATGACTATTCCGGCGAAGGCGGCAGCGGCTTCCAATGCTGCTGGACTACGGCAATGGTGAAGGTGTCGGTGGAGCGGTAGCGTTCCGGACGCCGGCCGCAAGAAAGCACCCGTCTGCGGTGAAATCCGTTCACGCGCATATGCTAGTCTGAGCTTTTGATGGCTGCGGCAACCTCGCTTCGCGCCACAGCGCTCCATTCCGCACATAAAGCCCTGCGCGCCAAAATGATCGATTTCGGCGGTTGGGAGATGCCCGTTCAATATTCGGGGATTGTGGAGGAACACCGGGCCGTTCGTAGCGCCGGTGGTTTGTTCGATGTCAGCCACATGGGCGAAATCGAAATTCGCGGTTCGGACGCCGGCGCACTCACCGATTTCGTCACCACCAATCACGCCCGCAAACTCGAACCCGGCCAGGCCCAATACTCGGGCCTGCTCTACCCTCATGGCGGCTTCGTCGATGACATCCTGGTGCACAAAGTCGCCGAAGACCATTATTTCCTCTGCGTGAATGCCTCCAATCAGGAAAAAGACTTCGAGCACATCCGTGCGCACAATCCCTTCGGTGCCGAAGTCGTTTTTTCCAGCGACCGCTACGCCCAGCTTGCTATCCAAGGTCCGCGGGCCGCTGCCACCCTGCAGAAGCTCACCTTAACCGAATTGGGTTCGATCGCTTACTATCACTTCCGCGATGGCGAAGTGGCCGGCGTTCCCGCCCGCATAGCCCGCACCGGTTATACCGGAGAGGACGGCTTTGAATGTTACATTTCGCCCGCGGATGCCGAACGGGTCTGGAACGAAATCCTCCGCGCCGGCGCTGAATTCGGTATCAAGCCCTGTGGTTTGGGCGCCCGGAACACCCTTCGCTTGGAAGCCGCCTATTCCCTCTACGGCCACGAAATCGATGCCTCCATCTCCCCTCTCGAAGCTGGATTGGGTTGGATTGTCAAACTGGATAAAGGCGAATTCGTGGGCCGCGCGGCGCTTCTGCGCCAAAAAGCAGCCGGCCTCACGCGCAAGCTGTCTGGCTTTGAAATGCTCGGTCGCGCGATTGCCCGCGACGGCTGCGAGGTCTATCTGGAAGGCTCACCCGCCGGCTGGGTCACCAGCGGCTCGCCGTCCCCTACTCTCGATAAAAACATCGGCCTGTGCTATCTTCCCGCGGACCGCGCCCTTGCGCCCGGCCGACCGATTCAAATCCTCATCCGCGGCCAGCGCGCGGACGCTGTAATCGTGAAAACGCCGTTCTATAAACGGCCGGGGTAACCATGTACCCAGACAATTTTCGATACACCAAGGAACACGAATGGGTTCGCATGGATGGCGACAGCGCCACCATCGGCATTACCGATCACGCCCAGCAGGAGCTTGGCGATATCGTCTACGTCGATCTCCCCAAGCCCGGCACTCAGGTCGAACAAGGCAAAACCATGGGCACGGTGGAATCGGTTAAGGCAGTCTCGGAAATCTACGCCCCTGTCACCGGCGAAGTTATCGAAACGAACCCAATTCTCACCGACGCCCCCGAAAAGGTTAACGAAGACCCCCACGGCGAGGCTTGGTTGGTAAAAGTGCGGCTCAGCGCAACGCCCCCCGCGGAACTAATGAGCGCCGCCGAGTATCAATCATATATAGGAGAAGAAAAGTAGTTTGCGATATTTGCCGAAGTCCGGTTCCGAGCGTCGCCAAATGCTCGAGTCCATCGGAGCGGATTCCAGTGAAGCGCTGTTCGCGCATTTGCCCCAGGAAGTCCGGCTGAAACGTCCGCTCGATCTGCCGCCGGGCCTTTCCGAATACGAAATTGTCCAGTATTTCCGGGATCGGGCCGCCGAAAACGACGGCAGCTACGCGTCTTTCCTGGGCGCAGGCGTCTATCGCCATTTCCGGCCGGTGCTGGTCGATACCGTGGTCTCGCGCGGCGAGTTTTTGACCTCATATACGCCCTACCAGGCGGAAATTTCGCAAGGCACCCTCACCACGATCTTCGAATTTCAAACCATGATCTGCCAGCTCACCGGCATGGACGTTGCGAATGCCTCCATGTACGATGGCTCGACTGCCATGGCCGAAGCCGCCATGATGGCCGTGCGGGCCACCGGCAAAGGCCGGGTGCTGGTCGCTCGCTCGGTCCACCCCGAATACCGGGAAGTTCTGCGGACATACGCCACAAATCAGGGCATGCCGGTCGAAGAGTTCGGGTACGCCGATGGCATGAGCACGCTGGATTTCGAGGATCTGGATCGCCGCCTCGACGGCCTTACCGCCGCTGTGATCCTCCAATCGCCGAATTTCTTCGGTGTGATCGAGCCGCTGCGTCACGCTGCTGAACTCGCGCATCGCCGTGGCGCGCTGCTGATTGTCGTTTTTACCGAAGCCGTCTCACTCGGCATCCTGCGCCCGCCTGAAGAGGCCGATATCGTCGCCGGCGAATTGCAGTCCTTCGCCATCACACCCAGCTACGGCGGTCCGTATGCCGGCGTCATCGCCACCAAGGAGAAATTCGTCCGTCAGATGCCCGGCCGCCTAGTTGGAGAGACGGTCGATACTAACGGCAACCGCGCCTTCTGCCTCACTCTCGCCACCCGCGAGCAGCACATCCGCCGCGAGAAAGCCACCTCGAATATCTGCACAAACCAGGCCTTACTGGCGCTGATGGCGAGTGTTTTCATGGCCGTCTACGGTAAACAGGGGATGCGAGAACTCGCGGAGCAAAATCTGGCCAAATCGCATTACCTCTCGAACCGGCTCAACCGCCGTTTCTGCGGAAAATTCTTCAACGAATTCGCAGTCCGCCTCCAGGGCAAATCCCCAGACGCCGTGAATAAAGCGCTCCTCCGCCAAAAGATCGTCGGCGGCCTCCCGCTCGGCCGCTTCTACCCGGAACTCTCAGACTCCATGCTCCTCTGCGCCACCGAAATGTCGCGCCGCGAAGACATGGACCGCCTGGCGGAGGCACTTGCATGACCCGCCAATGCTGCTCAGAAGTGGGGACTCCGCCGGGCGCTCTGCCAGAAGTGCAGGACTTCTACAACATTCGGACGCTCCCGAACGCGGTAGTAGATGAGGATCGGAGTATGTACCAACTGGCGGTATCCCGGTCGTTCGGGAACAGGTGTGCCGATATAGGGGAAGCTACTCAACAGTTCCAGAAGGTCGAGGAGAGCGTTTCCAAATCGTTCGGCTGTCGCTGGGAAATTTTCCAGGAGTATTCGACGATGTCTTCCAGATCGGCTAACGCGGTGTCCGTGATGCGAACTTGGAAATCCACTTTGGAATTAGCTTCCGCGCTTCTTCGAGGGCAATGGTTCGGCCCTGATCGGCTGCTTCCGCACCCCGGTCGATCGCAGCCAAGGTGTCTTCGTCAACCTCAGCCTTGCCCGTCGCGGGAATGTCCCATTTCAGGTCAACCATACCCTCAGGTTAGCTCATTTGGAAGGGTTTGCAAATGACTTCCCGCGTCCGCACCCATCTCTCCTACGACGAGCTCCTTCTGTTCGAGCGCAGCTCGCCCGGCAAACTTGCCTACCAATTGCCCGAACTTGATGTTCCGCCCGTCAACGCCGCTGAAGCCCTCGGCGCCAACGAGGTGCGCCCCGAAATCGATGGCTTCCCCGAAGTGAGCGAAGTCGAACTGGTCCGCCACTACACGCGTCTCGCCGCCTGGAATTACGCCATCGATCTCGGCATGTACCCATTGGGTTCTTGCACCATGAAATACAATCCGCGCGTCAACGAGCTGGTGGCGCGCCTCGATGGCCTCGCCTGGGCGCATCCCTATCAGCCGGAAACACTGGCGCAGGGCGCGATGGAAGTGATGGCGCGCGTCGAAGCCGCACTCTGCGAAATCACGGGCATGGACGCGGTCACTCTCCAGCCGGCGGCGGGCGCGCAAGGCGAATTCACCGCGCTCTTACTCATCCGCGCTCTGCTCACCAAGCGCGGCAATCCCCGCAAGAAGATCCTCATCCCCGATTCCGCCCACGGCACCAACCCCGCTTCGGCTCACATGGCCGGCTACGCCGTCCAAAACATCAAGTCGAACGACTCCGGCATGCTCGATGTTGCGGTGCTCGCCGAGGCGGTCAATGAAGATGTCGCCGCCCTTATGCTCACCAATCCCAACACGCTCGGCATTTTCGAGGAGAACATCATCCGGATTGCCGAGATCCTGCATTCCAAGGGCGCGCTCCTTTACATGGATGGCGCAAACATGAATGCGCTAATGGGCATTGCGCGTCCGGGCGATTTTGGCGTTGACGCCATGCACCTCAACCTGCATAAAACCTTCTCCACCCCGCATGGCGGTGGCGGCCCGGGCGCGGGACCTGTTGTGGTAAAGGGCGAACTGGAACCGTTTCTGCCGCTTCCGCGCTTGAAGCAGCGCGGCAAGAAGTGGGCATGGGACTATCGCCGCAAACATTCGATCGGCCGCGTGCGCGCCTTTTACGGCAACTTCGGCGTGCTGGTCCGTGCGCTGGCCTATATCCTGGCCCACGGCGGACCGGGCCTGCGCAATGTTACGCTCGATGCCGTACTGAATGCCAATTACCTGCGCAAGAACCTCGAATCGCACTACGATTTGCCCTACCCTTCGCCTTCCATGCACGAAGTGGTCTTCAGCGACACGCGTCAGGCCAAACACGACGTGCACACCGGCGAGATCGCCAAGCGGCTGATCGATTACGGCTTCCATCCTTACACCGTCAGCTTTCCATTGATCGTGCGGGGGGCCATGATGATCGAACCGACCGAAACCGAAACCAAGCACGAACTCGATCGTTTCATCCAAGCCATGATTGATATCGCGGAAGAAGCTGAAAAAGACCCGGAACTCGTAAAAACCGCGCCGCACGCTACCCGCACCAGCCGCGTCGACGAAGTGACTGCCGCCCGTAAGCCGGTTTTGCGATGGAAGCCCGTCTAGCAAGAGGTCTGGTCCTCATTCTGGGGCTGGTCCTCTTACTCCGCCTTCCCTTTCTGAACCAGGCAATCCAAGGCGATGACGATACCTATATCTCTGAAGCCGAGCACGCGCTCATTGAACCGCTGCATCCGGTGCATACCACGTATGTCTTCCAAGGTGTGGACGTCGACCTTCGCGGCCATCCTCACCCTCCGCTCGATGCCTGGATACTGGCAGCGCTAATCGCTCTGTTCGGCGATGTGAAGGAAGTCCCGTTTCACATCGCTTACACAGCCTTCTCGCTGATCGCAGCCGCCGCGATGTGGTCGCTCGCCCGGCGCTTCTCGCCTAGACCACTGTGGGCCACGCTGCTGTTCCTGGCAGTCCCGGCCTTCCTGGTAAACGGCAACTCTTTCGAATCCGATCTCCCGTTTCTGGCTTTCTGGATGGCCGCCATCGCGCTCTATTGCGCAGGGCGATTTTGGCTCGCGGCCGGAGCCATGGTGCTCGCCTCCATGGCCGCGTATCAGGCCATTTTCCTGACGCCCATTCTCGCTGTGTACGCGTACTTATATCCGAGCCGCGACCGTAAGGGAGCGGTCCCCTGGATCGCCCTATTGACCCCTCCCTTCACCTTGGGTGCGTACCAACTCTTCGAGCGCTTATCGACCGGCGCCTTGCCCGCTGCAGTACTCACCGGCTATTTCGCGACTCACAATTTCCAGGCGCTGGCGCTCAAGATCCGCAATGCAGAGGCGCTCGCCATCCACTCTTGCTGGATTGTGTTTCCAGTTTTGCTGCCCGGAACAATTTGGCTCGCCTGGCGCAAGCGTGCCGAGCCTGCCACGCGTTTCCTTTTAGCCTGGATCGCGATTTTCTTCGCCGGCGCCATCGCCGTTTTCTTCGCCGGATCGGCGCGGTATCTCCTGCCGATCGCCGCGCCTGTCGCTCTGCTCGCTTCCCGCCTTTCGGTCAAATGGCTGGCGCCCGCATTCGCAGCGCAGATAGCGCTCAGCCTCGCCCTCGCCGTCGTCAATTATCAGCACTGGGATGCCAACCGCCGCTTCGCCGCTCGGCTTGCTGCGCGCACCGCCAATCATCGTGTGTGGGTCGATGGCGAACTCGGCCTGCGCTTCTATCTCGAAGCCGATCACGCACTGCCGCTGCGCAAAACCCAACAGCTCCGCCCGGGAGACATTGTGGTTTCGAGCGAACTCACCCGCTCGGTGGCGCCCATCGTGCCCGTCTCCACCATCGCGCGCATGGATATTCAGCCCGCGATCCCGCTGCGGCTGATCGGTCTTGAAACGCATTCCGGCTACTCGGATGCCTCGCGCGGCTTGTGGCCTTTCGGCGTCTCCGACGGCCCCATCGACCGGCTTCGCGCCGATCTCATCCTGGAACGCCATCCCACGCGCGACTATCTGCCCATGAACGCGCCCGCAGCCGCCGAGCAAATCGTTAGCGGCATTTACCAGCTTGAGGCCGGCGCTTACCGCTGGACCGCCGGGCACGCCATCTTAGTCCTCAAAGCCCCCTCAGCACCCGCTGCTCTCGCCGCCGTGTTCACCATTCCCGCCGCCGCCCCCGCGCGCCACATCAGTATTCTGGTGGATGGCAGGATCGTGGCCACACAGACGTACCGCTCGCCCGGCTCGTATACTTTACAGTCCTCGCCGCTTCAGGCCACAGGGCCTTCCGTGAATGTCGAAATTCAAGTGGACCGGACCTTCACCGCGCCGCCCGACACCCGCCAACTGGGGATCGTCCTCAGCGCGGCTGGGTTTATCCGAGCGCCTGCTCCAGGTCTTCGATAATATCTTCCGCGGCTTCAATACCCACCGAAAGGCGCACAAGCCCATCGCTGATTCCCATGCGCTCCCGATGCTTGGGAGAAATCTCCCGATGCGAGCTCATCACCGGATAGAGCATCATGCTGTGCACATCGCCCAGTGACGTCGCCCGCACAATCAGCCGCAGCGCATCCATGAAGCGGAAGACCTCATCGCGGCCCGCATCTTTCAGCTCGAAGCTGATGATCGCGCCATAAAGATTCGGCGGAAACAGGCGGCGGATAGTGGCGGCGTCAGGGTGGTCCGAGCTCGCGGGGAAATACACGTGCGCGATGCGCGGGTGCGCCGCCAGCCAGGAGGCCACGCGGCAGGCATTGGCGCACTGCCGCTCCATACGCAGGGCGAATGTCTTGATGCCGCGCATGGTCAGGTAGGCTTCGAATGGTCCCATGACCGGACCAATCGTCCGCGAAAGCGAGCGCAGCGTGCCGTTGTGCTCTTCGTCGCTCACCACCACGCCGCCCAAGACGTCGCCATGGCCAGAGAGGTACTTCGTTGCGCTGTGCGCCACCAGGTTTGCGCCCAATTCGAGGGGCCTTAGGATCAACGGCGTGGCGAAAGTGCTGTCCACCACGAGGGCCGCGCCGGCCTCGCGCGCAATGGCTGCGATCCGGTCCATCTGCCCCACGCGCAATAGTGGATTGGAAATAGCCTCCACCAGAATGCATCCCGGTTTCGCATCGGCCACAGCCGCACACAGAGCATCGAGGTCGCAAGCGTCAACAAAGGTCACAGCCACGCCGGCCGGTTGCATCACTTGCATGAGCAGGCTGACGGTAGCGCCGTAGAGAGCGTTGGCCGCCACGATCGATCTGCGCCGGTCCACGAGCGCGGTTTCAATCGCCATGTGAATGGCCGACATACCGGAGGCGCAGGCGAGAGCACCGTGGCCGCTTTCGAGTGCTGCTACCAGCTCTTCCAGCGCGGCCGTCGAAGGGTTCTCGTAGCGCGCATAAGAAAACCCCTTCTCCTCCTGACCGAACACGCGGTCGAGCTGCTCCATCGATTCATAGAAGTAGCTGGCGGCGGTGTGGATGGGCGTGGTGACCGGAACGTGCTGCCCGGCCTTCTTGCGGTCGCCTGTGTGAACTACCTTGGTATGCAGTTTCAATTCGTCTTCCTCTTCCAGCGCACCCCCGCCTTGGTATCTTCTAAAATAATTCCGCTTTCGAGGAGGCGCCCGCGGATCTCGTCGGCGTGCGCGAAATTCCTCGCCTTTTTGGCCGCGTTCCGTTCGGTGATTAGGGCTTCTACTTCGGCCTCGGAAATTTCCGTTTCAGCCGCGGGCGTGGGCCGCAGAATATCGAACACCTGGTCGAACCAGCCTAGCAGCTCGAGCGCGCCCTGGGTGTTTCCCGAGCGGAATTCGCCGGAATCCATGGCGCTATTGGCGTCGCGAATGTATTCGAAAACCGCGCCCAGCGCTTCGGCCGTGTTCAGATCGTCGTTCATGCCCTCGCGAAACGCCTTGCATGCGTCCGTAGTGCGCACCGTCACGCGCTCGTTCGCGCCTTCGGGAAGGCGCTCCGTATCGAGCCGCAGCTTGAAATTGCGTAATCGGTCAATCGCGGTATTGGCCGATTTCAGGCCATCGAACGTGAAGTTGAGCTGCTTGCGGTACGGCACCGATGCCAGCAGGTAGCGGACCGCTTCCGGGTGATAGCCATGCTTTTCCAGAATGTCGCGAAGCGTGTAATAGTTGCCCAGCGACTTCGACATCTTTTGCCCTTCCACCAGCAGAAACTCGGAATGCAGCCAGAAGCGCGCAAACGGCTTGCCCGTGAGCGCTTCCGATTGCGCAATCTCGTTCTCGTGGTGGGGAAAAATCAGGTCCACGCCGCCCGCATGAATATCCAGGGTTTCTCCCAAATATTTGATTGCCATTACGGAACATTCGATGTGCCAGCCGGGCCGGCCCGGACCGAGCGCTGTCTCCCAGAAAGGCTCGCCCTCTTTAGGAGCTTTCCACAAGGCGAAATCGCGAGCGTCGGCTTTTTCGTAGCTATCCACATCCACCCGCGCGCCGGCGATATTGCCGCTGAAATCGTTATGGGAGAGCTTGCCATAACCCGGAAAGGTAGAGATACGGAAATAAACTGAGCCATCCCCGCGATAGGTATGGTCGGCCTCGCCAAGCTGCTGGATAGCCCGTACCATGTCGTCAATGTGGGCTGTGGCAGGTACACGGTGCTCCGGCTCTTCCAGGCGCAGCTTCGCGCAATCCTCCAGGAATGCCTTCGTATAAACGGCGGTGTACTCTTCGAGCGACTTCCGTTGCGCGGTGGCGTTGCGGATGATCTTATCATCCACGTCAGTGATGTTCATGACGTGGTCGAGCTGGTAGCCGCTTAAACGCAACCAGCGCCGCAGGATATCGATGAAAGTGAAGGTCCGGAAATTGCCGATATGCGCGAAGTCGTAAACCGTGGGGCCGCAGGTGTACATACGCACCTCGTTGTCCTGCTGTGGAGAAAACGGTTCAACTTGCTGGGTAAGCGTATTGTACAGGCGCAGCGGCATATTCAGGAGTTTTCATGGTATCAGCACCACGCTGTGAACCGGAAGCGAGTACTCGGGAGACCCACAGTACTCAGGCGTCCCGTGCCGGCAACATGTATTTTTCACCTTGTAAAAGTTCCATACCTCACATGTGAAAAGAGTGCTAAGTATATTGCTTATCAATAAAGGCTGATGAATTGCACTTTCGGTCACCACGCCTCCGGCGGAGTTGTACCGGAATACCTGCTGGTTTACCCGGGAGGCGGCAGGAGACCTATGAAGAGATCATCCGATGAGCGCCGTGAGAGTGCCCGATTCGACGTCCGTCTCACTCTTCGTTACCGCCTCTCGCAGAAAGGGGAACCGGACAGCCGGTGGCAAACAGGGGTAACCCGCGACATGAGCAAGGACGGAGTAGGATTCAAGACGAAACGGCCATTGCCGGTGGGATCCCATATCGAGCTGCGGATCGATTGGCCCGCCCGTAACGACGCCGCGTACCCGGTGGATCTCCAGGCTACCGGATTTGTCGTACGCAGCGATCAGAACCGGACGGCCGTGCGCATCAGTTCGCATCGCTTCGTCGTAGGCAATGCCGCACAATCGACCGAACTGTCGCGAACAGCGTGACGGCTCAACCGAGCGGCCCGCCAGACAGCATACCCGTATATCCGGGTGGCTCCAAGTCCAGTCAAGTATAATTTAGGGGGAGTTTACTTTTCCGCAGCCATCGCGCAGTGGCGCAGAGCTGCTGTTGGGCTGCGGTCCTGGTATTTTTTCAGAGAGGGATTCATGAAATCGCGCTTACTTATCGCCGGGGCACTCGGTATTCTCGTCCTATTTACGGTGGCCGCCGCCTATCGGAATACTTACGGGACGGACCAACCGGTTAACAATAGCCTTTATTTGGGGCCGGGAGCGCCGGGGCCGCCCGCTGGTTCTGTGGAAATCTCGGGGATTTTGGTGGATGCCGGCTGCGGTGACCGCTCGCAGGAAAACCTCGCCCGCACACCGGCACCAATGAACCTGATCGCTCCCGCGACAAACTCCGAGCTACAGCAGGCGATGAACGATCAGCGCTCCAAAACGGCATTTGCCGGTAAGGACGTTCAGCCGCAGCCGCCCACCATTCAGGCTCACGGCGTCACCGTCGACAAGGAAACGCTGGCTCAGGAACAGGCGGACGTGCTTCAGCATCAGGTTCGCGACCTGTACAGCCGCCAGCCGGACGACAGTTGCGGCATTACCGGCGACACGAAGGCCTTCGCGCTCCTCACGGACCAGGGCCGGCTGCTGAATCTCGATGAGGGTGGAAACACCTGGGCCGCGCAGGCGGTGCAGTCGAGCGAGGAAGGCCACGCGCTGTTGAACGGCATGGGTTCCTCCTTCAAGCCGCGGGTCACCATTAAGGGCGAGATCTACGCCGACCAATTGGTGGTCGAGCACTTGACGCTGTAGCGTGCCCGGCTTTTGAATGTCAAATCTGGCCGATCTCGACCCCGGCCCAGACTGCCCCTCCATTGTTCGCATGATCGTGGAGATTCCGCGCAATTCCACGAATAAATATGAATATGATGCGGAGCTCGGCGTCTTCCGCCTGGACCGCGTTCTCTACTCGCCGATGCATTATCCGGGCGATTATGGCTTCATTCCCGGCACGCTGGCGGCCGACGGAGACCCGATGGACGTCTTGACTCTCGTCGATGAGCCGAGCCATCCGGGCGTACTGATCGCGGTGCGCCCGGTCGGATGGCTGGAAATGTGGGACCAGGGAATGGCGGATGAAAAAATCCTGGCGGTGCCGAACCGCAATCCGCGCTTCGACCAGATTCAGGATATAGGAGAGGTCTTCACGCATACCTTGCGCGAGATCGAACACTTCTTCAACATCTACAAAGAACTGGAAGGCAAGACCACTGAGATTCGCGGCTGGCGCTCGGCCGAGGATGCGCGCGGCATCATTCGGAAGGCGCGAAAGAGCTATCTGGAAACGGCAAAGGCCGGCGGCGGTGCTGGTGCGCGATAGGCCCTCGGCGTTATGATTGCCGCGATATGTCCCCACAACCAACCTCCGTGCCACCGCACGTGCAGCTCATCCAAATGGCAACGGGCTGCTGGGTTTCCCGCGTGGTCTGGACGGCCGCCCAACTTGGCATCGCCGACCACCTGACGAGCGGCGCGAAGTCTGCCGCCGATCTCGCGAGGCCCACGAGAACCAACCCACGAGCGCTGTATCGATTCCTGCGGACGCTCGCCAGTCTCGGCATCGTGACGCAGTCTCCGGACCAGACGTTCGCACTTACGCAACTTGGAGAGGCGCTGAAGAGCGACGCGCCTGGCTGTGCCCGATCGACCATTCTGACGATGGCGGGACGGTTTGTGTGGAAAGGGTTGGAAGAGCTTCCGTACTCATTGGAGACGGGGCAGACCGCAATGGAAAAGGTTTTCGGTATGCCTCTGTTTGAGTATCTCGCGCAGCATCGCGAACTCGCTGCTCAGTTCAGTGAAGCCATGGCCGGACTTCACGGCGCAGAGGCGCCGGCTGTCGCTGAGGCGTACGACTTTCCGAGGCTCAGCGTCGTCGTCGATGTTGGCGGCGCCAACGGCAACATGCTGGCTCATATTTTGGCTCGTCATCCGGGGCCGCGCGGCGTACTGTTCGATCGCGCGAACGTTGTCATTGATGCGCCGGCCATCCTGCGGGACGCGGGAATAGAAAGCCGAGCACGTATCGAGCACGGGGATTTCTTCGAGAGTGTGCCCGGCGGAGGCGACGCGTACATCCTGTCGCACATTATCCACGACTGGAGCGAAGAACAGTGCCTGACGATTCTGCGCAATTGCCAGAAGGCAATGAAGCCCGGCGCCAAAGTACTGATTGTAGAGTTTGTGTTGCCGGAAGGAAATGCTCCGCACTGGGGCAAGTTGCTGGACATGATCATGCTGGCGATTACGGGGGGCCAAGAACGAACCGCCGCGGAATATAGCGCCCTCCTGGCTGGCGCGGGGCTGAAAATGACTCGCATCATCCCTACTGCTTCGGATGTGAGCATCGTTGAGGCGGAATTGATGTAGATCGAGCGCTGCCGCTACTTCGGCGCGGGCGGCACGGGCCAACGAGGCGAAAGGGGATCGGGAGTTCTCGAAATAGTCCACAACTATTTGAACTAAGAATGGGTTAGTTACTTTCAAACAGATTCGATTTATGTGTGACCCCGCTGCGCGGCGCCCACCGAGATGGATGAAAAATCGCCGGCAGCACTTTTCGGGAATGGTTTTCTTGCAGGCCGGATTGCGCCGCAGAGGCACTGGCCCCACAGTGGGCAGAAGTTGCGAACCTGTCCCGAGATTGTGAATGCGACGGGCTGGCTGGGTATAGCAAAGCCTACAGAAATGTCCCAATTGTGCCGGGAGCCGGCTGATGATAGATTTTTTACTAAAATTCGGTTTCTGCGCCGGCGCATACGGAGGAGAAAATGCCGCGAGGGTGTTATCGCCTGTGTTTCCTGTTATTAGGTTTGGCCTTGATTTGCTTCCTACTTCCCGCCGACAGTGTACCCATAAGCTGGGTCGGGCCGGGCACTGGGAATTGGGGCACTGCAAGCAACTGGAGTCCGGCGGTCGTTCCGAATAACAGCAGTGGAACCACTTATGCAGTGAGCATAAACCCTTTCGGCGTGTTCCCTCCTGTCCCTCCGAGCGTCGGAGTGGATATCAGCCCGACCGTCGACAGTCTCGACGTAGAGGGCAGTTTCGTTACAGTACAGAGCGGTTCCACGCTGTCCGTTAATGGCCGAGTCAGTGTACACGACGTGCAGGATATTTCGGCCGCGGCACTGTTCGTCGATCCGAGTGCGACTCTAAATGCAGGTAGCCTAATTGGTATCAGCGACAACACTTCGTTTGACATTAGCGGAAAGGCGAATATCGGTTCTTTAACCATTGGGAGTCCTGCGACCTTCGATTTAAATAGCGGGGGATTGGTGAACGTGGGGACCTTTGACGCCGGCGGACTCGTAGAAGTGAACGGCACCTTCAACACTGCAAACCCCAACGTAAATATTTTCGATTTGGGGATTAGTGGAACCTTTACGGTGGGGACGGGCAACCTGCTACCACTGAACTCCCCTGACACATTGGTGAATGCCGGATCGATCGTGTCAGACGGTTTCGGGTTATACGTCGGCGGCCCTCCTAATGAGGGTTCCTTGCCGGTTCTTGGCCTCCAAGTGTCGCCAAACGGAACCTATGACGAGGTGATCGGCGGCGCTACCAGTTTTGGCACCCTAAATTCGGTTAATCCTATCCTCGTGGATGGCACGCTGCGGATCACGCTGGCGAATTCCTACATTCCTCCGGTAGGGCAAACATTTTTAATCATTGAAGGCGGTGGAGACGGAACCGGCGCATTCAGCAACATCGAAGGGCAGACGTTTAACAATGGGAAGGAAAAGTGGGATGTCGTCTACAGCCAACCACTTGAACCTGGAACAGTAGAACTGGTTGCCGTTGCAACTCCGGAACCTTCGCTGTTTGTGTTGGCCGGCCTCGGACTACTGGGCATCGTGTGGTCGCGTCGGGGCAGACCGCCAGGTGGCCGCCGCTACTTCGGCGCGGGCGGCGCGGGCCAATTGCCGTTATAGGGCGGCCAATTGGGCACCAACGCGTCCTGGTCTGGGTAGAACATCGAAGAATAGATGGCGCGTAGCTTGCCTTGGTCGATGACGAACCACTCGCTGAATTGATTACGGCGCATGGCCACGCCGGGCTTGCGCAGAAAGACGCCTAACCCGAGCACGGTGCCGGCTTCTTCATCCACTACCGGGAAGCGGCGAGCGACCACGGCGTAGATATTCGTCATGGCCCGCTCGTTCATGCAATCGGTTTTGCCGTTGAAGACGCCGGCGGCATTGGCCGGCAGATTCGCCGGCGCCTCCCGTTGGGTGGTGAGCACGCCGTTCTCGAGGCGCACGCACCCGGGGTGCGCGATCATGATGTGCCCGTTGTGGGCCGAAAGCGAATCGAAATAGCTGTTGGTAATAGCGATCAGGTCCTCGCGCGAAACGCGTTCGGCTTTGGGGACCACCCGCTCCACTGGTGGATGAGCAGCCAGATATTCGGGATCCCAGAAAGCGCTGTTGGCCTGCACGCCGGCTCCCACGCCGATGCCGGGGTCGCCTTTTCGAGCGAGATACCATTCGGCCTCGGCCACCTTGCGGCCGGCGAGCTTTAGCCGCAGCGTCACCACAGCCGCGTTGCCGGAGGTCTCTTCGAGCGTGCCGAAATACGCCGCGTTCTGTGTCACCGGGTCGAAGTAGCGTCGCTGGACTTTACCGAGCGCCTTGGCCGTCTGCCAAATTCCCTGGCCGGGCCGCCGAACCACCGCGTTCTCGGTCTGCCGGTATCCGGGCGTCAGCGGCACGGCCGAGGGATTGTGTTCGATAACGGCATTCAGGTACTGGTCGAGCACGCCTTTCAGGCAAGCGCGGTCGCAATCGGCAGCGAAAGCGGAGGGAATCAGAACGGCGGCTCCCAGACTAAGGAGCAAACAATTTCGCATAAGGAGCATTTTACTGGAACCGCAGAAGCCGCTCGTAATCATCGTGGCTGCCAATCCAGAAGCACACGAACTCACTTTCCCGCCGGATGGACAGCGCACGATAAGCGTTTGTAACGCGAGCGGACCAGAATGCGCCGACCGGCTTTAAGTGGAGGGACGGGTGGGCCGGGTCGTGGACCAACAATTCGTATTGCTTATCGGCCTGGCTCTGAACGTCCTGAGGTAGATCGCAATAACAGTGCCAAACGATGGAAGTGCCTTGTGAGGGAAGTTCACCGGCGCGGACGGTTTTGGTTGGCTTTACCTTGTGCCAGTCCCTCTTCGAACGGAAGAGCCTTGCCGTCGGCTATGTCGCGCTTGATTTTTTCGACAAGCTCCATGCCGCGGCCACCGGGAGAAAAGTCTTCCACCATTTCTCTGTCCCAGTCATCGTAATCTAGATCATTGAGCCAAGCTGCCAACGCGTGGCGCTCATCCTGTGGCAGCCGGGTGATTGCCTCTTTGATGGCTTCCACTGTCATAATCCCACCTTAGCCCTAGATTTGGATTGATGCAATCCGGAAGTCTCCGGGCCGATGCAAGAGTTCAAGGTCCCACGATAACGAGCTTCTCTTTGGGAATCTGCTCATACGTGTTCCTGTCGATGTTTAGATGCGCCATGACAAGCTCGGCCGGCGTATGTGACAGCCACTCCGAGAACGACAGATCTTCGAATCGCGGAGCACGGAAGACCTCCAGATAGCGCAGGTCTTCGTTGCCGGTGTTTTCGATAAAGTGCGGCAGCGTTTTTTCCACATAGCCTACATCGCCAGACTCGAAATCCATGGTACGCGCGCGTGCGCCGGTGCCGACGACGGTCATGCGTCCTTTGCCGCCGATATAGTATTGCCACTCATCCGCATTCTGGTGCCAATGCACCTCGCGCAGACATCCGGGATACACGGTAACGATTGCAACCGCCACCGTAGTTGATTCCTTGAATGATGTGGAGTCGACAATACGCACGTCTCCGCCGGGAAACTTCTTCAAGTCGCATTGTTGTGCCGGACGGAAGGAGAAGCCGCACGGCGATACTTCTTTCTCCCTGGCAGCCTGCTGCTGGTCGAGGTGGAGCGGTCCGGGGACGGGCGCCTGGAAGATGAATAGCTCCTCCGGAGGAACGCCCGCCAGCCGCTGGCGATCGATCCCGAAATTCCTAGCCATGACATCGCGCGGCGTGTGCGCCATCACATCCGAGAGCAGCACGGTTTCATACTCGGAGAACTGGCCGTCATCGAAGACCAACAGAAACTCGGCGCCATCAGGGCCGAGGCCCTGAATCGAGTGGGGGATACCGGCAGGGAAGTACCAGAGATCGCCGACCCCAACGTCATCGACGAAGCTGCGCCCTTGCGCGTCGACACCGGTGATGCGCGCGGTTCCGTAGAGCATCGTGGACCACTCGGCCGCCTTGTGCCAATGCAATTCGCGAATGCCCCCGGCTTCCAAGCGCATGTTGACACCGGCAAGTTCCTTGGCGATGTGGAGTTCTCGCGCGGTGACCTCGCGGGACCAGCCGCCCTGGTATACGCGCTTGTTCGCCAGTGCAAACGGGAACTTGAAACCGGGCATGCTGCCGGAATCGGATATCGGCGGCACGCGCGAATCGGGATTAGCGGCGTCGAGGGGCCGATTCGTAGGGCCGGGAGAACTAATAGCCTCTGCGCGGCCGCTCCGGACACCTGGGACTTTGTCCATTTCCTTGCTCCTTATTTCCTCGATCTAGCGGCGGCGGATCAACGCCGTAGCCGCAAATGTCACCGCGGTAGCGGCAGCAGCGGCGGCCAGCGGCTTCCAACCGATTCGCGCGCGTTGGTTGGCGACGGAGGCATTGGGCGTACCCTGATGGAGCGCCATTGCCAGGACCTCGGAGAGGTGCAACGCTTGCCGCCGGGCGCCTTGTACAATCTGTTCTCGGCAACTGAACCCGCTCGCGATCACCAGATGATCCGCCGGTGTGCCGCGGACCTTCGGAAGTAAGGCATGCTCGCCGATCTTCATGGAGACGCCGTAATGCCCGTTCTCATAGCCGA
>DATBID010000464.1:0-5248 GCA_036557125.1 Bryobacteraceae bacterium | reverse complement strand
CACGTCCGCGATCGTGGCAATCGCAGTCAGTTTCAAAAACGAAGCCAATAACTCTCGCTGTTTCTGCCCCGGTATCTGCAGCCGGGACAACAGCCCTGCCGCAAACTTGAAAGCGAGACCTGCCCCACACAGATGGCGGTTGGGGTACACCGAATCGGTCCGGTTCGGATTCACTATGGCGAGCGCTGCGGGAAGCTCCGAATCGGGTATGTGATGGTCGGTGATGATCACGTCAATACCGTACCTGTTGGCCCTTTGAACTGCATCCAACGATTGGATCCCGCAATCGGTAGTGATGATGAGGGTCGCGCCTTTTTCCAATGCGGCATTTACGTGTTGCTCTCCTAGCCCGTAGCCGTCGATCAGGCGGTGAGGGATGTCCCAGCCCACGTTGCCGCTGCAAATCCGGATCGCGTTCAGCAAGATAGCCGTCGCAGCAATTCCGTCCACATCGTAGTCGCCAAAAACCAGAATCCGCTCCCGCTGTCTGATTGCCCGAGCGGTTCGCATCGTAGCTCGCTCAAAATCAGGCAGATCGTGGGGGTCCAGGAGATTGCCCCAGCAGGGATTCAAGAAAGCTGTGGCCTGTTCCGGCGTCCCCAAACCCCGGGAAACCAAAGTCCGTGCCGTTACGGGGTGGATCCTCAACGCTTGTGCGAGAAAGAGAAAATCACCAGGAGCTGGCCGCAACTCCCATAGGTCTTTCCGGAGCGATCCATCGTCCGACGGGAAGATCGGCGGGTCTGTAAAGTGCATCGAGAACCTCCAGGACGCTCTGCGCCATCACGGGCTATGCCCGCAACATGTGTGAGGGCAGCACGGCGAATTCGCTTCAGCAGATCAAGCTATTCGCGGATGCTGTTCGGTTTGCCTTAAGCTGCTGGCCCTAATTCTGAAGCGTCATCAGATAGTCGTTGGCCACTGGTTCTTCCCCTGCGATCTTGAGATCAGGATCCAAGCTGTGCGGAACGTCGTTGACTGCCGCCCATTTCCTTTGATGAGCGCCAGCCCGGTTGCATATCCTTCCCGGCTTAGATCTGCTAAGCGGCCGTATTCGCGCAGATAAATTCGCGGCACGTGTGCCATCGTGGCCTTACAAGACGTGTTGTCGTTTCTTTTGTCACTCGTATGACTATCAGCCTTTGACGCCTACGGACCGGGAGAAGGTATACACCAGCTTGTCGCCGATTGTTTCGGGGCCAGTCAGCGCGGCGGTGGTTATTTCGGGATAGCTGGTGGAAAGTAAGGTGCGCACGCTTTCCACATCGAGGGACGGGTCTGGGTCGGGCAAGATAAGAGCCCCGGCCGAAGATTTTCCCTCACAATACCTGAAGCTGCGTTGTAACTTTTGAATCTGCATGGCTGTTGTCCTCCTTGTTATCTTGTTCGTGTAATAGGTCCGGAATTCCTTGTTGTTGTAGACTCTTAGAACGTGGGCATCAGAAAAGCTGACACAGATCTTAGAAATGTCGACACAAACGGTACACCGTGGGATGTGGAACCGGACCCTGTCGCTTGGTCGGAGTCGCCGAAGCAATCGGTCCCGAGGTATTCAGTTCGCCGTTGTGGCGAGATCTCTCTCGCCCTTTCGCAGTCGCTGGCGCTTGCGTGCGCCAGGAATGGCATCAACGAATGACGTTGCTGCCTAGGGAGAATAGGCCCATGACGGATGCCGCATTCTGATGGCTCTATCTGCGGGTCGGCCCTTGTCGGCTCGTCAGCACGGGGTGGGTGAGTGCGCCGCCGGTTGGTCTGTCCCGGGTTCCGTATCGAATAGCGACTGTGTTGTGGGACCCGCCACAGATGCTATCTTGCTTCCAAACACGGGCTTTTCATTCGCGGCAACAGGCGCCGCTTCCGAATCGTTTCGCGCCGCCGCGTTGACTGTCGGACTGGATGCTCTCTTCTTATTGTTCAGTTCCTTCTTTTTCTCTTCCTCGATCGTTTTGACGGCCGCAGCATGAGCGGACTCGATTTCGCCAAGATTGGATTGGAGCCGGTCCCAAGAAGCCCGGAAGCCGCTGATCTGCTTGGCAAATTCGCGATCCAGTTCCTCGGCTGTGCCGGTGACCGTTAGGGGACAGGTCAGCGCCGTTTCCGCGGTGTCTTCCTGCTTGTCCGGTCTACGCTGGGGAATCACGTTTACACGTAACGTTCGGTCGCTGATACCTGCAATTATCAGCATTAGGGTACGATCCTTCAGGAAGGGTAATAACTCAGCAAACATAATTCTCCTCTTGAGCAATTCGATTTTGGATATTTTGGATGTGCAGAGCTGGCGACTACTTCAGATGCCGCTGTTCTTTCTCGGCAGCTTTCCGCATCCGTTCCCAAATGGCTGGGTTCACAGGTAGAGGCGAAACCTGGCCGGTCGCAAGATTGACGAAGCCGCCGTGATAGCTGATCCTTCGGTGACGGAGTAGCCGGGCTAGCAAGGCAAGGACATGATTTGCGAGGATGCTATTCAGATATGGCTGTTGGGCTTTGAGCGATTCCGCCGCGCTACATGCGGCCAAACGGTCCCGCTTGTCCGCGCGCCCGTGAATAATGGAGGGAAACAGCTCATGGACGCACGGCAATCGTTTTTCCCGGTCCTTCCGACCCCTTCGAAGCGGCTGGCCTAACACGAACTGTCCTCGGTCCTCCAGGTTGCCCGCATCCAGATGGTACTGGAATCGTCTCGATTTCAAGCTTACAATCCGTGCCAGCGTTGCTCGGGCCGCACGCGTGTCCACACAGGAGATCAGAAAATCAGAATCGGGAAGGTCCTGGCCGGACTCCACAAAGTACGGTACTGCCTCCCAGTCCAGTCCCCAGAACAGATTCAGCCGGTTGATCAGGACCACCACTTTATACAGACCGATCTCTGACCGTGCAAACGGTTGCCGCACACAATTGGTCTCGCTAATCTCATCCCCATCGACCAGAAAAACACGCAGGCCGTAGGGATGACCATCGGCGAGGAGCGCCTGGTGGAGGTAGGGTAGGCCCGTAGCGACTTGCGCTCCGGTCCCGCCGGAGCCTACAACGGTAACGATAATGTGCCGCCTCGACCACGTCACCTGCGGAATATGTTCGCTTATCGTTTTTGGCACAGCCACGCCTCCAGCTTGTCAGCGGGTGCCAGCCACTCGGCTGGAAACTTCTGACGTCCCGCCAGATCGCGCCACAGCCCGAGATGTCCTTCGGGGTGATTAGTCAGTTTTGTCGCCCCGGAATGAGTGAATTCGCTTCGAAAAAACCCGTCCACCCACTCGCTCAAGGAGTCGAGACTGGCGGAATGCGGCATCGGCGTGTCTCCCAGACAAACAACGCCGTCAGCACTGATGTTCCAGTACGGCGCGATGGCGATCGCACTGTGGCGATCGGGCCGCCGGTTTTCCAACAGAGCGCGGATTCTCAACCCGTGATCGCCTTCTACGGCAAACACTAGCGGCGGATGCGGATAGACTTTGCCGCTGAGCGTTTTGCCGTCCGACGCTGCCGAGAAGAACATCGGCCGGACCGCCGCGGGAACCCACCAAGCCACGACATCCGGCGTGCGCACCAAAACCGTTTCCGGTAGGATTTCCAACGACATCTGCAACCCCAATCCGCGGGCCATGGTGCGCAAGAACTCGACCGTGATTGGCCGGCCGGCATCCAGATAAGGCGCGCCGCCCTGGTCCCGGTACGGCTCATGCACGGAAGCGAAGCTGATGCCTTTGCTTTTTGGTCCGTATAGGAGAATCGCGGCCTGCAGTTGAATGGCTTCCACCTCGGCGAAATTCGCATCGAATTTCATTTTTCCACCTCCAGTAAATCCGCCCCTGGCAGGAGAGCCAACAACCCGCCGAAGGCCTCCAGCATTGCCAGAAAATGTTTGAGTTCCTCGAACGCCTTCGTGATCGAGTGGATATTGTTGGGGTCGAGAACGCTGAAAAATGCCGGACTGGAGTCTTCGCCGCTGTTCAGCCAATCCTGTTCCTCGAATTGGAAAGCCTCACACACCAGGTCCTGCTCGTAAAAGGCCAGGATGCTGAAGGGGACGGTGTAGCAACCGTTGGGAAAGCACTCCTCCAGGGCCTTCCAGTCCGGACGACCGCGCTTTCGTTTTCTTGCAAGCCTGCGAAGTTGCACCGCTGCCTCCAGAATCTGGCGAGTCTCGGAGCGTGCCGGAATGGATGAGATAACATTGCGGATCCGACGGGCTGGCCACGGCTTGAATTTCCGGCTGAGCCACGGACCCTTGGCATTCTCGATGGTTTGCGGCCTTTCTAGACCCTCCTGCGCCTCCCCGTCGGCCACGGCCTCTTTGTAGGACTCCAACCGATACTCGTAGTAGCTCTCCACTGCCGATTCGTCGTAGCAGAGTATCCACTGGGAAACGCCGTCGAGCAGCATCCCGTAGAAGGTCGCCGGCAAACGCGGGTCCGTCTTGGCCAATAATTCGAGAGCTTCGCGGAGATAAACGACTGAGATGTGCGTCGCTTCTACCGCCACAAACAGGTGATTCCTGTTCCGCCGTTCCGGCTCGCGCAAGCTCCAGGATGATGGGTAAATGCCGAAGACAATGTTGGTGTGCGCCACGCGGTCGATGATCCTCTGGTTGAAACCCGCTGCCGCTCTCTGCACTGTGTGCAGCATAAAATTGACAGGGTCGCCATTCGATCGTTCCCAATCCTCGGAAGTCCCGATTCCGGCTAACAGGAGGTTGCGCGCGAGGGTGAATGCGCCGGCATACGCTGTCTGCGGCCGGAAAGGATCGAGGCAAGCTGCCCGAAGCCTCGGAATTTCGAGTCCCGACCCCGACGCCATCAGCCGGGCAGCACACGCGCGGGCGGCGGCGGCAAAGCTCCGGCCCGTCGCCGCTGTCCGTAGAGTGGATCTCGTTTCCGTACTCGGTTGTAGGCCTCCGCGAGACAACTGACGGCCGCTTGCGTTTCCGGGCATATTACCTCCTGTTGAGAAACCAGCGCAGAGTTTGAACTGCGGCAGAGTTCTTCGATTTGTTGCAGCGCTTCATCGAGCGTCAAGGGCGCCTCCCAGATGCCTCTCGATTCCTGTGCTCCCCCGACGATGGCGTTTTCTGCGCATGCCGGACGTTTTGTAGACTAAGGTCAGTTATCAAACTGGTGTAGTGTCCACGAATTAACTGGACAAGCGTTTGCGACGCTTTGAGGCGTTACAACCGGGCTGGATCTGTTCGAGAGTCTGACGGCAGCGCGTGAGCTTGGCCATGATGGAATCGACGGCCGCCGTCCAGACG
>DATBID010000463.1:0-8005 GCA_036557125.1 Bryobacteraceae bacterium | reverse complement strand
CTGAAGTTTGGCCACAGTTCAGAAAAACACAAACGTACTCTCTTGTTGTACACTGCCAAGCCCCGTATTGCCAGAGTTTTATGATGAGTCTCATACCATTGCCACAACCATGGTTGGGTCCAATCGAGTAGTTCCATAAACCATTCCATAATGGCGGGCCGGGCTCATTTCCGTTATCTCTTTGAAATATCAAAACTTACTGGTAACTTTTTACGCTCAAGCACACGGTTGGTTTACGCCCAGACTCATGAGCTTGAGCGTAAAACTCTGTTAAGCCATTCAAAACAAGGAATCGCGGCGGCTGATGGCGGATGAGCTTCCGCGTAAGGCTCTGGGCGCCAAAAATATGCTTCCGAGAGGCCGTAAACTGCCCGATTTACGCTCAAACTCATAGTTTCGGGCAACTTGCCGGGCGATTTTCAAGGCAGGCACATGGCTCTTACCGGGAGACTCATGGGTTTCCGCGGGACGGGTATGAGTTTGATCGTAAATCCTTCAGAGAGAGTGATTTTGAGGCGCATGCACAAGGCGCTGGCTGGGCTCCTGGCAGCTATCGGTCTGCTGGTTGGGAGACGGTGATGTTTACGTCGCTTTGTGCCATGGTGGGCGGGGGAGCTGGCCGGCCGATGGAGGATCCAAGTGGTGACATTTTGATTGTGCTGGGAGGATCGGCGCTCGAAGAAGGCATTACCGGGCAGAGTTCGTACCTGGCGCAACGTGTATGCGCTGCGGCTTTACCGGCAGAGTCCGTTGCGAGAGTCATTGTGAGCGGAGGAGGGCAATTTCGCCCAGCGGATTCGATGCGGGATTTTCCGGTAGCGAGCGGGACTCCCGCCAACCGGATTACGGTGGAGGACCGGTCAGTGAGCACGAGAGAGAATGCTCTCTGTATAAGAAGCAACTTGTGGCGAGGGACAACGGGCGTTTAGTTCTACTAACCAGTGACTATCACACGTTTCGGGCTTTGTGGGCCTTTCGGAGGGTGGGCTTGAACGTCGCTCCGCGGCCGTTTCCGGATGTAATCAAGAGAAGTTCGGCTGTGACTGAGAGATGACCGGCGTTCTTTGAGTTATGTGAGGACGAAGTAAAGACTGGGTATTATTGGGTGCGGGGGGTGGGTGTTAAAATAAAACCGGCATTTGCGGCAATGGTGGCGGTTGCGGCGTGTATTTTCTGCGAATGAGTGATACTCTGCATCCACCAGACAGAGAAGGGTGCAATGAGATCGCCGGTGAGATGAGGAGTTATCATGCGACGATCACTTATTCCTATATGCTTCTTATTCGCCCTCAGTGGGGGTGCCCTCTGGGCCCAGGACAGGGTGGTCAAGGGGCACGAGCAGGCGTGGCCACCTACGAGTGGAACGTCCAAATTTATATTGACTCCCTCGCGACGATCCCAGGCGCGCTCACTTAAGGAACTGATCGACGCTTCAAAAATTGTCGTCGATGCTACCGTGCAGGAGGTCATGCCGGCCCGAGTCCTCCCACACAGACTCGAAACCGACAGCGTCCTTTCGGCGGACCATGTAGTTGTGGGGCCGAAAGCTCTTGACGCATTTGTCGTGTCGCAAATTGGTGGCACACTGGGCGGATTTACCGAAGTTCCGACGCAGTATTCCATGATGCACGTTGGGGAACGCTATCTACTCTTCGGTAAGGAAGAAGTCCGGCCGAACCTCCCCTCCGTGCGTGGGTTGCCACGTTATGCGATCACGGGAGTCTGGGTCGGGGCGATCAGCATTGATAGCGGCGGACGGATTCACTTCACCCGCGCATCGCATGCGGCGCTTCACCAGCAGTACGACGGTATCGATGCGGGCAACCTTATAAGCCAGGTGATCACGTTATTACCGTAGCGATTCGTGAACGCGGGTGGGCATCGCAGCACGGATAGAGAGCGAAGGTGCGGTCTGAATGGCTTAGAGCCGAGGCCGCCTCGACGTTGTTTGTCTGGAAGACAAGCGCGCTTACTGTGGAGAGGACGAAAATGAGGCCAGCGTTGAGATTTAAGCGGGCACCGATGCTGTTGAGCCTTGCTGTAGCTTTCGCACAGTTAGGCGGTGCGGAAACAGGGGTAACGGGTGAGCAGGTGAGGGAGATCCTCGATGAACTTCGCCAGATTCGATTGCTTTTGGAAAAGGAAGGCGCGCGGTACGGGCCCATAGGCCCCGCACGAAATGTAAAGACTGCAATCGACGTGGGCAGCGCGCCGTTTCTCGGCGCGAAAAATGCACCACTGACGATCGTGGAGTTCACTGATTTCCAGTGTCCTTACTGCAATCGCTTTTTTGAAGGCACATTTCCATTACTGAAGGGGAATTACATAGATTCTGGAAAGCTTCGTTTCTACAGCATGGACCTTCCACTTGAGATTCATAGTAATGCAATGCGCGCAGCACAAGCTGGGCGATGCGCTGGTGAGCAGGGGCAGTTCTGGCCGATGCACGATCGCATGCAGGGAAATCCCTCCCGGCTGAATATGGAGGATTTGTTAAGTTATGCGATTGAGATTGGCATCAATGTCCCCGCTTTCCACCAGTGCATCGAGAGCCAGAAGTACAAGGAAGCCATCGTGAAGGAGGCACGGGAAGCGACGGCCAAGGGCGCCCGCGGTACACCCGCGTTTGTAATCGGGAAGAGTACGCCATCGGGTGTCGAAGGTGAAGTTCTGGTAGGGACACAGCCGTACGGTGTTTTTGAGGAGAGGCTGAAAACGCTCATCATCCCTCAAATTCAGTGATGTAGCCCAGGAGGTCGATACGACGACGTCCATGGGCGGCATCTCGCATCCGGTCGTGCGCGGGGTCGCATCTCTGGGGTTGCGGTTGAGTCCTGCAATTACAGGACAAACGTATGGAGCTCGTTCCATGGCAATTACCAGTCTGGCTCGGCGTACCCGCTTGCACCCGGTAATCCGCTGATCGCGTTTTGGCGGCATCAGCATTTCAAAGCCGGGTATCTTGGTCGAGCGACCGTAAACGGTATCGAGTGCGTGCATAGCCGCCTGACCATGACTGTAGAGGAGCACCTTGAGGTGCGCCACGTTAATGAGGTCTGTAGGTCGGAGACGCTTGGATTAGCCGTTGATACGGTGTCCTCAGGGCCGGAGGGAGACACCCATCTAACACTGGATTACGGTCAGCGCGGAGAACCACCCTCCGAGGCTTTCACTCCACCGGCCAATTACGCCATCGCGGACATATATGTTCCGGCGGATACCCAGCCACCCCCGGCTCGTTGATCGCTTCTAGCCAGGGAGGTGAGGAGGCGGTTTTCTTGCCGCTGCCTGGCTCTGCATTTGTTCTTCTACTAGCTTGCTCCCCGGTACTTGCCAGCGGCGGCGGCGCGGGAAGTCCGGGTAAGGTCTACGGAATCGTCCGGCAACGCGGCGCCAGCGAATCTCCGGGCCGGTTTCGAGGATTCCGTCGAAGATGGGAAAGCGATGGCGCAGGATCTCATCGGCCAAGCTGGCGATTTCAGCGGGGGACGCGGTGCTGTGGAATTGTTCGGCCGCGGGGCTGAGTTGGGAGGCCGGGCGGATGGTGGAGAGCGACGGAGGGAAGCGCCAGAACAGCAAGTGAGCGAGTTCCTGTTTGAGGCGGAAGGAGATTTGGTGGGGGCTGCGCACGCTTACTAACTTAATACCCGGCTCTGCCCTAGTGCCCCGCCGCCGCCCGTTCCTGTTCCAGCAGCTTCCGCTTGCGCTCGGCGCCCCAGCGGTAGCCGCCGGGATCGCCGGAGCGGCTGATCACACGATGACAGGGAATCACTACCGCGACCCGATTGGTGGCGCAGGCGCGAGCCACTGCGGACAGCCGTTGGTTGGCCAATTCCCGCAGCCACCTCCGAGTAGGATTGAACGCTTCCGGGCGGGATGGTTTGCAGATATCGCCAGACCTTCATCTGGAAGGCCGTTGCGCGGAGGTCTAACGGAGGTCGAGGCGAGGCTCCTTCCCTTACAGATGATTCGAGATGGTATAAATCTACCTTCAATATGGTAGAATAGATGAAAATGGCGATGAATATCAAAAACTCCGAGACGGAGCGGCTGGCCAAGGAGCTTGCGGAGCTTACGGGAGAGAGTCTGACGGCGGCAATTACCGAATCGGTAAGAGAGCGGCTAGAGCGGGTGCGCCGGAAGCGCGGCTCCGGGCTTGCCGACCGGCTGCTCGCAATAGGCAAGGATTGTGCTCCCCGTCTCAAGGAGCCGTTCCGCTCTGCCGAGCACGGCGATCTTCTGTATGACGAGTTGGGGCTGCCGAAATGATTATAGATTCCTCTGCCCTGCTTGCCATTCTTCGCAATGAACCCGAAGCAGAGCGTTGCGCGAGGGCGATGGAGAAGGCGTCTATACGGCGTATTTCGGCGGCGAACTTTCTGGAAGCAGCGATTATCATTGACGCGAGCCGTGATCCTATTGCGAGCCGCCGCTTTGACGACCTGCTCCAGGAGGCGGCTGTGGCGATCGAGCCAGTTACAGAGGCGCAAGCCAAAATTGCCCGGACAGCCTATCGGGATTTCGGAAAGGGGAGCGGGCATCGCGCCCGGCTGAATTTCGGCGATTGCTTTGCCTATGCACTGACAAAAGCGACCCGGGAGCCGCTGCTGTTTAAAGGAAACGATTTCCGGCACACGGACATAGTTGCCGCGCTACGGTAATGCGGAGCTAATTTAATACTGGATCCCGCTCTACTGCCCGGTTGCGGCGCGTTCCTGTTCCAGCAACTTACGCTTGCGCTCGATGCCCCAGCGGTAGCCGCCGGGATCGCCTGAGCGGCTGATGACGCGATGGCAGGGAATCACCACGGCAACCCGATTGGTTGCGCAGGCCCTGGCCACTGCCCGGGCAGCCGTTGGTTGACCAATTCCCGCGGCCACCTCTGAGTAGGATTGAACGCTTCCGGGCGAGATGGTTTGCAGATATCGCCAGACCTTCATCTGGAAGGCCGTTGCGCGGAGGTCTAACGGGAGGTCGAGGCAAGGCTCCTTCCCTTGCAGATGATTCTGGAGGGCGGTCATCCAGCTTTCGAATTCTTTGCGGTATGGTCTGCGCATAGGCTTCAGCTCGGCGGCCGGATACTCGGTGCGGAGCTTCTGTAACAGGTCCTCATCGGAATCGGCGAACTGGACGAAACACAGACCGCGATCGGTTGCGCCGATCATCATCCGGCCGAGCGGCGAGGCGACGGAGACATAGGAGATGGTGACGCCATGGCCGCCGGAGCGATATTCCACCGGGGTCATGCCCAGCCGGTTATTTACGCGCTCATAGACGCGGCTGCTGGAGCCGAAGCCTGTCTGGTAGATGGCATCGGTGACGGAAGGGCGGGCGCGCAATTGCCCTTTGAACTCTTTCAGGCGGCAGGCTTCGGCAAATTGGCTGGGAGTCAATCCGACGACCGATTTGAAGCTTCTCTGGAAATGGAATTGGCTCAGGCCTACGGAAGCAGCGAGGCGTGCCAGCGGCAGGTGTTCGTGGGGATGGGAGCGAATGTAGTCGCAAGCTTTGCGGATGCGGTCGGTTTTGGGGTCCATGATTCCAGTTTGGAGCCATTGCGGCGTGGATGCTATCCGAATCTTGCGGGGGACCGCTCCCTGACGGTCGCGGCTCGGAAATGCGGCGGGGGACCGCTCCCTGACGGGTCGCGGCTCGGAAATGCGGCGAGCAGCCTGCAAAGCATAGTCATCGATTAAACCGATGTAATGATTCCAAACTTTCTAATTGTCTATGCATCGAATCTATTCATAAGATCGGAGCAGAGGACAGTTCACATGAAAAACAGCGTACGACGAACGATCGGTTTTCTGGGCGTCACACTGTTGGCAGCCCAACTTTTTGGCGCAGTCCCGGCAAACGCCGGCGCTCAGAGCTCAAGCGGTTCCTTCGAGCAGGCGATGCCGGTCACCCCCGCGCAGAAAGAAGTCGACCGGCTATTGAGGCAGATTTCCGCGAATGCGGCCATCACCGCTAAACATGCCGACACGCTCGACTCATTTACGCGCGTGGGATCGCGGCTATCGTACGAGGCCCACGCCTCGGAACTGACTGGCGCGAAAACCGCAATTAACGCGATGGGAGCCGATTTCCGGCAGCTTCAGGAACTCCGCCAGAGCGCTTTGCCCTGGCAGCAGTCGGTAATCGACCGGATGGAGCCAGTGGTGACCGGGCTGGCGGGCCATGCGACCGATGCAATTGAAAAGCTGAATGCGGAGCGTGGAAAGCTCTCGTCGGAGGAGTATCGGGACGCGGTGGGGAACCTGCATGCGTATGCCGAGCAGGCGCGTACCCTGGTTTGGGTAAATCTGGATTATGCACAGGCTCGTGAGAAGTTGAACCGCTTGGATGCTTCACCGCTCGAGCCGATTGCCAAGGCATCGGCGCGTGAAGCCGCTGGATCCGCAAAGGCTGTGAAGAGTCTGGAGCAACGGGTCCGGAGCGCCCTGTTGAAGCAGCCCTATTATGGGGTTTTCGACCATCTCGCGTTTCAGGTTAGCGGCGATCAGGTCAAGTTAACGGGCGAGGTGAGCTGGCCGGTGCTGAAAACGGATGCCGAGCGGGCTGTCCGCAGTATCGAGGGAGTTGCCGGAGTGACCAGCGACATCAAGGTGCTGCCGGTGTCTCTCCACGATAACCGGATACGTATGGCGACCTACTGGGCCATCTATGGCCAGCCCACGCTGGCACGTTATCGCATAAACCCGCAGCCTCCGATCCGGATCATCGTAGAGAACGGGCATGTCACACTGAAGGGGATCGTGGGCAGCGATATGGATCGCACCGTCGCTTACATGCAGGCTAATAGCATTCCGGGAGTATTCTCGGTGACCAATAACCTGCAAGTGGGCAGCTAAAGTGCCCGTGACCGGGAGGCGCCGGAAGGCGCCTCCCATTTTCAGATAATCCGACCATACAATCCGAAATATTTCGTCTGCCTGCCGCTTCCTCAGCCTAGACTTCATGGGTCTTAACTCCGAACAGCTTGTTCTTGGCGACTTCGGCAATGATGGTCGCCGCCGGATGCTTGATTTTGCGTTCCGCGGAGATGGCGTAGTACTCGGTCAGGCGTGCGCCCAGGCCGCCGATCTTAGTGACGCGATAACGGCTCCGCACTTCGCGCTCAATCGCCACCGGCGCCGCAAAAATGCCGTTCCCAGCCTGACCGAAGGCGGTCAGCAGGGCAGTATCCTGAAATTCGCCCAAGACCCGGGGCTGGACAGAATTGGTCTCAAACCACTGGTCGAGAATTTGGCGAAGCGCGGAATTCTTCATCGGCAGCAGAAACGGAGCCCCCGTGAGGCTCGCCGGGAATCGCTTCCGATAGAAGTTGGCAAGCGGCGGTGACGCGAATAAGCCGACAGCGGACGATCCGAGCAGGTGATTGAACACCTTCACACGAGCGACGGAATACGCCGGCGTATCGGTCAACACGAGGTCAAATTCGTGGGCCGAAAGGCTGAGCAGCAGTTTCTCCGGGGTATCTTCGTAGCACTCAATCTGCACGCCTCCCTTCATGCCCAGGGCCGGCTCCAGTATGCGATACGCAATTAGCTTGGGGATGAGATCGGATACTCCTACGATCAGCCGCAGCGGACGATTGCGGGGGCGACCCTTAAGGACATCGGTAAGCTCTCTTCCCAGAGTGAAAATTTCGTCGGCGTAGCGATAAACCACTTGACCCGACTCGGTCAATACCAGCCTTCTACCTTGGCGGGCGAAGAGCTTTTCGCCGAGGCTCTCCTCAAATGCCTTCAACTGCCCACTGATGGTGGGCTGCGCCAGGCGCAGCTCTTCGCACGCTCGCGCGATGCCGCCTTTTTTGGCGACCATCCAGAAGTACAACAGGTGGTGATAATTCAACCATTCCATCACGGGATTATACATCCAAATAACCGAACTATTGCTTCCATACTATCTATCGATCCTATGTCGCCTGAGCCGCGTCTATACGGGTAGAAAGAGAGCGAAAAGAGCACTATGACAATGCCTGAGCTGAAGGGATTCG
>DATBID010000462.1:0-5191 GCA_036557125.1 Bryobacteraceae bacterium | reverse complement strand
CCATCTCACTTGACCCCGATTTGCCGGAAGCCGATAACAGTCTCGGCGGGATATTACTGGAGAGCGGCGACGTGGCGCACGCCGAGGCGGCTTTTCGTGAGGCCATCCGCATCCAACCCGATTACGCGGAAGCCCATAGCAACCTGGGGAACGCGCTCTCCACCTCGGACCGTTTCGAGGAGGCCCGCTATCACTTCGAGATTGCGCTGCGATTGCAGCCTGACTATGCCGCGGCACGATACAACTATGCGCTTGCGCTGGCTCGCGTAAACCGCTTTGCAGAAGCCCAGCGCCAGATCGAAGCTATGCTTCGCTTGGAACCCGGCAATGCCGCGGCGCATGACCTCCTGGGCAATCTGCTGCTGGCGGAAGGCAAGCCGCAGCCTGCGCTGAATGAATTCCGCGAAGCTATCCGCATCCGTCCCGATTTCGGCCGGGCGCAGTTGGACTTGGGCGAAGCTTTGGCTGATTCGGGCGATACCGCCGCCGCCTTGCCTCAACTCCGCGCTGCCGCTCAAAGCCCGCAGCCGGCCGTACGCCAGGAAGCCGCGCAGTTACTGCAGCGCCTCGGCGCCCGCTGATAGACCGGCTTCTCACACATTCGGAGCAGGCGCCGCCTCGTTCAGAATTGGAAGCGGGCGACAAGCTGTCCTTGCCGCGGCAGAGGCGTCGGGAAGGAGGCCGGCGTCGCAGCCGCTGGGTTGAATGCCGTCGCGTTCATCGCAGCCGGGTTGATCCACCCGAAACCTCCGGTGGTTTGACCATTCTTAGTGGTCTGAGTGGCGAACGCATTGGTGCTGGTGGGCGCGTTAAGCCCCGTGCGGTTGAAAATGTTCGTGAATTCCGCGCGAATCTGCAGTGTGGCGCGCTCCTTGATGCGGAAAACGCGCCCTATGCTCACGGCCTCCTGCGGATGCCGTTGTTGGCGGTAATCGCTGTAATAGGCGTTCGCCGTGCCGAACTGGCCCAATGGAGGATTTGCCCAGGCGTTCGGATTTAGCACAAAGGTGGTGTTGGGGTCGAAACAGTGGCAGTTGAGATTCTGCGTGAATAGCGGTACGCCGGGTACCCGGTTCACATTCGTGTTCTGAAAATCGTAGGTAGTCAGGCTGGTAGTCGCCGCAGGAACTTTGATCAGAAATCCGCTCGCATAGTGCAGGACGGTTCCGAACGTCCAGTCGCGCGCCAGCATCGATATTACTTTGCTCCCGAAGCCGGATGCCGTCGCCAATATCTTGGGGGTTGTGTAATTCCCGGCGATGATGATGGACTGGGGTTGATCGAAGCCGGAGAAAGTCTTGTTCACCCCCCGGTTAAACACGTTGTTGACTACCGGCAAAGTGATCGATCCATAATTGTTGTCTTCTTCCGCTCCGATCGTTAGGGACTTCGACCAGGAATACGTAACGTTGAAATCCAGCCCGTGCGAGAATCGCTTGGTCACTTTAGATTGGAGCGCATCGTACCAGGTATCCCCGAGCGGAGTCCAGGTCTGTACTACACCGTTGAACTGAGGCAGCGGCCGCAAGGCTTGGGCCACGGTGAGGCCGCTCGGAAAACCCGCATAGGGCAACCCGGAGAAGCCGCGGGCTACTGCCACTGGAGAATTGATCGGAGACGCCAGCAAAGTCCGGTCGGCCGCATTGTTCAGGTTGAGACCCCATGCCGCGAACGTAGAAGCAGGGATGGCATTGGAAGCGTATGGACTTAAGGTTTGCGCGGCCCACCATACGCCGTGATTCCCCACATAGGAAGCCTCCACTACCAGGTTACTTGTGATCTGGCGCTGCAACCCGACGCTCCACTGCACGATCCTGGCGGGGCGTCCGGCGTTCCGATCCACCATGTTGGTGGGATTGCCGATCGTTCCGGGCAGCGGCTGCTGGCCTGGATTGAAGTCCGGGAAGGTGAATTGATAAGGCATTCCGCCTGCGAGTGTGAACGGCGGGAGCCCGTACGCCGGCCCCGCAAACGGCTTGGTCGACCCGAAATTGCTGGCCTTGGAAGCATCGTTGTTGGTCTTGGCGTAGGAAATGCCGCCGCCGACGCGGAGCACGGTCTTGGAAGTGATCTGATAGGCGCCCCCCAGCCGGGGTTGGAACGCCCACGGATAGTTATGGGCAAACTCGCAGTTGCAGCGCCCGTTGCCGTACCCCTCGAAAATGATGGCGCCCAAACGTCCACCCGCCGTTGGGTTGGGCGTCGAGACGGAAACATTGAACATGTAGCCGTTGTGTTCTCTCAAGTAAGTTTGATAATCGTAACGCAGGCCGTAATCGAGAGTGAATTTGCGGGTGACTTTCCAACTATCCTGGACAAAACCCGCTAGCGAATGGTTCCCCGTCCGCATGGTGGCCGGAACGCTGTCATAGCCGGTATTGGGTGCGCCGATGAGAAAACTCGCGTAGTTGAATCCAACCGAAGCAGGCAGCGACACGCCGTTCAGCGAAGGCAGCCCGGTCTCCGTAGGGCTGAACAGCATGTTTCCCGAGGAGTAAGTCTCGCTGAAGGATGGGTATCCATTTACGATCACCTCTCCACCAAACTTATACGTATGATTGTTCCGGACCCAGGTGGTGGAAACGTTCCCGGTCGGCTTCAGGTTCTTAATGATGAAGTCGGAGGGCGGGCCGAAGTTGGTCATGCCTCCCTGGGCCACTTGCAACACGGAAAAATAGGGGAAGAGATCGGTATTTACGCCCTTGAAGCCAATCTGACTGTCGTCGAAGCGCGGCACTTCCGGGTTTTGCCGGTTGTAAACGTAGCCCGCGCCTACATGCAGCAACATCGTGGGCGAGATCGTGTAGTCGAAGTTTACGCGGTACGTGTCTGCAGTGAGGTGGCTCCCCACCGTAACTGTAATCGGGTAGGGCAACCCCGAGTAGTTGGGTGAATCGGTCTGCGTCCGCGACCAATAGCCGGACAGCTTCATGCGCGAGCTGATGGAGTGGTCGATTTTAATGGACGGAATTTCGGTATAGCGCGGATTCGTATATACGGGAGTGTAGTTGTTCACCAATGCGGAGTTCTGAGGCAGCGGAATATACGACTGCACCTTCAGGGCAACCGGATCGAGGTCCGTGGCCGGAATAGTGTTGCCTGGGTAGGGGTCGGTGTAGGGTACGCCATTCACCAGCCGGTACGTCTTGGGATCGTAAATCGTGTTCTCCATGATCGGGCGGCCCAGCCCGTCTGTTCCCAGGTTGCGCTGCGTCAGCGCCTGCTGAAAATTGCCCTGGCGGTACGCGAGCGTGGGGACGGTAGTCGGAAAGTTATTGATAACGTCCTTCTCGCGGAACTGCTCCCAGTTGAAGAAGAAGAAAGTCCGGTCGTGCCCGTTATACACTTTGGGAATCCAGATCGGTCCACCCATACTGACCCCGTAATCGTTGCGCCGCTGGCGGGGCCGCAGCAGATGTCCATTCCCATCGTTGGTGAACGGCGTGCCTGCGTTGAGAGCTTCGTTTGCAAAGTAGTCATAGGCGCTGCCGTGAAACTGGTTGGTGCCGGACTTCATGGTGAAGTTAAACAAGCCGCCGCCGGCCTGTCCGAATTCCGCCGCGTAATTGCTCGCCTGGACGGCCACTTCCTGAACCGCCTCCACGCTAGGCTCGGTCTGCGAGGTTTGCCCCAAACTGATGGTAGGAGTGGCGTCTTGGCCCTCCACCCGCAGGGCTGCCGAGTTTCCTTCCAATCCGTTCACGCGGATTGTGTTGTCGGCCTGCCACTCAGCGCCTGGGATCAGATTCATAACGGAGTAGGGGCTGCGGATACCCGTGGAGCCGACGTTCGCCGAGCCCGTTCCCAACACCGGCAGATTGTTGAGCGAATCGGAGGTGACGTTGTGCGCCAACTCGCCGCTTTCGGTCTTCAGCAGGGGAGCCGCCTCGGTAACCGTCACCGATTCGGTATTGGCCCCCACCTCCAGGGTCACATCGATTCGCAGCGTCTGTGCCACCGGAACCACGATACCCGGCCGGACATACTTCTTGAAGCCCGGCACCGTGACTGCCACCTGATAGGTGCCAGTGGGCACCTGCACGACGTAATTCCCCGTGGTTGAAGACCCCACCTGATATAGCGAACCCGTCTCCGCATTTTTGACTTCAATCATCGCCCCGGACACTACGGCGCCGGCCGGGTCGACAATCGTTCCCGTAATCGTCCCCCGATCGCTCTGCGCGAAAACGGCCAAGCTCACAAACACCAGTAAACCGGCAATCCTTCGAAAAGGCATCGACTCTCCTCTGGAGCAAATAGATGCAGGGCATCCTACTTCATTTGCATGAAAGTGTCAATCGCCCGGCCCGAATCGGGCGCGCGACATGAGAGTGGTAGACTGGGCGAAGTTCAAGGCAATTCGCGGAATCTAAGCGTATACCGTACGCTTTTCTGAGCCGCGACCAGAGGGAGCGGTCGATCTGATTCGAGGCCATCAGCGTGACCTACCTCATCACCTTCGCCTGCTATGGTTGCCACTTGCATGGAGACCCGTCGGGTTCTGTAAATCGCCATCACAATCTGCCGGGAGGCCGTTTGGTGGAACCCGATCCCCATCTATTGAAGGCAGAGTTGCGAAGCATGGATCAACCGCCCTATCGGCTGGATGTAAACCGCCGGGAAATCGTACTCGATGCCCTGGCGGATCATTGCCAGTAGCAACAAGGAAGCTACTGGCGGCCCATGTGCGTACGAACCACGTTCACCTGGTAGTGGAAGCGGAGGTTCGGCCCGAACGGGTCATGAATGATCTGAAATCCTATGCCAGCCGCAGTCTGAATCAGAAGGGGACGGATGAGCCGGCTCGCAAACGGTGGCCGCGGCATGGGAGCACGCGGTGGCTGTGGAAGCCAGAACATATTTCTCTGCCATTTGCTACGTTGTCGATGAGCAAGGCGAACCGCTGGCTGTTTCCAAGGCTGTCGAAGCCTGAAGCAGACCGCTCCCTACGGTCGCGGCTCAGAAAGGCTCCCGGCATGTTCACTTTTATGTCGCGCACCCGCCCGAATCGGGTGCGCGACATGAAAGTGGCGATTCGGCTACTTTCTTGTTGGATCCCTATAACCGAGCGTATATGATACGCTCGGTTATAGGAGGTGCCTGTGCCCCAATCCCTCACCGATCTGGAGCAGCAAAGGACCGCGGTTCTGCGGCAAATTGCTGAACTGGAAGATTTTCGTGCCGGCTCGAT
>DATBID010000461.1:0-4319 GCA_036557125.1 Bryobacteraceae bacterium | reverse complement strand
GCGTAGATTTCAGGCGCCAGTTCCTTCCGTTTCTGGGAAATATCCTTAGATGGCGTGGGATACAAATGCTGTTCCATGAGAGTTGTAACCTCGTCCTTATTCTGTTCTAGGCTCCGGCCGGAGCGCAATGAACCAGCCATCAGTGAGTGTGGAACGGGCGTAATAGCCTGTTCACTCCATCGCGATTCGGCCAATCCGACCCGTCAAGACATCGTTGAACCATCTCCCGCGACTACGCGCCACGCCGGCGAATTGAAATTGCGTAAACGGCGAATCGAACCTTGATGAGGGGGTCGCCGGGTTCGATTCCGTCCGTGAGCCGCGCCGGATCAAATCCCAGGCCCCGCTCGACCGAACTGCTGTCTGCGGATGGTTTGGTGATCGTGAGAATTCCGAGTTCTTTTTGCTGGCGATCCTCGGGCCATAGCCGAGTAGGATCTTCGATCGGATCGGCGTCGGCGGCCAACTGGACCATCAGCCGGAACTGGACGGGGTTACTCTGGAGCCGCCGCCGCAGTTCATCGAAAAGGTAGCTCCTGGGAAGGATGGGGGCTTCGCTGGACTGCACGTGGCGTTCGCCTGCGACTGGAACAACCCGATAACGTCCTGGCTGCCGCTTTCCGTCCCGATTGACAAATTGAAAGGTCTCCACCGCGCAGTATGATTCCGTGGCGAAGCTCTGGGGCATCGGTTTCGATCTCAACGAAAAGCTTGGCCGGGGGATGATCTGCGAGGAAGGCATCGAGCGGTGTGGGCTTTTCGACGCCGGGACCGCTGGAGCCGACCGCGCGAAGAAAAGCAAGAAACTCCCCCGCATCCTGCGCTGGGAATCCATTATACGAATGGGCTACGATATCGGTGCTCGTACCGCCGTGCAATTGAAAGCGAATGGCCATCCCGCGCGGGCTAGCCGTTGGTTCGCCATCGCCGACGCTGGGAACCCCGCTGAAATCCGAAAACCGAACAGTAATTGGAATCGGGCTACCTTGCATGTGCGGAGCTCAGGTGAGTGCCCGAGCCTCCGCGCTTGCGCGGAAAGTGCCTTCGCAAATGACTCCTTTGGCGTGGACGGGTCGATAACCGGGATGCGAGCCGAAGATCGCGTTGAGAGCGTCAATCACCTGCTCATATAAATTCCTTTCGGCTGCTCCACCTGCTCCTGAACTCGACATAAAAGCTCCTATGATGTTTTGTCTACTCTCATTAGTAAGTTTTCGGAAGGGCCCGCAGCCCTCAAGGGCGCGCGTCTTCTGTGCGGCTGAGGAAAATCTTTTCCGGTTTTAAAAAGATTTGCCGGGGCGCACCCTTGATGGAGAGGGCCGTTCTGGAACATGGGGCGGAAGCGAAAGCGGCCTGGGGTACCGCGCGCCTTTTGCGCAACATCCAATTCCGTCCGCGTCACTTCACGCCTCGCCAATACGAAGTTCGGGAAATCTTCAAACACCCACGTGTTCTTCAGCGTTGGATAGGTAATCCCGGGTAGCTTGTGCGCCAAGGCAATGGTCGCCGTGCCGTTCCCGCGCCGCGCCCTGACCTGTTCGTAAAATCGCTTCAGATAGGGGCTGTACCGCTGCACGATCAGCGCGCATTGCACCGGCGCTGCGCGCCCGAGCTTGCTCCCGCAGTTGAAACGTCCAAGTGCGACATGCCTCTTATCGGCGCTTCCCAGGGCTCTCGCAAACTCCTTTGTACGGAGTAGCCGCCCAGGAGTACCAGCGTGGTTGCTCAGTCCCTCGCAGCATTGGCTACATGCATGTGCAGGTGAGCACATGCGCCGAGCTGGCGGTCGTTTTCTGTTGTCGGGACTCCGGAAATGGCTATTTCCGGGATTGGACTTGAACGTCAAACTCAGCGGTTCGCCGCTAAACCTTTGCCAGGTTATCCCGCCGACCCGCTAATGCAGAAGTAGCCGTCGCTGAGACCGCACTCCTCATAAACGGCGCAACTGAAGCACTGGCAAGATAGCGTTGAGTCCAAGTCGTCGCACTTCGACTTGCCCACGGCGGAGGCGCAATAGATGCCCTCGATCACGTCCGCAGGGGGCAGTTTTGTCCAATCGGTGATCATGGCGTTTTTCGCCTTGGCGCATTCGCTCGATTTGTACACCGGGCACTTGCCGCAATTGCAGCGCTCGATATTCCTCATCGTATACTCTACATGTGGCATGGCGGGTCTCCTTGTCCGAATGGAATCGTCGCGTCACCCTTTCGCGGAGGGGATAATGCGGCGGCCTCAGTATAGATCGCCCTTCGTCGATCCTGCAAGCACTGCGGTTCGGTTCAGCAGGATCGAACGTGCGGTTCCGCTCAATGGTATCGTGTGGACTCGCGCCGGCATAACCGTATTTTGGCCCAACCGGCCATCAGGCGATTTACTTCCAGGCACTGCGCCAATGGCGCGAAGACGCGCGAGCTAATCGGACTGGCAGGGGAAATCAAGTCCGGGCGATTGGATCTGGAATTATTCGAAAATCTGGACAATTCCGAAGGTATCAACATCAACATCACGCTGATGTTTTCGATGCGACATTATGAGGCTGTTGTCAGCGCCTATATTCGAGGTCTGGAAAGGTGCCGGCGTCCGGAAAAAGTCGCCTCGGTGGCATCATTTTTCGTGAGCCGTGTCGACACTAAAGTGACCACTTCATCATGGGTTTGCTCCGGGCATCCGCTGATGTGATCCTCGTTGGGGCAGGTACAGTCAAAGTCATGCGCTGTTCCGGAGTGATTATGATGCCGCTGCCCTGCCGGTAAAACGAATCAATCGCGCCTCTACAAAACTTGTGACCCGCCTCTTTCTATGGACGCATGCTGTTCTCGCAGTTGGGTGCGATAGCGGCCCGCACCGAAAGACGCGCGTTGCGCTGTATGCCCCAGCCCGGCTGCGCTATTTGGCGGATGCGCCGTTTCGGGTGATGACTCGGGTCCGGACAGATTCCGGCCGGAATCGCGCAAAGTACAACGGAATCTTTCATTTCATGGTCCTGAGCTGTCCACCTACATTTTTCTAAGTATTCGGTCAGCCGTTTGCACACAGTGAGGCGAAAGGGTTTCGAGAAATGACATTTGGACAAATCCTGTTCCCCATTGATTTTTCCGAGAGGTCGGTCGCCGCGGCGTCGCACGTCGACGCAATAGCCATGCATTTTGGTTCGAAGGTCACGCTGCTCAACGTGGTCGATCTCTATCGCGCCTATGCCGCTCCGGGCGAGTTTGGGGTGGCGTATGGCTACGAGACCGACCTCGAATCGCTAAAGGAACGCCTGCGCGTGGAACTCGACAATTTCGGCAAGGAGCACCTACCGAATGCCTGCCGGGGCAGCTATATCGAGGACGGGGAACCGGCGTCTACAATTGTGCGGTTCGCGGAAGAACGTGGCTTTGATTTGATCATGATGCCTACCCACGGATATGGACCGTTTCGGCGACTGCTGTTAGGATCGGTAGCGGCCAAAGTTTTGCATGATGCCGAATGCCCAGTGTGGACGAGCGCGCACATGGAGACGACGCCGAAGACACACGTGCCCTACCGGAACCTGATGTGCGCGGTCGATCTTGGGCCTCGCAGCCTATCACTGATCCAGTGGTCTTCGCGCCTCGCCGAGTCGATGAACGCACGGCTCCGGATCGTGCATGCGATCCCGCTTTTGCAGCCATATTCGGAATACCTGGCGGATAGCCGGTTTGAGGAAGATCTGCGGCAAGACGCGCGGCGGCGAATCGCCGATCTCCTGAGGGAAGCGGGATCGCACGCTCCTCTGTGCGTCGCGATGGGAGAGCCGCGGGACGTTGTGGCCGAAGAGGCTCGGCGCCACGCCATGGACCTGGTGGTGATCGGAAGAGGCTGTTTGAAAGAAAAACTGGGCCGCCTGCGAACGCAGTCGTACGGCATCATTCGCGAGGCGCCTTGTCCAGTGATTAGCATGTAGGCGCGCCCCGCGGATCTCGCAAGTTGTGCGCCGCACAACGGTATCTATCAGTTTGATCTCGCCAAACACCTCGACCAGGTTTCTTCCACGACGGCATTTGCATGTCCACTCCCTCCGCAAATCCGCCGCTGTAGCCGCTAGCTCAATCCGTGAGAGAAGGTTCTGTTCGACGGAGGCTTTCTGATTGTTACCCTGCGGGTTGCCCCATCGTGGTGCATTTTGATTGCTTTGATCGTCTCGGCCGCCGCCCTCCCGTCATGTGTTTTCGGCTGCTCAGTTGTACTTAATCGCAGTGAAGCGTGCATTGATTCTCGCCCTTTGCTGTTGCTCGCCTTTCGAGCGACCCTGGCCGTCGAGCGGAGTTTTTTCAACGGAAGAAAAGCTCTCTAAC
>DATBID010000460.1:0-16938 GCA_036557125.1 Bryobacteraceae bacterium | reverse complement strand
ATACCACCGCGGCGCGCTGCACTTTGTTCGGGTCGTATTGCGATTCTACCGTCAGGCCCACGCGCCGTTCTTTGAAGCGGTCTAGAATCTCCGATACCGTGACCGAGTGAATACCTTGGTAATCAATGGAACGGATGACGCGCCGCTCGACCACGACAAACCGCACAATGATGCCCGTTTTCCCTTGTTCGGTTTCTACCGTAATGTCGTCGAATCGGCCGGTGTTCCAGAGGGCTGTCAGGTCGCGCCGCAGAGTCTCTTCGTTATAGATGTCTCCGGCCTTGCTGTAAATCAGGGCGCGCAGGGTATCCTGGGGCACACGCCGGGCGCCGCGGAACTCGATTGCCTCGATGGCCTGCTGGCCGCCAGGCGGGCGTGGAGCAGGGTTTGCTACCGTCGGAGCAGGTTTAGGCGCTTCAAGTTGCGGCGTTTGTGCCGGGGGCGCCTGTTGTTGTCCTTGCGCGGGCGCCCGCCCGGGTTCCGGGACGTTTTCAAACGGATTTGGCGGCCGCTGCTGAGGCGTTCCGGGCTGCGCGGGAGGGTTTGCCTGCCCGGCCGGCGGTTGCTGGGGACTTGGGGCAGGGGCCTGTTGCTGCGCTGCTAGAGAACCTGTAATCCATGCGCAGATCCACACACTGCCCAACACCAGGCGCAACGGCCTGACTTGCTTCATTGCTTGATGCCTTTCCACTCCGCACAGCTCATCTGTAGGCTGCTCGAAAGAGCGCGGCGAGGATGGTACAGCTTGGATGCCACGCTCGTAACTCGTTATTCTAGCGGATGTTCCGAGAATCCAACAACGAGCGGGGCATGCTACACTGTGAAGCCCGGGCACACGGCAAAGATGCACCAATTCGCCGTGTCCGGCGGCAAGCTGCCACGCTGTGGAAAAGTCTGTGGGAAAGAGGTGCTTGGATTCCGGCGGGAGTTCTTAGGTAGGTTCCTTTCCCTTTCGCTCTCTTTTCTAATTTGTTGAAAAGAAATTGAGAGGGCGCGAAGTGGCGGAATCGCTGGAAATGCGCCGCTTCTCGCGAGCCGCAGGGTTTTTCCACAAATGCATTAGCTCGCTGCATGACTGGGGTTGTCTGTTAAACTTGAACGAAAATGGCGGCGTAGCTCAGTTGGTTAGAGCGAGGGTCTCATAATCCCTAGGTCCGGCGTTCGAGTCGCCGCGCCGCCACCAATCATTTTCAACAACTTACAGGCGCCAGTTCAAGACAAGATATGCGGGGTTGTCTCGGTTTGACAAATCCCCAGACTTTGCCCTAAGCTCTCTCATGTCCTTGAACTTCCGTCTTTGCTAACGAGCCCGCGCCAGCCGTATTTTTCAGGAGGCCTTTCCATGAAATCGTTTCTCCGCGGCGTCCTTTTTGCCGTAATCGCTCAGGCGCAAACCATCATCGTGCTCAAACCGGCTCGCGTCTTCGACGGCCAAACCATGCACGAAAACTGGACCGTCCGCATCAAAGGCGATCGCATCCAGGCCGCCGAACCAGAAGCGCCCGCCCCAGACGCGAAGCAAATCGATCTGCCCGGTCTCACACTCATGCCCGGCCTCGTCGAGGGTCATTCGCACATGCTCTTGCATCCGTACAACGAGACCACCTGGAACGACCAGGTGGCGCATGAGGGCCTGGCCCTCCGCGTGGCGCGCGCGGTCAATCATCTCCACGCCACTCTGCTCGCCGGATTCACCACCACCCGCGATCTCGGAACCGAAGGTGCCGGCTACGCCGATGTGGAACTCAAGCAGGCCGTGAATGAGGGCATTATTCCCGGCCCGCGCATTCTCGCTTCCACCCGCGCCATCGTCGCCACCGGCAGTTACGCGCCCAAGGGCTTCGCGCTCGAATGGCGGGTGCCGCAAGGCGCCGAAGAGGCCGACGGGGTCGATAGCCTGATCCGCGTGGTCCGCGATCAGATCGGCCATGGCGCCGATTGGGTCAAGCTCTACGGCGATTATCGCTGGGGGCCTCAGCCCAGCGCGCATCCTACATTCTCTCTCGAAGAGATGAAAGTGGCGGTCGAAACCGCGCACAGCGCGGGCGCTCCCGTGGCCGTGCATGCCACTTCCGCGGAAGGCATGCGCCGCGCCATTCTGGCCGGAGTCGATACCATCGAGCATGGGGATGAAGGCACTCCCGAAATTTTCAAACTCATGGCCGAGCATCACGTCGCGCTCTGTCCGACCCTCGCTGCCGGCGACGCCACCGCCCAATACGCCGGATGGAAAAAAGGCCACACCGCGGAGCCGGAGAGCATCCGTCGCAAGCGCGCCAGCTTCAAAGCTGCTTTGGATGCAGGCGTCATCATCCTGAGCGGCAGCGACGTAGGCGTATTCACCCACGGCGATAACGTTCGCGAACTCGAATTGATGGTCAACTACGGCATGGCCCCGCTCGATGCACTCAAAGCCGCCACTTCCGTTGCCGGTCGTGTCCTCCACATGGAGATCGGCGAAGTGAAGCCCGGCCTGTTCGCGGACCTGATTGCCGTCGATGGCGACCCCATCAAAGATATTTCCGCCCTCCGCCGCGTGAAATTCGTGATGAAAGCCGGCACCGTCTACAGGCAGTAAGCCAGGACTCGCTGTCGCCATGCCGTGAGGATTCGCCTCTGCGGGTCATGTTAGGATTTTCAATTCAAGGAGACTCACCTTGGCCGCTACCGCTGAAGCCTTAATTTCACCGATTGAGCCATTGTCTGCCCGTTACGATCAGCAACTGGAAGAAATCGGCTACATGACCTGCATGACCCTGGTTCTGCTCGGCAACTACGCGCAGACAGGCCATTTCGGCGGACCTCTGGCGTATACGCCATATAATGTCGCGGTCCACCTGGCTGGGCCGGAAAACGGCGGCCTGCGCTACGACTACCGGCGGCCCAAGCACCCCTACTGCGATAAATTTATGCTGGCGGGCGGCCACTGTATTCCCACCTGTTATGCCCTCTGGATGGTTCTGGGGCAAGCTCTGGAGCGCAAGTACCAAGCCACGGGCGATCGGCGGTATTACGTCGATCCCAAAGTTGCCATATTACCGGTCGATGCTCTCGGGTTCCGCCGCGGGGCGGGCGCGCTTCAGACGCTCCTCGCGGACCACGGCTTGGCGGACCATGCTTTGTTCGCCCAGGCGAAGGGCCGCGGCATCCGCGCATTGCAGGGGCATGCGGAATCGACCGACGCCACAAATGACGTCAATGGCGGCCCTTCCGGCATCGGAATCGCTACCGCGGCCGGGAAGGCCGCATTCTGGGACATCGTGGGCGGCGGGGTGAATCATCCGAAGGTCGTGGCGTTCGAAGGCGAATTTGCCATGACGGAAGGGCACGCCCAGGAATTGAAGACCCAGGCACTGGCCCTGCAGGTGGGCAAACGCCTGCGAATCCTGCTCTCGGATAACAACAGCGGCATTGACGATTCCTTGCTGGGAGGCGTGATCGCGGGGAAATACGATCGCTATCACATCATCGACCAGTGGACTTCCTACGGCTGGAACGTCTTTGCCCTCGAAAACGGCAACGATTACGGCCAAGTCGTAGCAGCGCTCCGGGCCATGGAGGAGTGGGACCCCAAGGACCGCCGGCCGATGATCGTGATCGGTAAGACCGTAAAAGGTTACTGGCCAGGAGCGGTCGACGGCAGAATTCCCGAATACGGCCCGCAAACCGTAGGGTACAGCAGCCATCCCTACGCGCTGAAGATGAACTCGGAGTACTTCCTCGCCTTGGCCTCCACGTTCGAGAAGCAATATGGCGTGGAGTTCGAAGGCATCCGCAATGGTCCGGTCACCGATACTCGCGAGAGGCTGATCCAGTTCAAGAGCAATATCGATATTGTAATGTCGCTGCTCGACCGCAACGGCCTGGGCGACTGGCTCGCGGACAAACTGCTGGAGATCGGCGATACGGTTCGCGACGATTTTCCGGTGCGCATCGATGTGACCCGCGACCCTTTCCTTGACGAGCGGCTGAAGGTGGCCAATCTTCCGGTCGAACCGCAGAAGGTTAGAGTCAAAAACACGCTTTCCAGCGCGGAAAAAGAGGTCGGCATCACTCTGTTCCGCAAGCCCGGGGAAGCGGCGGGTGCGCGGCGTGCCATCTCGGAAATCATCAAGTGGATGAACTACGTCACGGAGAACCGCTTCATCACCATTGCGGCCGATCTTTCCGAATCCATCAATGTGGAACACGGCAGCCTGTGGGGGCATTACGATCCGGAGACGAACCCGCTGGGAACGCGGCTGAAGGCGGGCATTCAGGAAGCGGGGAACGTATCGACATGCATCGGTCTGGTGAGCCAAAGCGCATCCGTCGATCCCACGAGGTTCGCAGGCGTCTGGGCGCTTAGTGGAACATATGGCGCGTTTACGCCGCTCATGTACACGCCGGCCCGCGTCTGGAGCCAGCAGAACCAGGATAGCCGCTTCCGCGTGGGAGTGCTGCATATTCTCGCCGCGCACTCCGGGCCGGAAACCGCCGCCGACGCGCGCACGCACTTCGGAATTTTCGCGCCGCAGGTGTGGAAGCTGTTCCCGCGCGGCCAGGTAATCAACCTGAATTTTTGGGATTACAACGATGTCGCGCCAGGCTACTTCGCCGCGGCGGAGATTGCGGCGCGCGATCCCAAAGTGGGCATCATCACAATAGAAGTGGCGCGGCCGGATTTCGCGGTGGCGGACCGCGCGCAATTTGCCGATACCGATCTGAGAGCAGCCGCCAAGGGTCTCTACGTCATTCGCGATTTTACAGCCGGCAAGCCTAGGCACGGCTACGTGATCGCGCAAGGGTCGAGTTCGACCGCGAATCTGGTGAAAGTGCTGCCGCGCCTCGAGCAGGCCGGCATCAACGTGAAAGTCATCGCCGCTATCAGCGAAGACCTTTTCGACCGGCAGCCGGAATCATACCGGCATTCCGTTCTGCCGCCCGAGGCTGTCTACGACCTCATGTTCGTCAGCACCGGCACCCGGCGGCTGTGGCCCATCCGCAATGTGGGGCCGCTCGCGGACAATTATTCGCTCACCTCCGATTTCGATAACCACTGGCGCTCGGGCGGCCTCGAACCGGATGTGATCGCCGAAGCGCAGCTTGACCAGGAATCGATTGTCCGCGCGATCGACCGCTTCGCTCGGGAGCGCGAAGATCGCATGGCCCGGCAGCGGGGCGCGCTCGAACGGCTGGGGTAAACGGCTACGGCGTTTCCGCCGCGCCGAAGGTGACGTTGCGGTAGACCCTGGACAGCGGCAACTCGCAGGCAATGCTTTCCAGGTGGCAGGTGGCGCCTAACCCCGTAGACTCCGAGAAGAGCCAATTCCCACCCGGCTGGGGGCGGAAGACTTCGATTCGCGGCTCGAATTGGGAGACGAGTACATATTCTCGAAGAGAGGGGATGGTTTGGTACTGATCCCATTTAAATACGCGGTCATAGCGTTCTGTGGAACGGGATAGGACTTCGAAGAGCAGCAGCGGATTCAAAATGGTGTCCGTACGATCGTCCGCAAATTGCGGCTCTCCACAGATGATCACGATATCCGGGTAGGCGTAAAACAGGGACTGAACGCGAACGCGCACATCGTTCGAAACCACAAGACAGGGGCGGTCTTCCAGCATATTGCCGAGCATGCGTCCAGTGTTGTTGATAATAACGGCGTGATTCAGAGATCCGCCAGCCATGGCGTACATCTGGCCGTTGTAGTATTCGCTGCGAATTTCGGCGGCGCGGTCTAAGGCGAGGTACTCTTCCGGCGTCAGGCGATGGGGATGCGCGGACATGACTCCCCTCTATCGTATCGCGGCGAAGTCGTCTCATTCCTTGCTCATCCCAAAGTCGAAGATATCGGCCGCGCTCGCCGCGCCGCTTCCGCCCCCGTACACGCCATACGGGCCCACTACACCCAGATTTCCTGTAGAGGCCAGGAAGCAGTACTCGCCGGGAGCTAAGTTCTCTACAGTGACTTTGTAGAGACCCGCCCGGAGGCGTTCGCTCTTGAACGGAATCATGGCTTTATCGTCGGAACCGGAAGAGCTTCCCAGCATGCTGTACTTGCCTATAACGGTTTCCCGGTTCGACTGTTTCACTTCCAGCTTCAGCAGCGCGAATTGGTTGGGATTCGAGAGACTCCCGATGCCGAAGTAGGTCTTGCCCAGACCGGCCTGTTTGTCATCGAAGTAGAAATAGAAGACCGGCGACGAATCACTCAGGCGCAGGCTCGCGTGCGCGCCGGGAAGCACCGCTTTTGTTTTTACCTTGACGATGCCGTAGGTCATTGCCGATGTCAGCATCCCGCCGGTTTTCGATCCCTGATAAGAAGCTCGTTCCAGCACCACCATGACCGGTTTGCCGTCCCGGTCTTTGGTGTAGAGATAAATTCCGGAATCGTGCGGGTCCATGGGATCATTGGGATCTCCGGAAGCTTCGGCGGCCGGACCGGGCGTCGCGCCCGAGGCTTTGGTAGCCGTGACGCCTGGAACAAGCGGCGATTGGATCACTATGCGTGGCGTAGTTGACTCGGCCGGCGAGGTGGTGGAGGAGCCGGAAGAAAGCTCAACTTTGGGGTCCAGCATGACTTTCATGACCGCGTCGCTGACTTTTGCTTTCTTCAGCCGGATCATGTCATCCGTACTGAGGTCGAAAGGTTTGTATTCCTTGCGAATCCGCGCGATAATCAAGTCGTCTGAAAGACCGGCTTCTACCATCGAGACAATACCGTCTACAGTGAGACCGGCAGGCTGTGGCTGCTTTACGGCCTGCTTAGTCGCGCCAGTCTGTGCGAAGACTGGCGCGGCGCAAGTTATAACCAATACGATAAACGAACGGATGGACATAAAACGCTCCTCTATCTCTTGGTCTTTCAGTTAGGGCAGGAGTTGTTACAGAGAGAATATGTGATCTGGTCTACCGGGGTGTTCTGATCCAGCCCCGCTTTGGTAAAGCTCACAATCGTAAGTGTGTTGCCGATTTGGCTAAGGCCGATCAATGTGTTGTAAAGCCAGGTGCCGTTTTCAGACCAATATTCGGCGCCCACCGTGCCGTAACTATAATCTGTCGACGTAATTTTGGCGGCCGCGAGCCTCGGGGCCAAAGGACTACTCGCGAGGGGTCCGACATACCAGGTCGCGCTTTGCGGGTAAGTGTAACCCCAAGCGCCAGCGGCCTGAGCCAAAGCCCATTCGGTGGTTCCACCCGAAGTTTCGCCAGGGCCACTTGCCACGATACAGGCCGTACTCGCCACCGGCGCACAATACTTGCCCGCTCGAAATGAAGAGACGATCGGCGCAAGCGCGGGCGTCTGCTGTAGCGATGCGATCGTCAAAGCCCCGCTCGCGCTTACATTGAATGCTAAAGTGATATTCGCGTAGCTGGTCCCACCAGCGGTCACTATGGGAACGAACGTCGCTGTAACCGTGTTGCTGGAGCCGGTGAGCGTTGCATATTGAAATAGCGAATACGGCACCGAAGCCGCGCTCGCGAGCGCCTCGAAATCCGCCGGCTGTGCACGGGCGGATCCCAGCCATAGCGTGCCGGATACTAACGCGATTACGGCCAGCCGCGCGCAGCGGGACCGGGAATTTAATCGATTGGCAATAGAGCTCATCGTTCCATCTCCTTAGTTTTGGGTTGCAGCGAATCTTTTCCGCTGCTACGATTTGTGAAAACCGTTTTCACTCAGTAATTACGTAAGCGGGCCTCCAAAACCGTCATGACCGGCCCCGAAAAACCGCGCGAGGACGAAAGCCGTCCTGTCAATGAGCTTTTCAGCCTGACTTACGAAGAATTGCGACGCCTGGCCGCATCCGCGAGGCGCACCCACGCGAACCCCGCCATAACTACTACGGCGCTGGTCCATGAGGCCTGGGTAAAACTGAAGGGCTTGCCGGATTTAACGTCGGAATCTCATTTCAAAGCGATTGCGGCCAAGGCCATGCGCCAGATCCTGGTGGATGAAGCCCGGCGCAGGAGCGCTCAGAAAAGAGGCGGTGCTGGCGAAATCAACCTGGTTCCGCTGGACGAAGCGCAGGCCATGGTTTCCTGCGACAGGGAATTGCTGGCTTTGGACGACTGCTTGAAAGAATTGGCGGACTTGAGCCCGCGGCAGGCGCAAATCGTCGAGGACCTCTTTTTCGGAGGTTTGAGCGCAGCGGAAATTGCCGCCCTGCTGGACGTGTCCGAATCCACCGTTCTGCGGGATTGGCGCGCCGCAAAGGCCTGGCTCAAATCCCGAGTTCGCAAGACTGCGGAGTAAACAGAATGACCAGCACCCGTTACTCGCAAATCGAAGAGATATTCCACGCCGCGTTGGAGCGCAGCGGTCCGGAACGCCACGCTTTCGTGGAATCCATCTGCGGCAGCGACGCCGTGCTTTTGGACGAAGTATCCGCCATGCTGGACGCGGACGACGAGGCCTTCTCGCTGCTCGACCGCGGGTTGCCGGATGTGGCCTTCGAGATCATGGGCCCGCCCGTGGACTTGGATGGCTCGCGCGAGATCGGCCCCTACGTGTGCAAGCAATTTCTCGGCGAGGGCGGCATGGGAGTGGTCTGGCTCGCGGAGCGCAAGGACGCGGGTAATCTAGTCGCCATCAAATTCCTGCCTCATGCCGGGCTATCGCCTGCCCGCCGCGAACGCTTCATCCAGGAAATCCGGACTCTCGCCAGATTGAAGCATCCATACATTGCCCGGTTTTACGATTCGGGGAGCCTGCCGGACGGCACGCCGTGGTTCGTCATGGAGTATGTCGATGGCGTGCCGCTAGTCGAATACTGCCGGAAGGAAGTACGTTCCATCGAGGAGGATCTCCGCATCTTCCGTAAAGTTTGCGAGGCGGTTCAATACGCCCACGGGCAGGCGATCATCCACTGCGATTTGAAACCTTCCAACATCCTGGTGGAGAAGGACGGGGCGCCGCGGCTGCTGGATTTCGGCATTGCCAGAGAACTCGAAAACACGGAGGAACCCGGCCGGTCGCGCACCGTCTTGCGATTCCGTTCGCCTGATTACTCGGCCCCGGAATGGGTGCGCGATGGAACGGTGGGAGTCTGTACCGATGTTTACTCGCTGGGCATCATTCTGTATGAGCTGCTGGTTGGGCGGCTGCCCGATCCCGCGCGGCCTTCGATTGCCGGCGATCGGATCGCTTCGCTCAGTAAGACGGCCCGTTCCGATTTAGATGCTGTATGCCGCAAGGCCATGCACACCGACTTGGATGAGCGGTACAACTCGGTCGAAGCGCTGATTCGCGACATCGACCATTACTTAAACCGCGAGCCGCTCGAAGCGCGGCCGCATAGCGCGCGCTACAGGCTGGGCAAATTCGTCGCGCGGAATCGGCGCGCGGTCATTGCAGCTTCTGCCGGTTTCGCGTTGGTGGCTGGCCTGAGCGCGTTCTTTACCGTGCGTCTGGCTCAAGAGCGCAACGCGGCGCTGGCGGAGGCGGCAAGAACGAGACGCGTAGAAGCGTTCACACTGGACCTGTTTCAAGGAGGAGATGAAGACGCCGGCCCTGCAGAAGATCTGAAAGTTACGTCTCTGCTGGATCGAGGTGTGCGAGAGGCGCAGGGGTTGGGTGCGGATCCAAAGGTGCAGGTCGATGTCTATTGGACGCTGGGGAATGTTTTCCAAAATCTGGGCAACTACGACCGCGCCAATTCCATGCTTGAGACGGCGCTGGAAAAAAGCAAAGCGGCGTTTGGTCCCGATCACGAAGAAGTTGCCAGGAATTTGCTTTATCTTGGCCTCTTACGTAACGAACAGGGTCAACTTGGCGAAGCTGAGAAACTAGCTCAAGAAGCTCTCGCGATCGATCAGCGCAGGTTGTCGCCCAACGATCCGGCTGTAGCGGATGCGATGGCCGGTCTGGGGCTTATCCTTCAAAGACGCGGCAGGTACGAGGACTCTATCTCGATACTTTCGGATGCGGTGCGGCGACAGTCGATACCGGCAGGCGACAAGAGAATTCTGTCTTACAGTCTCTTTTACCTGGCCAACGCTCGTTATTACCTCGGCCAGTATCCGTTGGCTGAGGCCTTGAACCGGCAGTTGCTGGAAGTCGATCGCCAACAGCATGGGGACCGTCATCCGGATGTTGCCGTCGAACTGATGAATCTCGCAAACATCCAGGATAAGATGGGGGACCTTGCGGGGGCGGAACGGACATATCGGCAGGCGTTGGACATCTTTCAAAGCTGGTACGGCGGCACGCACCCGACCACGGCCGATGCAATGGCCTACGTCGGACACGAGCTGGTTTCTGACGGCAGATATGATGAGGCCGCTCCTCTCCTCGAGCGCGCGCTCAGCATCCTACAGACGGCGCACCAGGGGAGGTCAAATCCGCGAGTGGCGTATGCCATCGCGAGCCTCTCGGCGATTCATCTCGCCAAAGCTGAATTTCCCGAAGCTGAAAAGGGGTATAAGGAAGCACTCGAGATCGATCGCGCCGTCTACGGGGAACAACATCAGTTCACTGCCGTAGCGCTGTCCAATCTGGGTGAAGTCTATTTGGAAAAAGGTGACTACCCGCGCGCCGAGGCGGTTTTCCGGGACGCGATCCACCGCTTTTCGGCGAAATCGGGATCGGACCCGGTTTATCACGGCACCGCGCTGGTCCGGCTCGGTCGCACCCTACTGCGGCAGAAACGCTACGAGGAAGCCGAACCACAGACGCGGGCCGGCTACGAGTTGCTCGCGAAAGCAACAGGCGGGTCATCGGAGTGGCTGCGAAAGGGGCGTGAAGATCTCGCCATCCTCTATGACGCCCTCCACCAGCCCGAGAAAGCCGCGAAGTTCCGAGCGGAAATGGCCGCGAATCAGCCGCACAGATAGTCGAGTTGGGCGGCCCCGTTCAGAAAAATAGCTTGACGCCGCTGTATACGTGTGTATACTGAGTATACTCACATGGACGCCGCGTTCGCCATCTCACAAACTGACAAGCGGCCGATGTATCTCCAAATCATGGAGCAGATCAAGCAGCGGATTGCGGTTGGCGACTGGGCGGAGGGGCAGCCGATTCCTTCCATCCGGCAACTCGCGGTGGACCTTCAGGTCAGTGTGATTACCGTTAAGCGGGCTTACCTGGAACTGGAACGAGAGGGCGTCATTACAACGCAGCAGGGCAAAGGATCACGCGTGGCTTCCGATTCCGGCGAGCTCGCGGCGCGCCTGCGGGAGCAAGAGTTAGAGCAGCACCTGGAACAGGCGACGAAAATCGCGGCTCTGCTGGGTATCCGGCCGAAGGAATTGGAAGAACGGCTGCGCGAAGCGGGCGACCGCATTACGGAAAAGGAAACTGTATGACCGATTTCGCCATAGAAATGAGCGGAGTTCGCAAAACCTACCGGTTCTTTTCACTTCAGAATATCGATCTGAACGTGCCGGAAGGCCAGATCATGGGACTGATCGGCCCGAATGGGGCGGGCAAGTCGACCACGATTCGCATTCTGATGGGTCTGATCCATCAGGATGCAGGCGAAGTGCGGGTGCTTGGATACCGGATGCCGGCCGAGCAAGTCGCCGCGAAATGGGAAATCGGTTTCGCGTCGGAAGACATGCGGCTCTATGGCTCGATGACGCTGGGTTGGCATATGCGTTTCGTCCAGTCGATTTATCCGAATTGGGATGCGGCTTACGCGAATGCCCTGCTTAAGCGTTTCGGTCTGCATGCCGAGCAGAAGATCAAGGGACTCTCGCACGGCCAGCGCGTGAAGTCCACCCTTTTGCTGGTATTTGCGCGCCGGCCGAAACTCCTGGTGCTGGACGAACCGACGACGGGCCTGGATCCGGTGGCGCGCCACGAGATTTTACGGGAATTGACAGGAGTGATGGCGGAAGAGGGACGGACGGTTTTGTTTTCGTCGCATAACACGCAAGATGTGGAGCAAATCTCCGATCGCATCACGTTCATCGACCGGGGCCGGATTATCGATTCGATGGACAAAGAGACTTACCTCGATCGCTGGCGGCGCTTGCGTTTAGAGGTGCCTGCTGGAATTAAATTGCCGGCCCTACCCGGAATCATCGAAGTGCGCCAGGAGGGGCGGCTGGCGGTGGCGACAGCGAACGCGTTCGTTCCGGACTTGGCGAATGCGTACGAAGACAGAGGCGCGCGGGTGCAGCGGATCGAGAACATGACATTAGAGGAAATTTTCGTGGCCAACGTGGAGCACAGTCGTGAGGAGGTGGAAGTATGATAAGCGCCGTGGTCAGGCATTTGGTTATTAAGGAATGGGATCTTTGTAAACCGCAGATCATATTTACGGTGTTGGGTGGGGAGTTGGCGCTGGCATTGTCCCAGTGGGGAACTGAACCGGCTATGGTGGTCGGCACAATCTGGTTCTTTGTTTCACTGATGCTGGTGGCATGCATGCTGCCGCTAGGATCGATCGTGAACGAGAGGAAGAACCAGACTCTGGCGTTCGTGATGAGCCTTCCGATTTCGCCCATCGAGTACTCAGCTGCAAAGTTAATCGCCAATCTGGGGATGTTTCTGATTCCGTGGGTGACGCTCGTTTGTGCCGCTTTGCTGGTGATTGAGACTCGGGGAATCATCCCTAGAGGCGTGATTCCATTGACGCTGGTTCTGGCATTTCTGCCGTTCGTCGGGTTTTGCATCATCACGGCAACCGCGCTGGTGGGCGAAACGGAAGGATGGGGCATTGCCGCGAATGTGGTGGTCAACACCTCGTATGGGCTGGTCTGGTATTTTATGACGCGCGTTCCAGCGCTGATGGCTGGTGCCAATAAGCCCGCGCCGGTATGGAACTCCACGGTCGTGACAGTCTTGGCCGGCGAGTTCGTCCTGGTTGTGTTGATCTTGGGAGTAACGTTCTTTTTGCAATCCCTTAAGCGGGATTTCGTCTAGTCTCGTTCCACAAGAAAGGAAACACCATGCGATACGTGTGTCTGGTTGTTATGACGGCGGCGGTTCTGTCCGCGCAGGACGGGGCTGCGATCTATAAAGAACGGTGCGCCTCGTGCCACGACGCGCCCGCGGCTCGGGTTCCCTCGCTCGCCGCCATCAAAGCGATGAGCGGGGAGGCGATTTACGTGGCGCTCACCAACGGCACCATGAAGAGCCGCGCTGAGGGACTGGCGACTCCCGATCTCTTCGCGCTCATCGGATATATCGCCCCGACAGGCGGAACGCAAGCTACTTCCAGCGCCGCCCTGGCGCCCACATGCAAAGGCGACGCCGCTTTCCGCGTCGTAGCCGACGCACCGCAATGGAACGGCTGGAGCCCAAGCGTCACCAATTCCCGTTTCCAAAGCGCCGCCGCCGCAGGGCTGACAGCGGCGGACATTCCCAAACTCAAGCTCAAATGGGCATTCAACCAGGGCGCCGTGACATTGGCGCGGTCGCAACCCACGATTGTGGGCGGGCGCGTGTTTCTCGCAACCGGAACCGGCGCCGTGTACGCGCTCGATGCCGCTACCGGATGCACACGCTGGGGTTTTCAGGCGGGGCCGGGAATTCGCGGGGGTGTCACTATCGGCGAAGCAAACGGCGCTCCGGCAGCGTTCTTTGCGGATGGGGGCGCAACGATGTACGCCCTGAAAGCGGACACGGGCGAGTTGCTCTGGAAAGTGCGGCCCGTGGATCACTACGCGACAACCGCAACCGCGACGCCGCGATACTACAAGGGCGTCGTCTACCAGCCGTTCGCTTCGTTCGAGGAAGCTCTCGGTCCCGACCCAAAATTCGGATGCTGCACATTTCGCGGAAGCGTCGTGGCGCTCGATGCAGGAACCGGAAAGAAAATCTGGCAGACTTATACGATTTCAGACACCCCGAAACCCACTCACAAAAGTCCGGCAGGCGTGCAGCAATTCGGACCTTCCGGGGCAAGCGTCTGGTCGGCGCCGACAATTGATGAACAGCTTGGAGTACTGTACGTCGCAACGGGCGATAACTACTCAGATCCACCAACCAAGACCAGCGATGCGATCCTGGCGATGGATCTGAAGACCGGCGAACTGCTGTGGTCCAAGCAAATGACGCCGAACGACGCTTTCAACACCGGCTGCACCACGCCGCAGCGAACCAACTGCCCGGAAGCTAATGGGCCGGACCTCGATTTCGGACAGCCTCCGATTCTGGTCAGCCTCGGACAAGGGAAACGCGTTCTGGTGATTGCGCAGAAATCGGGAATGGCGCACGCGCTCGATCCGGATCGCAAAGGCGAGATTCTTTGGCAGACCCCGGTTGGTGACGGAGGTCCGCTGGGCGGCAGCCAATGGGGGTCGGCCTCCGACGGCGACAAGATTTACGTGGCGATATCGAATCCCGGGATTGGTGGGGTTCCGGACGCAAAATCGCCGCAAGGTTTCCGGCTAACACTGGATCCGAATAAGGGCGGCGGACTGCACGCCATAGATCTCAAGACAGGAAAAATCGTATGGAGCCGGCACGCCACGCCCTGCTCGGCGGGCAGAACCGATTGCTCGCCGGCGCAATCGGCGGCTGTGACTGCGATTCCTGGAGTGATCTTCTCAGGTTCGGTGGATGGCCACCTGCGGGCCTATTCCACTGCGACCGGTGAAGTCCTGTGGGACACCGATACCGAGCGCGAATTTCCAACCCTCAACGGCAAAGCTGCTCATGGCGGTTCCCTCGACGCTGCCGGTCCGGCTGTCGCTGGTGGAATGGTCTTTGTGAACTCCGGCTACGGACAATGGGGCGGCATGCCGGGAAATGTGTTGCTGGCCTTTTCCGTGGACGGGAAATAGGTCACTCCACCACACTGCCAGTGAGATCCAAGCCGCGCAGGAACACTCACATACGTGCAGCCAATCCCAGCGAGCGCAGGCAGGCAGCGGCGAAGTGCGAGAAATCCTGGCAGGTATAGGCTTTATTCCTCCGCGACGTGGGGTGGGGGGAGACTTTATTGATGACAATCTGCCGCGAGGATCGTGATAGACTGAATAAAATCACATCTTTCCCGCGTTTTTCATTTTCGTAAGCGGGGAAAATGTGGGCGCGTAGCTCAGTTGGTTAGAGCGCCTGCTTCACACGCAGGAGGTCACAGGTTCGAGTCCTGTCGCGCCCACCATGAATTTCAAGCAGATACAAACAGAGGGAAGACTTGGAGGGAGTGGTTGTGACGTGGATTGTGACGTAAAGTTTCAATTCGCGTTCCTTGGCTCTGCACGAAGAATGGTTTCGGGTTGGCTCGTTCGCGAGGGCCCATCCATCAGACCGCTTTCCAGTTTTTCCAGCGCCGAGCGCTTGGCGGCCATGCGCACGTGGCTGTAGTGTTCCAGCATCTGGCGGGACATATGGCCGGCGACGGCCATCAGCGTGGCGTCGGACGCGCCGGCCTCGGCCATTTCGGTGATGGCCTGGTGGCGGAGATCGTGGAAGCGCAGGCCGCGGATCGGGGCGGCGGCGCGTTTCCAGGCTACGATCGCGCCACGAAGGCTTTGCTGGTGCTGAAGCGCCTCCTGCGCCGCTTCTCTTCCGACACGCCTCGCAGTTTCGCGAACCAGTTTGCGCCATGCCGTGCGCCAGCTTTTCTGCGGGCATGAGGGATCGATGATCCGCTCCTCGCAGGCGGGGAAAACGTAATGCTCTGGTTCCCGACTGCCGAGTGCACCGGCGCGCTCGAGCAGGCGAGCGAGCGCCGCCATTGCGTCACCGTTCAGCGGAATGGTCCGATGACCGGCTGCCGTCTTGCTGCGGCGAATCGTCGCGACTTTGCTGAAGAGATCGATGTCTTGCCACCGGAGGTTCTTGATCTCAACCCCGCGACACGTGGTCGAAACGGCGAGTACCGCTGCGCAATGCGCCACCATCCATTCCGGGCGGCTCGCGGCGGTCTCAAACAGCTTGTGCTTTAGATCCGGCGGCAGGACCTTCGCTACTGCACCGCGATTCTCTGGGAGTGCCTTTACGTCTTCAGAGATGGCATTCCAGACTTTGGCCCGCTTCAGCATGCGGCGAAGGACGCCGGTTTCCATGTTGACCGTCCGGCCGGAGACGCCGGCTTCCAAGCGCGCCTTTTGATAACCGGAAACGTCTTCAGCCTTGAAACGAAGTAGAGGCTTCTCGCCGAAATGTTTCACGAGCGGCCCGAGGCGCTCCGTTTCAAATTGCATGGTCCGCTCGGAAACGTGCGCCTCGCGTTCTTCGAGATAGACCTTCACCGCTTCGTGGAATGGCTTGCGCGCGAATTCGCGCCCGGTCTTCGAAGCGTTCTTGCCTTGCTTGATTTCGGCAATGCGATTCTTTTCGAGCTCTTTCGCTTGCCGCTTATCGGTTGTGATCAGCGCCTCGCGGTAACGAACGCCGTGGATCGTTACATCGAGGTGCCAATGACCAATGCGCTTGTAGATCATGCTGCTCCTTTCCAGGCGAGATCTTCCCGCCTTGATGATCAGCTTGCCGCACCGGTCGTGGTGATGGCAACCGCGCCGCCTGTTGGCAGCAACGACACCCACGAGTCGAGATCTTCGGGACGATAGCGTACGAGCGAGCCGACCTTGACAAACATCGGCCCGCGTTTTTCTAACCGCCAACGGCGCAGGGTCGCGACGCTGACGTTCAGGCGTTTGGAGACTTCCTGTTCGTTGAGAAAACTCTGCATAGTTTCACCTCTGAGCGAGAATCGGAGCTCCAGTGCTCGCCAGAGCTCCTAAGTACTATGGGACTGCCGACGGCATTCCGGGACGCTCTCAACAAAAAAGACACTGAAAAAGGCGAGTCCCAAACGGGATTCATCGACGCGAAAATGCAACTCGGCAGAACTCGCTGACACCATGGGGAAAAACGATCACAACTGCTGCCGCCGAGTCCCGCTTCCTTTATGTTCCACTACCAGCCTTTCGGAGTTGTGGACTGGTTGTCCCGGCATGGCGCGTTGCCAAAATGTGCCTAAGTTTGCCTAAGATTGTTGAAGAGCGTTGAACATTGTTGAACGCTGTCGAACATCGTCGTAATCTGTCGAAAG
>DATBID010000459.1:0-6544 GCA_036557125.1 Bryobacteraceae bacterium | reverse complement strand
AGAACCACGTCGACATCCAGGCTGCGCGGGCTAAACAGGTTCATGCGGTGGATTTCGAAAAACAGCGGCAATGTGGCGCGTTTTTCCAACTCGAGCACAGCGGGGTTGAAGCGCTCCAAATGCCCGACCTGCAGGATGCGGCCGCTCCGCGCGGCGGTTTCCATGAGACGGCTTGCGGAGGCGAGATCGGGCGCAATGGGTTTTTCGACCAGCACGTCGATGCCGTTTTCGAGAAGGTAGCAGCCGATTTCCGGATGCACGGAAGTCGGCGCAGCGACAATCGCTGCATCCACGCGCCCGCTGAGTTGGCGGTAATCGGTAAACGGCTGAGCGTCGAAGCCTTCGGCCGCATCGCCCGCGCGGGCCGCGTCGCTATCTACCACCGCTACCAGTTGCACCCGCTCGCATTCCCGCACCACGCGGCAATGATTCTTCCCGAATTGGCCAACGCCCACCACCGCGACGCGCAGTTTCGGCATGGCTACTGTTCGAACCCCACAATCGTTACCCGCGCCTCGTTTGCCGCTTCGATCATCTGCTCCCTATCCAACATCAGAGTCCGCCCCGCCTCCAAAGCCAGTGCGGTCGTGCCGGTTTCACGCATCACCGGCACAGTCGCAAGGCCCACCACCGGAACGTCAAACAGCAGATGCTCGCGGCGGCGGGCGGTCTTCACCAGCGTGAGCTTGCGTCCGTTTGCCAGGGAAGCCGCCCGGCGCAGCATAGCGTCCGTGCCTTCCATAGCTTCCAATGCGACGCAGCTACGCTCGCAGATGGCCGCGCTCTGGCCGACGTCGAACCCCGCCAGTGCATTCACCACCCGCCGGCCGTACTGGATATTGCCTTCCTCTTCGCTATCCGGCCTGCGGCGCGTCATCACGCCCGCGCTTGCCAGCATAGGTTGCAGCAGCGCCGTCGAATCGCGCAGCTTGATGCCTTCTGCTTCCAAAATCCGCACCACCCCGCCAATCAGGCCATCCGTATTCTTGGACGGCAGCGCCGCCAAGAGTTTCACCAGCCTCCAATCCGGGCGAATCGAGGAGAAAATCTTCGCGTGCTTCACCTGCCCCGCCATGATCACTTCCGTGATGCCGTCGGCCTTGAGGATTTCAATCAAGCGGCTGAGTTGCCCGAGCGAAATCCAATGACAGCCGGGCGCCACAGCCTCAATCTCTTTAGATGCTTCCTCTTGAATCGCCACCACCGTCACTTGATGGCCCAGCCGCCGTGCGCTTTCGAGCGCCAGCAGCGGAAACCGGCCGTTGCCGGCAATCAGGCCGTAGCGCATTACTTAATGAACCCTCGCTCCGAGGCGCCAATGAACTCGATTAATTCGCTGAGCGCGTTGGAAGGCGGCACCTCCGCGCGAATGCGCTCCAGCGCCTGCGAGGTGTTGAGCTGCGAGCGCGTCAGCAGTCTGAAGGCAGTCTGCAGTCCTTCGATTTCGCCGATATCGAAGCCACGCCGTTCGAGCCCGATCACGTTGGCTCCGAACACTGCCGCATCGGGTTTGTGGCTGGTCAGCGAGTACGGCAGCACGTCCTGCTTCACCACCGTGTATGGTCCCACGAACGCGTGCTTTCCGATCCGGCAGAATTGATGGACGCCGCTGAACGGGCTGATATCGGCCCAGTCTTCCACAATGACGTGTCCGGCAAGGCCGACACTGTTTCCCAGAATCACGTGATTGCCGATGCGCACGTCGTGCGCCACGTGCGTGTACGTCATCAGCAGATTGTCGCTGCCGATCGAAGTGACCAGCCCCCCGCCCTGCGTGCCGCGATGAATGGTCACAAACTCGCGGATGCTATTGCGGTCGCCTATACGGGTTTCGGCCCGCTCGCCTTTGTATTTCTTATCTTGCGGCGCGACCCCGACCGCGCTGTAGGGAAAGAACACGTTATCCGCGCCGATCCGGGTGGGGCCTTCGATGTAGACGTGGGCCATGAGCCGCGTACCCGAGCCGATTTCCACCTCCGGGCCTACCACGCAATAAGGCCCGATTTCGGCATCTTCCGCAATACGCGCGCACTTATCTATCAGGGCGGTGGGGTGGATCGCCATGCTAAGTAGCGGCGTCCGCGCCTTCTTCCTTGTCGGCCAGCTTGCACAACACTTCCGCTTCCGCCACGAGCTGGCCATCCACGGTGGCCCGCCCCGCCATTTTCGCTACCGTCGTCTTCCGCTTGATCACGCTCATCTCCACCCGCAGCGTGTCGCCAGGCACCACGGGCTTGCGGAAACGGGCATTTTCGATTGCGGCCAAAAGCACCAGTTTCCTGTGCCGGTCGGGCATGCTTTTGAGCACCAGCACACCCGCCACTTGTGCCATGGCTTCGACGATCAGGACTCCCGGCATGACTGGAAAATCCGGAAAATGGCCCATGAAGAACGGCTCATTCAAAGTCACGTTCTTAATACCGACGATCCGTTCCGCATCCAATTCCAGAATGCGATCCACTAGCAGGAAAGGGTAGCGATGCGGCAGAATCGTCCGTATCTCATTGATATCCAATATGGACATGAAAGCCGCTATTATAGCAGCGGGTGGATCCGATTCTTTCTTATACTCGGGCATGCGAGTCCGAAATCATCGGTCTCACGCGCGAATTCGTGGAACAGGAATCGCCCAGTGGGGAGCGGGCGGCCATCGATTGCTTCGTTGAGCTTGTAGCGGATACGCTCGCGCCGTTCGGTTCCGTTCGCACCTGCCCCGGCGGCGACTACGGCCACCACCTGGTTTTCGATGCGCGGCTTCCCGGAAAGCAGACCAACCCTGACTTGCTTCTGGTGCTCGGCCATTCGGATACAGTCTGGCCTCTGGGGACGCTCGAAATTATGCCGTTCCGTGTGGAAAAGGGCCGCTTGTGGGGCCCCGGCGTTTTCGATATGAAAGCCGGGATCGTCTTGTTCGTGTTTGCACTACGCGCGCTCCTCGAAACAGATACTCCGGTCGCCTCCCACGTCCGGCTGCAACTGAATTCGGATGAAGAAATCGGCAGCCCTTCCTCCCGCCCGCTCACCGAAGAGCACGCGGTTTCGAGTCATGCGGTTCTGGTCATCGAACCGGCTACCGGCCTTTCCGGGAAGCTGAAAACTGCGCGTAAAGGCGTGGGGCAATTCCGGCTGACTGTTCGCGGCAAAGCCGCCCATGCCGGTCTGGATTTCCGCGCGGGCGCCAGCGCCACACTCGAACTGGCCCGTCAGCTCGAGCGCATTGCGGCATTCAGCGATGGCGATCGCGGCATTACCGTGAACCCGGGTGTGATCGGCGGGGGCACACGGCCTAACGTAGTCGCAGCCGAAGCCTGGGCCGATATCGACGTGCGGGTTCTTTCCACGGAAGATGCCCTAAAAATTGAGCGTGACTTCCGCGCTCTGGCGCCTTTCGACCCGCGCTGCTCGCTAGCCATCGCCGGCGGCCTGAACCGCCCGCCCATGCCGCGGTCCGAAAAGAATCTGGAGCTGTTCCATTGCGCCAAGAACTGCGCGCACTCTCTCGGCCTCGATCTGGACGACTCGCTCGCCGGCGGAGGCTCGGACGGCAATTTCACAGCCGCCCTGGGTGTACCCACCTTGGACGGATTAGGCGCAGTCGGCGAGGGCGCGCACGCGGCTCACGAGAGCGTGCTGATTGACCGACTGGCCGGCCGGGCCGCCCTGCTGGCGAAACTGCTGGCAGCGCTGTAAAGTACGCCATCACCGGCCAAGCTACGATGAAAGCAAGAATGGAGAGCCGAGTATGCAATTGGACCTTCCCGCCGATCTTGAAAAGCTGATTGAAAAGCGCCTTTCGAGCGGCGCATACACAAATGCGGAGGACGTGTTGCGCCGGGCTCTTGAAGCCCAGGACGCGGAGGAAAGCTGGACGGAAGAGGAACGCCGCGCGCTATCGGCCCACTTAGAGGAGGGCTATCAGCAAGCCGAGCGTGGTGAAGTTATCAGTGCCGCAGACGCCAGGTGCGAAATCCAGGTAATGAAGGAGCGATGGCGCGAAGGTCGCGGACGCGCTCGATGAGCGCCTATGTTCTAACCCCTCTCGCGAAAACGGACATTGCCGAGAAATGGAACAATTGGCGGCGATGGACGAGTTGTTTGCCTCAATCGCCGCGAAGAAAAAGCGGCTCGACGAGTTGCGGCCATTGTGCCGAAGGCGCTGGCGAATTATTACGATGCCATCCGATACGTGCGGGAGCTGGCGCGGGAGAAAGCGCCCATCCAGAAACCGGCGTGCGCAACATTCACAAGCTGGCGATGCATCGATCCGCGCCGGAAACTGCCGGACGCTATGCCTACCCACCCCGTTGCGTTCGCACCGAGACCGGCCGTCACACGTTTTCCTCTACGGCGGCTGGACGCGACCCTGCAGGAATAATTAAGCGCTCTTCGAGAGGCGCAGCCGCCCGAACCAAAGCGCGACTAACGTAACTAGCCGCACTCTGCCCCCGCAATCGCTGTCAAATTGTCGAGGATTGCGTTCACGGAAGCGTCGATGCCGTACACGGTCTCTGCGCGGCGCGCGGATAACCCGTCCGATAGGATTTGAAAATCCCAGCAATCCGATTGCGGTGTCCCGAAGGTGCAGGACAGGCACTCCTGGACGGTATCGAAAAGCAGCACCAGAGATCCAAAAGGTTCCTTGGTGGACTGAATCTCCAGGCGGTGAGGCGTTTCGGCCTGCTCCGAAATTGTCCAGATCGGCTCGCCCGCCACGCCGTTGCAATCACAAACTTCGGTGAGAAGCCGGCGTCGAAAACATTCCCAAAACGCGCCGGCTGGACCGTCCACCGTCTGCGCATCGCTGGCTCTTGCTCGAGCGAACGCCGCTTCCATAATCACCTCAAACTCCCTTGGCGTTGGACGCCGTTTCCGGAAACCCGCAAATGTTCAACCGCCACTTGCAAGAGTGAAAAAAAACGTGGAACATCCGTTTCGGCCAGCCAGTATTGAGCCGAGCTCTGGTTTCTGTCTCCGATCGTGATTGTGATGCCGCTCTGAAGCTCGTGGAACATGTCCTCATCGGTGGAGTCATCACCCAGGCAGATTGCCCCGGTTTCGCTCCCTCGCATCTGCCGCAAAATCCAGCGGGCGGCGTAGCCCTTGTTCCAGGCGATATCTGGCCGGACCTCCAGAACCTCCTTGCCGCCGCGTATCCGGAGTTCCGGATATTCCATAATTGTGGCCCGCACCAGGCCTTCCACCGTCGGAACTTGAAATCTTGCGACTTGCCGGAAGTGGACCGCAAGGGTGCGCTGCTTATCTTCGACCCAGACGCCGCTGAAGGGCGCCAGCAGCGCCCGTAAGACTTCGCAGCAATCGCGAAGCTGCTCGGTTGCCTTGGCGGGAATGGGAGCGGAATATTCGAGTCCCATGCCACGGATTTCCAGCCCGTGGTTTCCGGCGTATATCAGGGGCAAACCCACTTTACGTGTCAAATCGTCCAAGGCTCGTCCGCTGATCACCGTCGCCACGACGTCGCGCCGCGCACAGAGATTTTGGAGAACGGCTCGGAGGCCCTCCGGCATGGCGGCCAACGATGGAGTAGGAGCAATCGGCGCGAGCGTGCCATCGAAATCAAGAAAGAGGAAAACGCGCGCGGCATGGGCGATTCGATGCTGGATCAAGCCGGCTTGTGACCAGAGGTCCAACGGCGCTACGCGGCTACGGCTAGCAATCGTCATGAACAAAATACCTCTGCTGCCGAAGCTTGGCGCGGCGGGAGTGCGGCGGCGAGTGCTCGCTGGCTTTCGGCCGCTCCCGCGGCTTGAACGGCCGCGGAAAAGACATCCGCCGCCCAGCGATGGATGTCGTTGTCTCTGACGGCGGAGCGCATGCGGCACATGCGGATCATCCGCTGAGCGCGCGGCAGAGTCAGTGCTGTGTGGATGCCGTTGGCGATATCTTCTTCGGAAAATGGATTGACGAGAACTCCGGAGCTTAACTCAACGGCAGCGCCTGCAAACCGGCTGAGCACCAGCACACCATCCAGGTCTTCGCGGCTGGCGACAAACTCTTTAGCCACCAGGTTCATGCCGTCGTGCAAAGGGGTCACCAGGCAGAAATCCGCCAAGCGGTGAAGCGCTATCATCTGCGAGGGCGGCAGGTTTTCATTCACGAACTGAACGGGATTCCAGTCGGCGGTTCCCCAACGCCCATTCAGAGCCGCAATCCGCGCCTTGATCTCATCGGCTAGCTGGCGGTATTCCGGAATTTCATCCCGGCTGGGCACGCCTACCTGTACAAAAACCAGATTTCCCCGCCATTCCGGGTGGCGTTCGAAAAACAAATCCAGTGCCCGGAAACGTTCGGGAATGCCTTTAGTGTAGTCAATGCGGTCAATCCCGATGCCGACGCGAACCTTCGAACCCAGGCGCAGCTTCCATTCCCTAATAGCGGCTTGGGTTTCCGGACCCGCGGCGATCTTTGTGTGATGGTCGAAATCGATTCCAATGGGGAAATCGCGGACCGCGGTCGTATTCGCTTCGCCGAAGATGCGCCCACGCTCACCGTCCGTCAAATATTCGCCCGCGCGCTCAACGCATCG
>DATBID010000458.1:0-16207 GCA_036557125.1 Bryobacteraceae bacterium | reverse complement strand
AGTCACCGGCCGGAATCCGGCGCAGATCATTGAACAACTCAGGTTACAGCACAGCCGCTCTGTGATGCTTTGGACGCCAGCCTCACAGTCTGTACAGAACGTCATCCGCACGTGGCGGCCCCAGCGGCGTTTGAGGTGACGGACGGGACCTGGGCAACAGGGCCGTGACGGTCAATCCGTTTGAACTGAAACGGGCGGTGGCCAGAACGCGGATCACCTTCGATGCCCCACGTTTCCGGATGCGCTCAGGCGGTCCAGCAGAATCGGTCCAGCAAGTCCCGTTCACACCAACTTGACGCAAAACGCGCAAACTGTCGCAGTGCCGGATCTCATTTCGCCCGTGCCGGCATCTCATCGCCTTCACGGGGCGTCTTTCCTCCGCGTCGCCGCATGATCTTATCGAAATTAGCGAAATCTGCCCGCGCTTTCCGCTCCGCGAAAAATCGCGCCGTCTGGAGCGCCGACACCTTTTCCGCCACGGCGGTAACGACAAATTGATTGATGCTGGTCTGGTCTTCCCGGCTGAGTCGCTCCACTGCCTCTTTAAGGGAACGTGGAAGCCTTAAAGGATATGTCCGAGTTTCTTTCATTGCCTGATCTTCTTAATCGCTATCCGCGGGAGCAAAAGTGCCACGCCGAAATGGCTGGGCGCTTCTCCATAATCCCGTACGTTGAATGTAACAAGCGCATCCGCGCGGCCGTTGACGGCCGCCTCCAGCACCATCTCGTCGCCAGGATCCCGCAGTTGCGGCCGCCAAAGAAAATGTGTTTCCACGGGCTCAGCCATCGCGATCACCGCCGTCACAAAGATATCCACCTGCCCTTGGCTTAATCCGGCAGCCAGACGGTGCTCTCCTTCCTGGCAAACAGCTTCGTACTCCATGGCCAAGGGAACACTCAGTATCAAAGTAGCCTCTCCCTGACGGATCGACCGAAGGATAGCTGCCGAAGCGCCCGCTGGACTGCGCATTGCCGCGACCACCACATCGGTGTCTAGTACTAATCTCACATCATATACGATATCATATCACATACGATATCAAGCATGGGGCAAAAACTCCGCCAGTTGGCCCCGAACGCCCGATTGCCCCGACTTGGCCCTCATTCCGAGGGGACCGCCGCCCAAGTCCATATGCGCGGCTCATACATGCATCGCCTAATGTAGATGATCTCGGGCGGGTGTATAACACTGCGCAGGCGTTCGGCCGCTCTACTGGCTCTCGCTTTTGCTTCGGGCACTCCGCTCTAACACCTGCCACACCTTCTGGATCAGAAACCGTGCCCGGTACGGCTTCTGCAAATGTGCGGCAGTCCCTGCTCCGAACTGGATGGCAGCATTGCTTTCGTCGTAGCCGCTGGAACCGATGACCAGGGCGTCGGGATCGATTTGGCGTAGCTGGCGCAGGGTTTCCGCGCCGCCCATTACGGGCATAGTGAGATCAAGGATCACCAGCTTGATCTCGTGCCTGTGTCCTTGAAAGAGTTCCAGGGCCTGGCGTCCGTTTGATGACGTCAGAATGCGATACCCGGCCCTTTCCAATGACGTACGCGCGACCTGAAGAACCACATCTTCGTCATCCACCACCAGAATGGTGCCCCGTCCAGCCGCGACAGCCGTCGCTAAAGGGGCGTGATCCCCTAATTTCTCTCTCTGGCCACGTACCGGAAAGAGAACTTTGAATGTTGTGCCTCGCCCCGGCGAAGAGTCGACCGTGAGGAGGCCTTCATGCCCGCGGACGATTCCGAGCACAGCCGACAGTCCCAAGCCACGGCCGATGAACTTCGTTGTGAAAAACGGATCGAAAATCTTTCTTTTCGTCTCCTCATTCATGCCGCAGCCGTTGTCGGCAACCGACAGAACAACATAGGAGCCGGGCTGAGCGTTTTGGGGGAACATATTTCCCTCGAGGCGCGCCTCTCCTAGCTTCTCAACCGTTGTGGAAACGGACACCGTGCCGGTGTCCGCTGTAATCGCCTCCGCCGCATTAATGACCAGGTTCATAATAAGCTGCTGGATTTGGCCCCCGTCGGCTTGCATAAGAGGAAGATTCTCTACCAGATTGAGTTGCAACTCGACGCGTTTCGGGATGGATGCTTGAATGAGTGTCGCGATCCGCGTAACTTCGTGCGAAAGGTCCAAGGGCGCTATCACGAAGTGGCCCTTGCCGGAATAGGCGAGCATCTGTTGCGTCAGCCGTGCCATTCTTTCGCTCGCCTCTATCAGGGCCTGCGCCATTCCCTCTTCCGGTAAGTCTCTCAAGCGATCCGCCAGCAGGCTTGCATTTCCCAGAATCCCCGTGAGCAGATTATTGAAGTCGTGAGCGATTCCGCCCGCGAGCACACCCAGAGTCTCCAGTTTTTGGGTTTCCCGGTATTTGTCCTCCTCCTCCTTGCGCTCAGTCATATCGCGGACCACACCCTGGAATCCGCCATCCGGCAGTTGGCGGCCAATCAGTTCACCAGTGAAGACCGAGTCATCCTTTCGCTTGAACTGGCAGTCGCATCGAACGGATTCATCGGCGTCCAGCCGCTCAAACTGCTCGGCAAGCCTGCGAACCTCGTCCGCGGCAAGCACGTCCCACAAACTCAGCGTGCGGAGTTCCTCCAGGGTGTATCCCAGCATCTCGTATCCGGCGCGGTTGGCGTCTATATAACGCCCCTCGTTGTCGACGACAAAAATGCCGTCGGAAACCTGTTCCGCCAGCGAGCGGTAGCGTTGCTCGTTAGCTCGCAGCGCCGCTTGGTTTGCGTTCCGCTCGATCAGGTCCGACGCCTGCCGCGCAAGCAGGTCCAGCAGTCGCAGCTCGCGTTCCGCCGGCTTCCGAGGCGCTTGGCCATAGTAGGTAGAGATCCTGCCAAACACCTGCCCCGAACGGCTGATGAGCGGTGTGGATTGCACCGCCAGAGCCCCGGCTGCCAACAGCACTTCGAGCGCTTTGCTTTCCTTGAAGATCGGGCTCTGCGCCACGTCTTCCACGATGACTCGCTCTCCATGTTCGAGCGCGACGCCCCACGCCAAGTTGCCCTGCTCGGAATTGAAAAAATCGAGGAAAGGCGCTTCGAATCCCCGCTGTTGGCAAATTCGGAGCCGGCCGCCCTGAAATAGTCGGATGCTTCCCTTGTCGGCACGGGTGATTTCGATGGCCGCGTCCAGGACTTCTCCAAGCAAAACGTCCAGTTCGTCCGCCTGCACCAGCCGCGTGCCGAGCTGCTGCATGCGGTTCATGGCGAGCAGATCGGCATTCAACTCGTCGTTAAGCGCCGCAATGGCCTCGCTGCTCTGGCGCCGGATACTCCGAAGCGAGAGCATGTTACGAACACGGACGTTCAGCTCCGCCGCACTGAAAGGTTTCGTTAAGTAATCATCGGCGCCCCGGCCAATGCCGTCCCTTCGGGCTTCCTCCCCCGCCCTGGCGGAGAGCAAGATTACCGGCACCTCGCGCAACTGCGGGTCTGCACGTAGTTCCTGGAGCAGGCCAAGGCCGTCGAGCTGCGGCATCATGATGTCCGACAGAATGAGGTCAGGCCTGCGGCGGCGCGCCTGTTCGAGGGCGGCGCGCCCATCGGCAACGGCAACCAGATCGTATTGCGATCCCAGAATATGGGCGACATGCTCGCGCATGTCCGAGTTGTCATCAGCGAGGAGAATTCGGGAACGCTGTAGGGCCTCGCTGCCCGTTTCTCCAAGCGCGGTGTCACAGGAACTTGTGTCGGGACCAGTGGGGCCGGCGTCCGCAATCCATGTCATCGCCTCACCGGTAAATGCTGCGGCGCGAACCGCTGTCCAGGAGTTGATAGCCCGAGCTTCATCACGCGAGGCGATCCGATCCTGCGGCAGGTGGGCGCTGCCGAAAGGCAACGAGACTTGGAAGGCGCTGCCTTCGCCCAATCGGCTTTCTACACCGATTGTGCCGCCGTGAAGTTTTACCAGCTCCTGAATTAGCGCAAGTCCTATGCCGGTGCCTTCGTAGGTTCGGCCTCGCGAGGCTTCGACTCGGTGGAAGCGCTCGAAGATATGCGGCAGCTCCTCCTCCGGTATGCCGACGCCGGTATCGGACACCGTGAGAATCGCCTGGGCGTTGCCTGATCCAAGACTGCTCGATCGAAGACTGACGTTAACCTGGCCTTGAAAGGTGAATTTAAAAGCGTTGGAGAGGAGGTTGAGAACAACTTTTTCCCACATTTCCCGATCCACGTAAACCGGCTCCGCGAGAGGCCGGCAGTCGACCCGGAATTCTAAGCCGCCGGCCTCCATTGCAGAACGGAAATTGGAAGCGAGGTCCGCAGTGAAGCTCGCGAGGTCGACAGGTTCGAAGGAGGCTCCGACGCGGCCGGCTTCGATACGGGAGAAGTCCAGGAGCGAATTCACCAACTTCAGCAGCCGCAGGCTGTTGCGGTGAGCGGTTTCGATCTGCGGGCGATCGGCGGGTAAAATCGCACCCTGCTTTGCGAGTACCGCTTCGAGCGGGCCGAGCAACAACGTGAGTGGAGTGCGGAATTCGTGGCTGACGTTGGAGAAGAACTGGGTTTTCGCGCGATCCAGCTCCGCGAGCGCGGCCGCGCGGCGGCGTTCTTCTTCCGCGGCGCGCGCATTCGCAACAGCAGTGGCCACATGTCCGGCAATTAGTTCTAAGAAACTGCGGTAATCGGCATCGATGACGCGACGTGGGCTTAGTCCAGCTATAAAAAACCCGATTGGCCGTGCTTGTCCCGCCGCGGCAATTGGTAAAACCAAAGCAACTTCCGGGGACTCGGGCCAAGGTCCTCCGGGTAGTGATTCGAAACTCCTCTCCAGGTGCTTCACCAGCTTGGCCGAACCCGTTTCGAAAACCTCGTGGAGCGGCCACACCGCACAGTCGGCGTCATGCAAATCAATGCGGGCCGGGGTGGCCTCGTTGCCAGGCTTAATTCCCATCGTGGCGACTAGGTGGGCTTGTGGCCCCTGATCGTCAACCAGGTATATGAGAGCGAACGGAATATCCGCCCGATTGTCAGCCAACGTTTTGGCGGTCAGCTCGCAGGCCTCTTCTCCCGTTTTGGCTTTCATAACCATTCGGCCGAGGTCCCGCAATGTGCGCAGCCGCCGTTCTCCGATCACCCGACCGGTAGTTTCGATGCAGCTACAAAAGATACCGCCTATGTTCCCGAAATCGTCCCAGATCGGACTGTAGGAGAAAGTAAAATAGGTCTCCTCGCTGGGCAGATTGCGGTTCATAATCAGCAGGAGATCTTCCGACCAAGTGGCCTCCCCTGTCTCGAAGACACTCTCCAGCATCGGCGCAATAATTTGCCAGATTTCGCTCCAGCACTCCCTCCCCGATCGGCCCAGCGAATAGGGATGTTTCGCGGCGCCGAGGTAGGAAATATAGGCGTCGTTGTAAAACTGCGTGAGATTGGATTTCCCCCACCAAAGCACCATAGGTTGGCGAGAGCTAATGCAGATACGGACTGCCGTTCTGAGCGGCTCCGGCCAATTTTCGATCGGACCAACGGGGGTTTTGGTCCAGTCAAACGATCGGATGCGCTTCCCCATCTCGCCGAAATCGGGGAGGAAGCCGGAATCGATTTTGCGCGCGGACTCAATCACCGTATTCGTGCCTCGTGGTCAATAGCCAGAAAGGGTGGCGCTCTCTGGTAGGTGAATCTACCTATATTGATACACTTCGGAAGTTCATGGAACCGCTTACACGCCCTTTCGTTGGCGGCCGCATGGGATAACTGTACGATCAGACGCACACTACAGCGGGCGGCAGCCCTGACGACTTACCAACTCTCCGGTCCTCGAAATACCGACTTCTTGTGAAAGACGCCTTACTGATCTCTCCGTCGATTGAAGTGGAGCCACCACCTGGACGTTCAGAAGCGCCGTGGCGGCCAGATCTTTCGATTGGAGATCCCATGAACAAGCAGAGTTTTTGGAGGCGCCCCCAGAGCGTATTGCCGGTGGCGCTGTTGTTCGCGATGGGCGCGCTCGGTTTAGGAGCTGTAAACCGCATTGCCCACCCGTCCTTGGACTTGAAGATGGCGAATGCGGACGAAGGCCCCAGCCACACGGGTTTCGCGCCGGTGGTAAAGCGGGTCGTGCCCGCCGTGGTGAATATCTCGTCTTCAAAGGTGATCAAGACTTCTCAATCATTAGGAGAGCTGCCGGACGATCCGTTTTTCCGCCAGTTCTTCGGCAACCAAAACCCGTTTCGGGGCCAACGACAGATGCCGGAGCAGCGTGAGCAGGGGCTGGGCTCGGGTGTCATCATGACTTCCGGCGGCTACATTCTCACGAACAATCATGTAGTGGATGGCGCGACCGACGTGCGCGTCACGCTGAAGGACAAGCGTGAATTCAAGGCGCGCGTGATCGGGACGGATCCGAAGAGCGACCTCGCGGTGCTGAAGATCGACGCGACCAATCTGCCCTCCATCACGGTGGGCGACTCTTCCAAGGTCGAAGTGGGCGACTACGCATTAGCCGTGGGCGATCCCTTCGGAGTGGGACAGACGGTGACGATGGGCATTGTCAGCGCTACAGGCCGCTCCAATCTCGGCATCGAAACTTATGAAGATTTCATCCAGACGGACGCTCCCATCAACCCGGGCAACTCCGGCGGGGCGCTGGTGAACGATCGCGGCGAGCTGATCGGCATCAATACCGCGATCATCTCCCACGGTTCGGAAGGCAACCAGGGAATCGGCTTCGCAATTCCGTCGGATATGGCCGTGAACGTGATGGAGCAGATCGTGAAGAACGGCAAAGTGGAGCGGGCATACCTAGGCATTCTGCCGCAGGATGTGACGCCGGCGATGGCCAAAGCCTTCTCCGAGAACGAGCCCGGTGGCGCGCTGGTAGGCGACGTGACTCCCAACAGCCCCGCATCGAGGAGCGGCTTAGAGAAGGGCGACATCATTCTGGATGTCAATGGAAAGCCGGTGGCGGACAGCAACGACCTGCGCATGAAGATTTCCATGATGGCGCCTGGAAGCGAGGCGAATCTGAAAGTCTTCCGGCAGGGAGCGGAGCGCGAAGTAACGGTGAGACTCGCTGAGCTGCCCACCGAAGAGGCGTCGGCAGCGCCGCTAAACAATGGCTCGGGCGACAGCGCATTGTCGGGCGTTTCCGTTGACAATCTCGATTCTCAGACAGCGCACGATCTGGGACTGCCGGCGAATACGCAAGGCGTGGTAGTTACGAAGGTCAACCCATCGAGCGAAGCGGCCGCAGCCGGTCTGCGACAGGGCGACGTGATTCAGGAAGTGAATCGCAAGCCGGTGACGAATACTTCGGATTTCGCGCGCGCCATGCGCGGCTCGAAAGACGAAACCCTGCTGCTGGTGAACCGGAACGGCAACACGATGTACTTGGCGGTGTAGCAACTCAACCAGCCGCCGATAAACGCGAATGAACACCGATGAATCCGAGCCCTTGAGCGGCGTTCATCGGTGTTCATCGGCGGCTTTTTATTTTCCCCCTACTTCGTCATAGAGACCGCCCAGGAAATTCGGATTGATTTTCCACCCGAGATCGTCGGTCTTCACCATGGACGCGAAATTCTCCTTGGTGGCACCGGCTTTGACTGCCTCTTGCGCGCGGCTGATTAACGTGGCGACTTTGTCCCGGAAAGCTTCCACATCGGCCCGCGTCTTCGGCTCGCCGCGGCCCGGGACAGCGATTTCGAAATCCAGCTTCAGCACTCCATCCAGACTTTTATTCCACTCGAGAAAGCTTCCACCATTGGCATAATCGGCGATCGGGCTGCCATCGGTCATCTGATCGCTGACCATGACTACCTTCCGGTCCGGAAAGTAGATCATTGTGTCATCGCCGGTGTGACCGCGGCCGAACGTGTAAGCGTCTACCTCCGCGCCGCCGAACTTCAGAACATAATCGTGAGCGAAGGTTTGGTTCGCCAGGCCGGGAATGTCTTTGGTGCGGGGATCGCTCGCCATGTACTTCTTGAGCGCTTCGGCATCGATGATCGTGGCTCCCGCATCCAGAAACGCCTGGTTGTTCCCAACGTGGTCCGGGTGGTGGTGGGTGTTGAAAACGTATTTGACAGGCTGATTCGAGACCGCTTTGATCTCTTCCATCAGACGCGCGCCTCTATCGCCGCCGGGATTCTTGGTATCGACAACAATCAACCCCTGCGTAGTGACGCGGACCAGCGTGTTGGCGCCGCCGCCGGTGATCAGGTACAGATCGGGCTTCAACTCGCGGGCTTTTTCAACGGGATCGGGCCGGGCCGGTCCTCTACCGCCCTGCGCCAAAAGACACGGAACTCCGAGACTGAGCGCCGCGAAAACCAAAGCAAGCGAAGGTTGTCTGGACATAGTTTCCCGATTGTACAGCTATTTCAGCGCTTGCGTTTGGCGGGCGCGCGCTTGCTCCGGCCGGCCCCGGCATTCTTGCGGATGCGCAGGCGCCAGGCGGCTTCGAGCGCGCCCGCGAGCACGGCTTCATTCACCAGATCGAGGCGGATATGAGTTGCTCCGTTCCTTCCCCATCCACCGGGAATGGGGATGAACACGTTCGGATCTTCGGCGACGAAGTCGGCCTGCTGCTCCGGCGTCAGCAGCAAGTTGCCGTACCCCTCGCGGATCGATGCGAGAGTTGCAAAGATTCTGCCTCCCACGCGGAAATCGGCCGAACCCATGTGCGAACCCTCTTGAGCGCCTTCCAGGCTCAAGGCGATGCGGCGAAAATCGGCGGCGGTCATGGCGTTATCTATTGCGTCATGCGGCGGTCACACTCGGCGATTTCGGCCTCGGCCGCCCGGAGATACTGGAGTGTTTCGCCGGTTTGCGGTTTCCAGGTTCTCCAACGCGCCACGTTCTTTTGGAACATCATTCGTGCCCAGCCGTAGTTGCGGTTATCGAGGAGCATGCGGCCATAAAGCTCGTCGAGATCCGAGGCGGCTTGCATTGCGGACAGGGTCGGATGCGGCACCGAAACCACTCGCGCGGCCCACGGTTCCGCTGCGGTGATCACAGACGCCGCCTCATCGGCTTTATGCTGTGCGAGCAGGCCGTGCGCTTTCTGGTTCATCGCTTTCAATTGTTCGACGGCTTTGCCGTACCAGGGCTCGGTAGTCGCATCGGCTGCCGGAGTCTTGGACGGCGGCGGGGCCGTCGAGCAGCCGGCAAGAATAGCAGTGGCAATCATTACAAAAACGGCCCCGGCGATGGTTACGAAGACGCGCACCGATCCCAGGATATCCCGTACACTTGGGAATAGGAATCGGGTGCAACGGCACGGGTGATACGGGACGTCGTTGAATTATGCCTTTCCGCAGGGCCGTTCTTGGGTTGATCGCTCCGATGGCTCTCCTGGCACAGCAGCCAGGATCCCAAACCCCTGCCGATGCCACGGCCGCTGCTACGGGACCGCAAAGCCCGCAGTGGCAGGCGCTCTCCATACAGGAGAAATTGAAGTACGATGCGCGGCACTTTGTCGAAGTCGACAATCTCGTGTTCGCCGGCATGGGCGCGGCTTTGGACCAGGCACGCGATCATCCGGACGAATGGGGCGAGGGGTGGGGAGCTTTCGGAAAGCGCTATGCTTCCCATCTGGGTCAATACGCATTCCAGCGGAGCATCATGTTCCCTGTGCAAGCCATCGACCACGAAGATACGCGGTATTTCCGTTCGACCAGAACTACAATTAAGGGCCGAGTAGCCGACGCTTTCCTGCATACGATCTGGCGCCACGATGACAGCGGCGGCATGATGCCCGCGTATAGCGAATTCTTCGGCGACTATGGAGCGGCAGCGCTTTCGCGGTACCTGTGGTGGCCGAAGCGATACCACAATGGGACGGCGGTCTTTATCGCGGGTTCGGACACCATTCTGATCGACGCGGGCATTAACCTCTTCCACGAATTTACTCCCGAGATCAAACGCTTGCTGCACCTGGGACGCTGAACATTGATATATTCGGGAGTTGGCCGCTCTGGCGCAACCCCTGGCCCGCTCGCAATCCGGCTGGATTATAGGCCGGCGCATGGATCTGTCTCTCATCATCGGCAGCGGTGTGGCCGGATATCTTTATCTGGCCCTTTACACGCTGTTGCACCTGCCGGCTTCGTTCCTCTGGTGGTTCTGGTCCCTGGGATTCGACGGAACGCACATTTTCGCCACTGCCTCCCGTACGTTTTTCGACAGAGAGGCTAGGAGCCGTCACTCGAAGCTCCTGTTCGGCAGCCTGATCTTCTTTTTCTCGCTGGGTCCGATTATGGTGCTGGCGGGCGGCAAAGGGTACCTGGCGCTGCTGGTCGCCGCGTGGGCCTATTATCACGTGATGCGCCAGCATTACGGGTTCCTCGTCCTTTATAAGGTAAAGAACCGGGATCTTCGCCCGATCGATAACTTACTCGATCGCATATTTCTGGGAGTTATGCTGATCTTCCCGCCGTTCTTGCGGTTCTTCGTCCGGCATCCGGAAGAGTTGGGATTACCCTTTTCGCTGGCACGCTGGGAAACAGCCGCATGGGCGGTGGTTGTAGCAACGTGCGTAGGTTACTTAGGAAGACAAGTGATGCGGCTGTCTAGGGGAGAGCCATTCAACCGTCCGAAGTTCCTGCTGCTGGCCTCCATTATTCCGTTGCACTGGCTGACATTCGCCTTCGTGAGCTGGAAGGCCGCGACTCCCATTGTGACTATCGTGCACAACCTCCAATATCACGCCATCATCTGGTTTCACAACCGCAACCGATATGACCGCCCTGAGAGCGCGGCCCGCAACGGCTTCGTTCCTCACACGGTAAGCCGCAACCTATTGGCTTACGCCGCCATCGGTCTGGCGTTCAGCGCCGCCTATCGTATTCCGGGCGCTCATTTGCAAACGGTTTCCGACCTGGCATTCGGATTCTTCTGCGGATTCGGACTGACGCACTATTACCTCGATAGCCGCATCTGGAGAGTGCGTCACGATCCCGGATTGCGCGAAGCTTTGCAGCTCGCGTAATCCGGAGTCGCGGGAAGACCGCTCCCTAACGGTCGCGGCTCTGATCGGAGCCACAAGCGTAAGCGAGTAGTCTCGGCCAGACTACAAAACCAGCTAGAAAGTGCGGTGGCGGCGGCCGAAAACTTTCCGCAGGGCGTTGATCTGGTCCCCACTTCCTTCCAGTAGTCCCTCCGGAAACTTACGGTAAGCGAGCATATCGGCGTAAGTCTGCGCGGAGACCGCGGAGTTCAATCCCAATCCTGCGAGGTACTGCAAGCGAAGGTTAATATCTTCGTTAATTTCGGCGCCTTCCAGGAACGGCTGTAAGTCCGGAGATCTGCCTGTATATGATTCCAATAACTCCAGACCGGAATGGAACCCCACTTCTGTGAGTGAGGCGGCTACGGAGGCGTATGTGGGCTGGGAAAGGCGCTGCCTGATCGCATCCGCGCTGATGGGACCGGCATCGGGGCGCCCCAGCAGCACCAAGTCATAACCATCGCCATCCAAATAGTTGCTCCATACCGTGGCGTTGGGAAAAACGCTGAAGAACGTGGCCAACTCGGTTTTGACGGTCTCTTCATCGCTGTCATAGAGCGGAAGCCATTGCGCCACCACACCGCCGGAACTGAGATGCTGCTTGACTAACTCGTAATACTCCTTGGAATAGAGTGTAGAAGTGCCCTTTACCCATGGATGAATCGGATCAGTGGTGATGATGTCGAATTTTTCGCCGGCAGTCAGTATGTAGTGGCGGGCGTCATCATAAACGGTCCGGGTCCGCTGGTCGCGCAGGACATGGTAATTCTGCGCGCCGAAAAATTCATCGGAGGCAGGCGGAATCAGCTTTTCAAGCTCACAAATCACAATGCGATGCACGTCCGGATAGAGAACGAACGATCCGGCGGTGACTCCCGCGCCGAATCCAACCACAAGAACCGAGTGAGGGTTCGGATGAACCAACGCGGGAAGATGACCCATCATGCGTTGCAGGCGCATATCAATGGGAGCGGTGGAAGCCTCCGATTTGCCGCTGACAAAAAAGAATCGCTGATCGCCGCGCTGGGTGATCGCGACCGACGTATTCAGTCCTTCGCCGACGAAGAGAGGTTCTGCGGCGCGCAGAGAGGCCACATCCAGGCCGCGCAACATCGGCGCGACGCGCCGCCCATAAGCGATAACCTGCCAGGGAACAGGCGAGACAGTCGCGGACAAGCCGCAAACCAGCAAAGCGAGCGCAGCCATGGCCGCGGCCGGGACAAGCGCGCGCGAGCTTTTCCGGCGAGCCGCAACTGCCGCGCCCAGCGCCGCCAGCGCGCCGAGGGCAGAGAGCCAGATCAGCAGCTTTTGCGAGCCGTGAGTTCCGGCATTAGGAATCAGCAGAAGGCTGAATGCCAAAGCCCCGACGATGGAACCGATCGTATTAGCGGCATAGACTTCGCCGGTTAACCGCGCAGGGTCCTCGCCCTCAGCAGCCGCACCTGCCAGCGCCAGAGGAAAACTGGCGCCCCAGAAAAGCGTAGGCAGAAGGATGGCGCGAATCGCGCGCGTGAGATCGAGATCGAAGGTGACCCAGGGATTGGTGGAGAGCCAAGGATCGACGGGCCAGTAGGGAAGGGAAAAAGTGAGCGAGAAAGCAGTCCAGGCAATCGCAACGGCCAGCAGAATCTGGCAGGCTGCCAGGGCCAGGCGGGGATCGGAGATGCGGCGGACCAAGAGCGAGCCCGCGCCGCTTCCCCCCCAAAGTCCCAGCAGAAAGACTGCGAGGATGATCGAGAAGGTGTAAACCGTGGCGCCCAGTTCGAGCGAAAGCAGGCGCGTCCACACGACTTCGGCGCCCAGGGCAGTGAGTCCCGATAGCGCGATGGCGCAATAGATGAGCGGCGCTCCGGGAGCGCGGGAGAATGTTTTGGTTAGGCGTGGCGCATCGTAGTGGGGCGGGTGATTTCGCCTGCTCAGAGCTAGCGCTCCTAGCGCCACAGCCAAATTCAGAGCAGCGGCCAGGTAAGTCGCAACGGCCATGTCATAAACCCGCAGAAGATAAAACCCGGCAGCGAGACAGCCGATCACCGCCCCGGCTACGTTCGCGCTATACAGAAGCCCCAGCCGGGAAACTCCCGTCGGCGTGGATTCGACAGCGCGAGCCAAAGCAGGAAACGAGCCGCCCATCAAAACGGTAGGCGGCAGCAAGCAAATGGCGGCAACCACTCCGCGCAGCAGCAGGCCGCCGAATCCCGGACCCGCTCCCGCAACATATACGTGGCCAATGAGCGGAACGCCGAACAGGGCAATGATTCCGAATGCGCCGATGCCCAGCTCCAGAAAGGCATAGACCCGCATCGCGGGCCAGCCTGCGCCGCGCCGTGTAGAGAGCAGACGGGGTAGAGCGATACTGCCCAAACACAACCCGCCCATGTAGGCAGCGAGCAGCAGCGCGAGCGATATCGCCGAAGAACCAATGACTAATTGCAATAACTGAAACCAGACAATTTCGTAAATGAGGGCGGAGCAGCCACTTGCGGCAAACAGCAGAAGAAGCGGGAAAAACTGAAGAGACGCGGTGGGTTCGGGCTCGATTTGGCTGATAACGGTTCCGGCCACGACAGCGGGCTGCGGCCGGTGAACTACTGAGGAACGCCTGGACATCTCTTACAAGCTATCAGCAATCAGCAGCCAGCTTGGTGAAGAGCTGACCGCTGATCGCCGAAAGCTGAACGCTTTAGAACGTAAAGCGGGCGACAATCTGGCCGCTGCGCGGCAACGCGCCGGCGCCACCGACCCAGTTCACATACCCGTAGCCTGAGGACAGCAGACCGGTAACGCCATTCAAGCTATTGCCATGAATGGTGGGCGAGCTGACAAAGGTCTCGGGCACTCCAAACCCGCCCGCATCCGCGGGCAGCGAGTGGTACAACCGGTTGAAGATGTTCTGGAATTCCGCCCGAATCATCAGAGCGTATCTCTCTTTGACCCGGAAGGTCCGGCCGAAGGCCATCGATTCGGCGGGCTGCCTCTGCCAACGGAAATCGTTGTAGTAGGCGGCAGAAGTTCCGAACGTTCCATAGGGCGGCTCCACCCACGCTGCCGGATTGAGCATCAGTTGCTGCGTGGGGTCGAAATGGGAATTGGGATCCTTGAGGAACAGCGGTTGCCCAGGCACGCGATTCATGAACGTGTACCCGCCGCCCCAAATCGCCGGATTGTTCGAGGGCCCCCTCGCCAGATTCGAGAGAAGATTGTTGGCAGAGGGCGGGGTTGCCAGAATTTGTCCGCTCTGATAGCGGAGAACTCCGCTATAGTTCCAGTCGCGCAGCAGCCAGGAAACAAAGCGGTTGACGTTGGCGAGCCGCGGCGTGCTGTAGCTGAAAGCGATCACCAGTTCCTGCGGAACGCTAAAACCGGAAATCTGCTTGTTCTGGCGAATATTGAAAACGTCGTTGATGAGCGGCGGCGAGGGCGTCACATACGAGGTGTTTGAGTTGGTCCCGTTAGTGAGTTCCTTTTGCCAGGTATATGCCACTTGCGCGCTGAGCCCGTGCGAGAGCCGCTTGTTCACTTTCACCTGCAGGGAGTCGTACCAGGTATCCCCATCCGGAGGCCCGAGGAAAGGCGGTATGCCGTTCCACTGCGGATACGGCCGGAGGGCCTGCAGCAGCGTTTGCGTGTTGGGGAATCCCGGATAAACGCTGTTCGGGTTGGCCAGCCAGGGGAAACGCGCAATCACGGCCGGGGAATTGATCTGTGTGTTGAGCAAGGTGGTGTCGGCCCGGTTCTGCACGTTGAGGCCATACTGCGACAGCAACTGCTGCGGACTCAGCGCATTGTAATTGAGACCGGCCAGCAACGGTCCGGCCCACCATGCGCCGCGGTTGCCGACATATGCCACATCCACCACCAGGTTAGAAGTGAGTTCTCGCTGGAAACCGAGACTCCACTGGAAGGTGCGGGGCAGACGGCCCGAATCTGGCGCGATTGAGACAAAGGGCGACGACGGTGGGATCACTCCCGGAGCCGCCGGCGTGGGAAACAGCGGGTTGAAATTTGGCCAGTGCACAACCGGGTTGCCGTAGCGGTTGCCCGGACCGTATGGGTCTCCGTACTGGAGACTCCCGGCCGAAGCGCCATAGGCTGGGGCCGGGATCAGGTAAAAGTCACCGGCACTACTGTTCAAGCCGGCTTGGTCGGAGGTAGCGGCATACGAGATGGCGCCGCCCCCGCGGAACACAGTTTTCGGGGTGATCTGATAAGCGATTCCGATATGCGGTCCGATCGCATACGGGTACGCATTCGCGTATTTGCAATTGCAGGTGGCCTGATATTCCACCGTGCCGATCCGTCCGCCGATGAGAGAGTTCGGAAGGTTAAAGGCTGCGTTCTGCATGCGGCCGTATTGTTCCTTCCACAGGATGGCGTAATCCCATCGCAGGCCGTATTCGAAGGTGAACTTACGAGTGACTTTCCAACTGTCCTGGACATAGATGCCATACGAGTGCATGCCCAGGCGAACATCGGCGGGCGCCGCCGTAGCTACGCTGTTCGTGGCGCCTAAGAAGAAGCTGGCGTAACCGAAGCCGCTGCTGGCTGTGTTGGCGAATGGCTGGCCATTCTGCCATGGGTCGCTGGTCTGTACGGCGGAAAATCCATACTGGCCATCTGCTCGGCTCTCATTCAAGCTTTGGATGCCTTCAAACAGCGCGGTAGCGCCCAGCTTGTATGTGTGGTTTCCTTTTACCCAAGTCAGGTTGGTGTTGAAAGTCGGTTTGTAATCGTGCGCCTCCGGTGTCAGCGTGAAAGCCACACCGGTGTTCGTGACAGCCGGGAATCCACCGCCACCGGACCATCCGCCTCCCACCAGACTGTACATACCCGCCATGTAGGGGAAGAAGTTGCTCGCGGTGAACGGAATGCCATTCGGAAACATCTGCGACTGGTTGTACTGCGGGGCGGTCTGCGGATTGGAAGTCTCCAGATAACCGGCGCCGATGTGGAGCAGCAGAGTCGGAGTGAGCGTGACATCGAAGTTGACGCGAGTCGTTTGCGACAGCGGGTTCTGCGGCTGCAAGGCAGTGTACGGTTCCGCAAAACCGTTAGTCTGCGGCGAGTAGCTCGTGTTCGCTGAATAGTAGGCGGCCAGCTTCATTCTGGCGCTGAGGTTGTGGTCTATTTTGAGAGAGGGAATTGTGGTGTGCCGGAAATTTGTATATGGCGGCGCTGTGTAGTTGAACAGGCCGGGCGTATTCGGCAGTGGGATCATGTTCTGCACGATGGACGCCG
>DATBID010000457.1:0-12245 GCA_036557125.1 Bryobacteraceae bacterium | reverse complement strand
GTTTCGACATCAATCAGTGCCTGGTGTCGCTGGGGGGCGGCTCTCCACGTTGCCGGGCGACGCGCGACCAATTCACGTTAGCCAGCGCCTGGCGGCCGAATGGCACGCGCATCATCGGGGAATGTGAGCAGGGCGCGATTTGTGAAATGAACCCGGCCGATTTCAGCGTGCGGCAACTCGTCCCCAAACCGGCAGACGCCCAACTGCTGTACCCAAGCTATTCCTGGGACGGCAGGTGGATGGCGTTCATGTACCGCGCCGCCGGAGTGACGGCGATCATGATGGGGCGGGTCCGGGACGACGAGTCGCTGGCGCCCCAATCGGAGTGGGTGCGCATTTCACCGATGGAAATCCGCGCGGCTTCGCGGCCCCGCTTTACTCGCGACGGCAAGTTCGTCTTCTATATCCGCAACGACGACGGGTTGCAACGTCTCTTGCGCCAGCCGGTGGATCTCGCCGCCGGCCGGCCACTCGGCGCGCCTGTGGAGGCGGCGACGGTGCAGATCTACGCCGGCTGGTTCGCGGATATGCTCGGCTCGCCGGGAACGACGGTGCAGATCTCCACCACGCGGGTCTTTTTCAACTCGGTGGAACTGCGCGGGAACGTCTGGGCGACTTCGCTCGATTGAGCCTACCGCGCGATCGCGCGAATCTCCGCCGCCGTCGTCTCGTTCTCCCGCACGGTGACTTTCGTTGCCTGCCTCAATATCCCGGGATCAGAAATCCGCGCGTACGTGAGCATCGGCCCGCTCCAGTTCATTGCGAACCCGAGATACTCGCCGGGCCGCACTGCCTGAAACTCGAAACGGCCGTTCGCGTCACACTTCGCCGCGCGCAGGAACCCGGGACGGCGCAATGCCGCCTCCTCCGGAACCAGGACCACGTGGCCGCCGCCGCAGGCTTCGACCGTGCCGCGGACAGCGCCGCCGCCCGTCTTATATGTGACCGTCAGCGGCTCCGCCGCCGAAAGAATGGCGACGTCCGGCGCCGACGCATCGCGACCGCCCAGCCGGATCGAGTCCAGATAGTACGGGGCCGTGGCATCGCTGAGAACCTGGATCTGATATGGCCCCGGGTAGACGTTGTGGCAGGTCAGTTCGCCATCGTCCGATTCGGCCGGGTGGACGCCGCCCGGCGAGTCGAGCGGCAATGCATTGGCCGAAACCAGGACGACGTCGACGTCCGGAGGCTTGGCCGGCGGCGCTCCTTCGGCAACCTGCACGGCGATCTTGCCATGAATCGTGAACGGCGAGGCCAGCCGCACCTCAAGGCTCTCGAGATCGCGCCCTCTGACCTCCACCTCCTGGCTGGCACGCATCTCGACGGCGTTGCGAACCGCGGCTGCCGCAAGCCGCCATTCGCCCTCCACCACCGCCGGAAATTCAAATGCGCCGTCGCTCTCGGTCTCTTGCGTGAGCTTGGGCCCGTAGACTTGGGCCAGCGTGATGGAGGCTTTGGCCGCGGGATTGCCTCTCTCATCCAGCACGCGCCCGCGGACGGCGTGCACCGGGGCGGCGGCCAGCCGGATATCGACATTCCAAAGCTCGCCGCCGGGCCGTACGTTCACGGGTTCCGCGAGTTGGGGTTCGCGGACGCCCGGGTAGAATGTCAGCGCCCACCCCATCTTCTGATCGGTGCGGGATTCAGGCGAGGGCCACGCGGGCGGCGCCGCCGCAGAGACAAGCCATGCGCCCGCCACGTCGAGATTGGCCAATGCGTACTCGCCCTTGTCATCCGCGTGAACCACGCGGGTCAGGAGAAAACACCGCGGCGGAGGGCACCACCGGTCGCCGGCCAGCAACCATAGGTCGGCCTTGGGCACCGGCTTCCCCGTGCCGTCCAGCACGCGCCCGGAGACTTTGCCCATCGGCTCCATTTTGATTTCCAGGTGAACCGATCCGCCCGCCGCCGTCACCGCAAACGGCGGCGTCTTGGCGCCTGGTTCGGGAATGGGACAGTAGCCGGCCGCGGTGTATCGCGCCGTGTAGACGCCCTCCAGCATCGGCTCGATCCGGAATCGCCCCTGCGAGTCGGTAAAGGCAATCGGCGCCGGCGTGCCGGCGGGCATGGATCGCAGATCGCGCCCTTCGGGGAACAGCGATACTCTCGCCCTGGCGATTCCGTTGCCGGTGGTCGCGCTGACGACCCGGCCTTCCACGCTTTGCCCCGCGAGCGCGCCCGCAAACAGCAGCCAGCCTGTGAGGACGGCACGCGTCAGCAGCATCGGGTTCACACGCGCTATCGCCGGCGCCAGCCGCGGAGTCGATGAAACACCAGGACCGAAGCGAGGATCATCGCGCACAAAAAGATGGAAGCTTCCAAACCGCCCCCTCCGCCATCCAAACTGATTGCGAAAATACGCTCCACGAAATCCATTGGTAGATTATGGCGCGGTATCAGCACGAAGGCTGACCCGTTTCCATGTAACCCCCTTTCAAACTGTGCGTGCGGTTTTCCCGCACACAGCTTAACGATGATCTTCTTGGTGTGGCGTGCATCGGATACCGCACGGTGCCCTGCAGCCTATGCAGCCCCATCCCGTAGAACTGTTCGCAGGTCCAAGCCTTCCGCTTTGTCGCCCGTTGGCCACCCCGCCGAATTTGCCAGCGGTGCAATCGCCGGTAAACAAAGGTGTCCAGCCTATTGAACTCCCGGTCGGCATTCCCCGTCCGGAAGTAGTTGCCCCAGCCGCGAAGCACAGGATTCAGTTCCGCGATGATCTGCTTCACGTCCTTCCCGTTTTGCCGCGAATCCGTCATCTCTCGCACGCGGTCCCGGAGTTTCTTCGTCGCCTTCGGGCTTGGCCACCGCTGCATAAAATGCCACCGGGGGTTTCGCTGAATGCTCCGCCTCTTGCGAATCGTGCATCCAAGGAATACGAAGCCCTCTTTCCCGCGTCTCAAGTCCACCATCCGCGTCTTCGCCGGATGCAGTGTCAGACCAAGCCGGTTCATCACCAGCCCGATCCGCCGAAGCGCTTCCCTGGCCCCCGATTCGGAACGGCACATCGCCACGAAATCGTCGGCATACCGGACCAGTTCCCCAAGCTGGCTACATCGCGCCGCCCAGATCCGATCCAGTTTGTTCAGGTAAATGTTGGCCAGCAACGGCGAGATCACTCCGCCCTGCGGGGTTCCCGCCAGCGTCTCCCTCACCGTCCCATCCTCCATCACGCCCGCTTCCAACCACTGGCGGATCAACTTCAATACCCTTCGATCCGAGATCCGCTCCTTCATCAATTCCATCAGGGTGTCCCTTTGGATGTTGTCGAAGTAGCCTTGGATATCCGCATCGACCACAAAGTTGTGTCCCCGGTTGCCTGCTACTCGGATCGCTTCCGGGCTTGTTGCGCGCTCTTCTTCGGACGGAACCCATAACTGCAAGTTTGGAAATCCGCCTCGAAGATCGGCTCGATCACAATCTTCGCCGCCGCCTGCACCACCCGATCCCGCACCGTCGGAATCCCCAGTGGCCGCTGCTTCCCATCGTTCTTCGGAATGTACCGCCGCTTCACCGGTTGCGGTCGATATCGGCCTGACTTCAGGTCGGTCTGTATCCCTTCGAGAAACTGCGTCACTCCTTGTTCCTCGATGGATCGCAGCGTGACTTCATCCATGCCTGCCGCTCCCTTATTGCTGCGCACCTGCGTCCACGCTCTCCACAGGACGTCACTCCGGTAGATCCGGTCATACAACGCGTGGAATCGCCGTGTCCTGCTCCGCTTGGCACACACCCATAGCCGGATCTGGAGTTGTCGTACTTTATCAATGGGGATTTTGGCCGTTTCCGGCATGCCCTCGCACTTACCCCCACATCCAGGCTCGATCAAAGCAGGGCCCCTTCCCTCCAGCGCGTTTTGCTGCACGCCTTCGTCGGTACTATGGGCCCCTCGGACTTCCTCCCGGCTCCGTCTGCTTTCAGCCGTCCGGCCTTATACCCACGGTCTTTGCCTGACTCGGCCGCCAGGTAGGATCTCTCCTGTTCCGCCTTGCTCTTTTCCAACGTGCCACCGCCTGAGACCCTGAAGAGGGCCAGCATTCCCTCCGGTCTGCAATGCTGTCTGTTGCCTTCGCCGCGACATGATCGGCTCGGCCCTCCCAAACACCTTTCGGCTGATAATCTGACGAGGCTGCTGCGTTCACTGATTGTTGCGGCCCGCTGGTTTGCTCCCCTCTCTTTCAAGGGCTTTCGACACTCCGCTCGGCTCGGTCGGATCTCTCCTCCCGGCTGGAGTCTGCTACCGGGCGCTCCGGCGCTTACCCGGACAGGACTTTCACCTGCTAGAACAATGCGTCTTTCAGGACGCGCCATGCACTACATTGTAGTGCAAACTGCTACCCCACCGCTCTGGTGCGCCGCTGGCGTTTTTTCGGAGCCGCTTCGGCCTGCGGCTCTTCGGCGGCTTCGGCTGCGCTCGCCGTAGCTGCTTGCGCGGGCTTGCGCTTCTCAGCGAGGCTGCGCTTGAGGGCCTCCATAATATCGATGACCGGGGCAACTTTTGGCTCGGGAGTCTCCACCACCCGCTTGCCTTCGATTTTCGCCTCAATCATCTTTTGCAGATTGTCGCGGTAAGCATCGTGATACTTGGCCGGCTCGAAATCCGCTTCGAGCGACGAGATCAGCATCTTGGCCATTTCCAGCTCTTTGTCGCGCACCAGAGTGGTGTCCGTGCGGAACTCTTCCACATTGCGGATCTCGTCCTGGTAAAACATCGTGTGGGTAAGGATGCCCTTGGCGCCGGGCCGCAGGATGATGATGTGCTCGCGGTTGTGCATGGCCACCTTGGCGAGTGCGTAGTATTCGGACTGCCGCAAAGCCTCAAACAGCAGGGCGTACGGTTTCTCGCCACCCTCCTCGGGAGCCATGTAATAGGAGCTTTCGAGGTAGATGGGGTCCACCTGATCGGCTTTCACGAATTCCAAAATCTCCATCACCTTGGCGGTTTTGGGGGCGACCTTCTTGATGTCTTCCTCGTCGATCACCACGTAGTGGCCCTTTTCGTACTCGTAGCCCTTCACTGTCTCCGCGCGCTCGATGGGCTTCTCTTCGGCTTGACAGTAGGTGACCTGGCGAATGCGCGAGTGGTCTGTCTTGTGCAGCAGATTGAAGCTGATGGTCTCACTGCGCGCCGCGCTGAAAAGCCGCACGGGAAACGAAACCAAGCCGAAAGTGAGATGTCCCTTCCAAACGCTGGCTGCCATGGGGTGTGACTCCGCGGTTTCAAGATACCATGTAAGCTGAGGAGATTCAAGGATTTATGCCTCTCGAAGAATACTCCGCCAAGCGCCGCTTCACCGAGACGCCGGAACCTCCTCCCGCAAAGAGAGGAAGTAAGCAGGGTGCCAACACATTCTGTGTGCAGCGGCACGACGCCACGCGCCTGCACTACGACTTTCGACTGGAAATGGATGGCGTATTGAAATCGTGGGCGATACCGAAAGGTCCGGCACTCGATCCGGCCGTGAAGCATCTCGCGGCCATGGTGGAGGATCACCCAGTGGAGTACGGCAGCTTCGAGGGCAATATTCCCGAAGGCAACTACGGCGCCGGCAGCGTGATGCTGTGGGACCGCGGCACGTACGACCTCCTGGGTGAAGCCGGCGGCGCGGAGCAATTGGCGCGCGGCGATTTGAAATTCCGACTACACGGAGAAAAGCTAAACGGCGAATTCGCACTGGTGCGCATGAAAGGGCGCGGCAAGGGCAACGAATGGCTGCTCATCAAAAAGCGCGACGAGTTTGCTTCGCCGGGCTGGGATGTGGAGGCGTACGCGTACAGTGTTCTTTCAGGGCGCACACAGGAGGAAATCGCAAAGAATCTGCCGGCGCGGACCAGCAAGCGCAAGACTGCCGGAGCCACGGATCGGGTGTGGGAGAGCAGCAAACCCGCAGGTAAGCGGCGCGCCAACCGTTCCCTGACGGTCGAACTGCCAGCAGCGGCTCAGAAAGGCGCTAAAAAAAAAGTTCGTTCGAGCCGGGCAAGCTAGCCGGAGCGCGTGCGGCGGCAATCCCTTCCGGGATCGAGCCAATGAAAGCCGAGATCTCCGAGCGGCTGCCGCGAGGCGCGGACTGGCTGTTTGAGATCAAATGGGACGGTATACGGGCGCTGGCGTTTATTGACGACGAGGATTTGCGGCTGCAGGCGCGCAGCGGGCTGCGCTGCGAGCGCCAATATCCGGAACTAGCGGTCATGCCGCACCGGATCGCGGCCGCTCAGGCGGTGCTGGATGGCGAAATCGCTGTGCTCGACAAAAATGGCGTCGCGCGCTTTCACTTGATTCAGCCCCGAATCATGAATGCCGATCCGAACTCCATCGCGCATCTGGCGCGCTCCACCCCGGTGGTGTATTTCGCCTTCGACCTTCTGTATCTCGATGGCTATGACTTGCGCCACGTCCCTTTGAGGGAGCGGCGGCGCTTGTTAGAAGAGATCGTTACGCCGGGCGAGGTGCTGCGCATCTCGGAAGCGTTTCCGGGCGCCGGAGAGGAACTGCTGGCGGCGGCGAGAGAGCATGGCCTCGAAGGCATCGTGGCCAAGCATGCCACCAGCCGGTATGAATCGAAGCGCAGCCGCGAGTGGCTGAAAATCAAACTGGTCAACGAGCAGGAATTTGTAATTGGCGGGTTCACCGAACCGCAGGGGGAGCGCGATTACTTCGGCGCTCTGATGATAGGAGTTTACGACAAAGAACCGAAGAAGCTTCGCTGGGTGGGGAATGTAGGAACCGGGTTCGATCAAAAATTATTGGCGCACCTCTACGGCAGGCTGGAGCCGCTCGTCACCAAAGAATGCCCGTTTGCGGAAAGGCCGAAGCCAGATCTACGCATGACGTGGGTAAAGCCGCAGCTTGTGTGCCAGGTGCGATTTACTGAATGGACTCAGGACCGGCGGCTCAGGGCACCGGTGTTCCTTGGGTTGCGGAATGATCTCGATGCCAGGGAGGTGAAAGAAGAGGAGTCAGGAGCGAGCAGCCAGGAGCGAGGAGTCAGGAGCCAGGAGCCAGGAGGCGGGGAGATGTTCGGGCCTTCCGAGAAGGAAGCCGTTCGGACGATTAACGGCCACACTCTCAAATTCACGAATTTACAGAAGGTTTTTTATCCCGATGACGGTTACACCAAGCGCGATGTGCTGAACTACTACGCGGCCATTGCAGGTCTGATCCTGCCCCATCTGCAGGACCGGCCCCTCTCTTTGAAGCGCTATCCGAATGGGATTACCAAAGATTATTTCTTCCAGAAGGACGTGCCGGAAAGCTTCGCTCCCTGGCTCCGCACGGAGCTGATCGACTCAGAGCATACTGAGGGGCAGATCAATTACGTATTCGCAGACGATCCCGCCGGCCTGCTCTATCTGGTGAACCTGGGGTGCATCGATCACAATCCCTGGATGAGCCGGTCGCCCAACCTGGACAACCCCGACTTCATCCTCATCGACCTCGATCCACAGGAGTGTCCGTTTGAGAAAATTGTCGACGCGGCGCTACTAGTTAGAGGCGTGCTGGATGAGATCGGCCTGACCGGCTACCCGAAAACCACAGGTGGGCGCGGATTGCACATCTATGTGCCGGTCGAGCCGGTGTACTCATACCAGGAAACCCGCACCTTCGCGGAAGTGATCGCCCGGCTGGTATTCGACCAAAAGCCAGACCTGTTCACCACGCCTCGCTCAGTCTCCAAGCGCCAGAAGAACCGCGTCTATTTCGATTACCTGCAGAATGGCAAATCGAAGACGATCGCCGCTCCCTACGTCCTGCGGGCATACCGCGGAGCGCCGGTTGCAACGCCGCTGGAATGGAGCGAGGTACGGCATGGCTTACAACCGGCGCAGTTTCATCTCGGTAATGCCCGCCAGCGATTTGCCGAAAAGGGCGACTTGTTCGCCGGGGTTCTCGAGAAGCCCCAGAGACTCGAAGGGGCCATGCCCAAGCTCGAAAAATTGTTCCGGAGAGTAGCCGGATAATGGGACCACAACCTCTTCAGAAGGCTCGGTCCATGGTAACCTTGCTACTTATGCGGCTTTCGGATGCCTACCTGGATCTGGGGCAGGAGCGGTTTGCCGATTTAATTCGCGGTATATCCATCGGCAGGCTCAAAACGTACCAGATCTACGAAGGCTTCAAACTGCGGACGCATTTGCATAAAGTCAACACGGAGGCGTTGCGGAAAGCCACACCCAGGTTCTGGGCGCGCCTTGAGGAGCGGGACGAAGAATTTGCGAAGGATCTGGCGCAGGCGGTTTTGGTTTCCCACTTAGACATGATTACGGCGATACTCGATTTTCTGGGCGTCCCTCACGAAAACGGATTTTTCGCCAAGGACATGGATGCCAAGCCGTATTTCACCGAAGGATGGGAAAATCGCCTGCTGGAAAAGTTCCATGGGACTTGGCCGGAGACGTTGTTGATTTTTTATATCAATCACTTGCGCTGGGAACTGCTGAACGCGGCGGAGCCTTACCGCCCAGCCTCTCCCAACGCGGCATGACTTTCGGTCGATGGCGTGCAAGTAGCTGGTACGAAACACAACAATCCCCTCGGGAGGCCGATGGACGTGTCTGCATCGGCTGAACTTAGGCAGGGGGTAGGAGTGAGGTTCTGGGATTAAGCGTGCGGCAATACCCGACAATGAGGCGGCGCAGTTTCGCCATTACGCACAAATCGGGGCTTTTGATCCGGAACCTTCCATATCACAACTCACGAGGCTTTTGACATGACTCATTGCGATTTCCATTATTCTCATCTGTTGCCGAAGAAGCCGGGAATTCTCCCGCTGGAGGAGACCATGACGAAACAGTGCCGCCGCTGCGGCGCTGAATTCGTGACCCGCTCCCGGATCCGGAAACGCTGCGATGCGTGCCAGGCTGTAGTATCCGCGGAAAAACAGAAGAAAGCCAATGAGCGCCTCAAGGCCCGCCGGGCGGCACGAAGGTCGACGCTGCTGAAGGCGAGCTAAAAGGGCTCGCGGCCCAATCAAAAGACGAACTTCATCGCGAGCTGAATAATGCGCGGGTCGCCGGCGTCCAGGCCGTTGTTTCCACTGATATCGCCCTGAATCTGTCCGAAAGTCGAGGAGCTCAGCGAATTCGTCCCCGGGCTGCTCGGCGAACCGGGCGCCGCGGGATTCAGGTGATTGGGCAGATTGAAAGACTCGAAGCGCATTTGCAGGGTCTTTCGTTCCCGAATAGCGAACGTGCGCGATAGGGCCATATTGAATTGGAAGACGCCGGGGCCTTTGATGTTGTTCTGGCCTAGATTGCCGTAGGTGCCGAGGGCGGGCAAGGCGAAAGCCGAAGTGTTGATCCAATTCGTCACTCTCTGATTACTGGGGTAAACCTCGTTCGGATTCAGGAGTTCGCCGGTCTGGGCCGGTGCTGTGGTGAGGGCGCGATCCGTGCCGGGGACGATGGTGAAGAATTGGGCCGATTTGATCTGAAGGATCGGCGCGATCTGCCAATTGCTGGCCAAAATACGCAGCGCCCGGTCGGAAAATCGCGGCGTCTGCGCAACTGCGTTCAGCGTAAATAGCTGCCGCTGGTCAGCGCCTATGCAATTCGAGCGGCCGAGCCTGCGGTTGTTATAAGGAGACACACCATTCGACCCGGTCTGCTGATCGTAGATATCACTGATGCAGTGCGACAAGGTGTAATTGGCTGTAAGTACGACGTTATGGCTTAGCCGTTTATTCGCCGAAAGATAGACACCATTGTAAGAGCCGGTGCCACCGGGATCATATTGCCCAATTCCCGCGTAGTATTGTCCTGCCAGAGGATTCTGCAAGTAAAACACGCGGCGCTGGTTTTGATTCGCGGTAGTCGAGCAGGTGGAATAGTTTGTGGGGACGACCTGGCCGGCGCTATTGGCCACGTTCAGCGTGCAAGGACCCAATCCCATAAAGACGGCGGGGTTCAGCGGTTCGGAAGTTCCCAGGTGAATGGAAGTATTGCCCAGGTAATTTACGGAAAAGAGCCAGTTGCCGACCTGCTTCTGAACGCTCAAATTCCATTGGTTGACATACATCGGGTGGTAGTCACTCAGATTGAACGTCACATATTGGCCGGCGGTGGGGAATGCACAGGTGTGGCTGGCATGGCCGATGGGATTGCACGCAGCCAGCGTGGGCACGGGATTCCCGCCAGGGAAGTTGGCCCAGGGATTGGTGAGGTTGACGTTGGAAAGACCCACGTTACTTCCAAATGGAGGGCCGAAGCCCATCTGGTTGGGGAAGAACTGGTGCAGCCGATCGCCGAACATGCCATACGATGCGCGGATGGACATATTCCCCTCACCGGTGGGATCCCAAACCAATCCCACGCGCGGGAAGAATTTATCCGAGGTATTGCAGTTATACCCGTGTCCGCAGTTGTATTGGGGGTCGCCCGCAAACGCCATGCCGGCGGGCGCGGAGGTGAACACGCTGCTATGAAAGTTTGCCGCATATAAAGCGGGGGAGAAGTGGTCGAGCTGTCCGTACTTGTTTTGATTGGAAAGATACGGCTCCCAGCGTACGCCATAGTTGAGCGATAGCCGCCGCGACACTTTCCAGGAATCCTGCAAGTAGAGCGAGGCGTAATATTGATACAGATACATGCCATAATTCGTGCCTTGACTGAAAGACACAGCATTGCCAGTCAGGAAATCCGCCAACGCCAGGCCGGTTACGGTTCCGTTGAAGCTGACAGTCCCAACCGCATTCACGCCGGACCAGTAGTTCATGATGCGCTTGTAAATGTTCCCGCCGAATTGAATCTCGTGCGATCCCTTAACCCAGCTCACATCGTCAGCGATCGACGGATTTGGTCCTGTGTGGGCTTGCCCCGGAACAGATGCGGTCGATCCGATAGCGAAGCCACCGCCTTGTCCGGAGACAGTCAGGTCGATGATATGTCCGCCGAGCGGCGTGTAGTTCGCTCCAAAATCCGCAAGAGATTGGTACGCATCCGGGAGTTTGACTACATTGGTGCGGCTGGCGGAGAGGCGAAGTGAGTTGACCACATTGGAGCCGATCAGATATGTATCTCCGATGGCAAACTGGTAATTCAAGTCATTTACCCCGAAGTTATTGATCGACAGAGGATTCTTTCCGTCGAAGGTCGAGTGATTATCCAGGGCACCGACGGAGTAACGGCCGAAGATAGTGTTTCTATTGCTTTGCTGATAGTCGATTCTCGATACCGCCAAACTCTCGTCAAGGCCCGCGTCGTATCCGTAGAGTGTTCTTCCGCAAACATCCGGAGAAACCGGCATGGTTTTGTCGATCGCGAGCGCGACGGGATTCAGCATCGATACCGGTATCTGGTTATTGACGAACCCGGCCGCTGCGTTTAGCGTGATCTGTTTTCCGTTTTCGCACGACGGAGAGGCCACCGCGGTAAAGTTGCCTGCGAGCATCTGGGCAGTGGGAACAAACCCCGTGAGCGCGTTCGGATCGGACCGCTGGGAGGTGTGTTGCAATCCCGCGAAGAAGAAGAGCTTATCTTTCTTGATAGGGCCGCCAATCACGCCGCCGAACTGGTTCCGCTTCAAGGTATCCCGGTGTGCCGCGAAGAAGTCTCGCGCATTGAAGTCGCCATTTCGTACAAACTCGAAGAGATCGCCATGAAACTCATTGGTTCCGGACTTGGTCACTGCGTTCACGGCTGCGCCCGAATGATAACCGTATTGCGGCGGCAAAGCACTGGTTTCTACCTTGAATTCCTGCAAAGCGTCAGGGAACGGCAAAGGGAGAGTCAGGTTATTATAGGGGTCCTCGTACAGCGCGCCATCCAGCAGGTAAGTCGCGGTGTTGCCTCCTTGCCCACCGGCCACGGAGATCACAATCGTCGGGTAGTTGCGGACATTGTTGATTGCTCCTACGCCGGGCAACGTCGCCATCCCGTTCAAGAGCACCAATTCGAGCGGGTTCCGGCCGTTCAAAGGCATCTCGACAACCCGCTGGTTGTCCACCACGTTACCGACACCCGTGCTATGAGTCTCTACCTGGCCAGCCTCTGCCTGGACCTGAACCTGTTCGTTCACCGACCCGACTTTCAATGGAACGTCGATGGACGGGTTGGCATCCACCTGCAACACGATCCCGGTCTGGACGAACTTGCTGAAGCCCTCTTTCGTCACTTCCAAAGTGTACGGACCGACGGGAAGGTTGGCGAGCACGTAGCTGCCGTCGGCCCCGCTAATCGCATTCCGGGCTGCTCCGGTCGCTGTCTGGGTCGCTTTCACTTCCGCGCCCGGTATGGCGGAACCGCTTTCA
>DATBID010000456.1:0-14984 GCA_036557125.1 Bryobacteraceae bacterium | reverse complement strand
CACTCAGTAGATGTGATGTGGGTTTTCTGGAAAGTGGCCCGATTCGCCACGACGATGTGTCGCACAGTCGGTGTGGCCAACTTCCTAAATTCCGGTTAAGAGGCCCCATAGACGCGAAAACCCGAGCGATCTTCCGCCAGGCCATCCGCGAGATCGGGCGCAAGGGGCCGTGCGCCACCGACACCGTTCGAGCTGTACACCTCGCCTGGACAGAAGAAACGGCCACTACATGGTCCAGCAATCCCGCCGTTGGGCCTGAGAGACTTTATTCCGCGATCTACTGTTAACGCCCACGATTGCGGCGGCGGCTTAACCCCTGCTCGATGGTCGCGGCTCAGAACAGAAACTTCCGGCTAAGAAAACTAGCAGCGTACCGTCCTCGCGCTCTGTGGTAGTAAACTCAGTCACATGCTTTCCCGTGTTGTCTTGGGGACATTGATTGCGACCATGCCCGCATTTTGCGAATGGAATCCCCAGCTCGCTGCGAACTATCTCGACGGGCGGCAGAAAGATTGGTTCGCCTGGCCCCGTGCAAATACAGCCGTTGGCGTGTGCGTCTCCTGCCATACTGGCTTGCCTTACATGCTGGCTCGTCCCGCTTTAAGGACTATCCTCAAGGAAGCTGGGCCGTCAGCCTACGAAACTGGCCTTCTCGATGCTGCGAAGAAGCGCATCCCCACTCTCGGAACCACGCCCGCCGAACCCGTGCTGACGGCTCTTCTGCTTGCACAGCAGGACGCTCCCAAGGGCTTCTTGAGCAAAGAGACCGAACAGGCCTTCAACAGCCTTTGGTCGCTGCAAATCGCGAGCGGGCCCTCCCATGGCGCTTGGAACTGGAATAGCACGGGCCGCGATCCCTTCTCCGGACTCTATGGCCAATTCTATGGCGCAGCGCTGGCCGCGCTGGCGGTCGGCCTCGCGCCGGATGGGTACCAGTCCCGGCCGCAGATTCAGAAGAGCTTGGATGCTTTGAAAAACTATCTCTCCGATCAACGCCGCGCGCAGCCGCTTCACAACCGTCTAATCCTGGTTTGGGCTTCGACCCGTCTTAAAGGTGTGCTGGGAGATGCGGATCGAAAAGCGATTCTGGCCGAGCTCGTCGCCCTTCAGCAACCCGACGGCGGTTGGACATTGCAGTCGCTCGGCCCCTGGTCTCACCACCCGAATGCCCCGCCTTCCGCAGGTTCCAATTCATATGCGACCGGATTGGCTGCCTTTGTCCTCGAGACCACTGGCGTTTCCGCGGCAAACCCGAACGTGCAGCGCGCGCTCGGCTGGCTCCGTTCCGAACAGGATCCCCAATCCGGTTTCTGGGATGCGCAATCTATGAACACACGTTATGAATCTGGCTCGATGCCGGCGCAGTTCATGCGCGATGTGGCAACAGGATTCGCCGTGCTCGCGCTTACCGCAACCCGCTGAACAGGTGATTAACCCATGATTTCGCCAAAATCCGGCACTGCGATAGCCGAGCACAGGAGAATGGATTTTATGCGCTCAATTAATCGGTGGTGGATCGCGGTCGCTGGCGTCTGCCTGCAAATGGCCTTGGGCGCCGCTTATGCATGGAGCGTGTTTCGCATTCCGCTGGTGAAGGAATTCGGATGGAGCATCGCTCAGGTATCTCTCACTTTCACCATCTGCTGGTTTTTCCTGGGCTGTACGGCTGCGCTCGGTGGACTCTGGCTGAATCGCCAAGGCCCTGGAATTGTCGCGATCATTGCCGGACTTCTCTGGGGCGGCGGCGTCTTTCTGTCGAGCTTCGCCGCACATAAACTGTGGCTGCTTTATCTCGGTTACGGCGTCATCGGAGGCACGGGCTTAGGCATGGGTTATATCGTTCCGATAGCCGTCCTCGTCAAATGGTTTCCCGAACGGCGCGGGCTGATTACCGGGATCGCCGTCGGAGGCTTTGGCGCCGGCGCACTCATTGCCGCCCCCATCGCCGGCAAGCTCATGCAAAGCGTCGGCCTCATGCCAACCTTCGCATGGCTCGGGGTGGCTTACGGCACCGTCGCGGTTCTTTCGGGGATCTTCATGCGTAACCCGCCGGAAGGCTGGCATCCGGCCGGTTGGCAACCAACTGCGGCCCAACTTTCTCAGCGATCCGATCGCGACTTCACGCTCGGCGAATCCCTGCGCACCTGGCAGTGGTGGGCGCTCTGCGCCCTCATGTCCATCAACACCACAGCGGGACTGTCAGTAGTCTCGCAGGCCGCGCCTATCTTCCAAGAGATGGGCCGGATGAGCGCCGTGACGGCCGCCACTCTGGTTGGCGTCATCAGCATCGGCAATGGCCTTGGCCGTGTTTTGTGGGCATGGGTTTCCGATGTCACAGCTAGAAGGACCGCCTTCTTCGCCATGTACCTGATACAGGTGGTACTTTTTGCGACATACCACTTCATCGCCTCGCCGACGCTTCTTGCTGTCGCCACCTTCGTCATCGTGATGTGTTACGGGGGTGGATACGGGATCACCCCGGCATTCGCGGCCGACTATTTCGGTCCCCGCCATGTCGGCCCGATCTTCGGCTTAATGCTCCTGCCTTGGGCATTCCCCGCCGCATTCGGGCCGCTGCTGTTCGCCTGGCTACGTGAATCCACTGGCGGATACACAGAGGCGTTTTATCTGATCGCCGGAATGCTGGCCCTTGCTATGATCCTTCCCATAGTGGTTTCGCCCCCGCGCGGCCACAAGGTGGCAGCCGGCTCGACCCCGTTCGGAACTGTCTCTAGCGGCAGCATGACTTAGAGTCCGTATGCACAGCAATGAGGAGAGTCTCCGCAGTTAGCGGCCACACTTTGCCCGAATTGACGCCCGATACTAACCGGTATCGCTGCGAGAAAGTCGAAAATCTGCTATGCGGATCGCGGCTCGTCCGGTGCACTACAATACCCTCCGAGGACAGATTTAAATGAGATGCCTGATGTTGGTCGTCACCGCGCTTACCTTTTTTGCATGCTCCATGCACGCTCAGCTCGCGCTACCTCCGGCCGGAGTATCGGAGGGTGTTCTGAAGGAACTAATGAACCCTTGCCAAGTAAATCCCGAACTCGCCAATCTCGAAGCCTCGCCCGTTTGGTCGGGTTGGGGCGGAGCGGACAATGCTCGCTTTCAAACCAAAGCCGCCGCTGGTCTTGCACCGGCCGATGTACCGAAGCTGAAACTCAAGTGGTCTTTTGGACTTCCCGGCGGTACCAGCATGTATTCACAGCCTTCGGTGGCATTCGGCAGAGTCTTCGTGGGGAATGACAACGGCGTTGTGTATTCGCTGGACGCCAAGACTGGGTGTGTTTATTGGGCGTACCAAGCCGATATGTTTGGCCGTTTCGCCCCCATCGCCGCATCAGTCTCCGGCCACCCGGGGACTCGTTACGCAATCTTCTTCGTCACCCGCTCCACTACCGCTTATGCGCTCGATGCGCATGACGGCAAACTGCTCTGGAAAACGAAGGTCAGGACCGGACTGAACAATTTGAGCGCCACGGCGGCCTATCATAACGGACGGCTTTATGTGCCGATGTCCGGTACCGAGACTCTCGTGGGGGCAGATCTCAACTATGAGTGCTGCCAATCCCGTGGGGCAGTCGCCGCCCTAGACGCCAACACAGGCAAGGTGCTGTGGCTTACGCAGAGCATTCAAGAGCCCCTGCGCCAACTTGGGGAAAACGCGAATGGCAAGCGACGTTGGGGGCCTGCGGGCGCGTCGGTATGGAATACGCCCACTGTCGATGCCAAGCGCGGACTGATCTACGTGGGCACCGGTAACAGCTTCGGACGGATCGCGGCGTCGACTAGCGATTCGATCTTGGCTCTTCGCATGGCTGACGGCAAGATGATGTGGCACCACCAGGAGTTTCAAGACGATGCTTTCATGGCCCGTTGCCGAGCGACTAACGGCGCCGACTCCAACTGCCCGGAGAAGTTAGGGCCGGATTACGACTTCGGCGGCTCATCTGCGATTCTGCAAACTGTAAATGGCAAGGACATCCTATTGGCCGCGGGAAAGGGTGGTGTAGCGATCGCGCTCGATCCCGACAATCAAGGCAAGCTCTTGTGGCGGACGCAATTATGGGAAGGTCAGGCGCCGTCGGCCTCTGGTCTGGTCGTGTGGGGCGGAGCGGCAGACGGAGCCCGCGTGTACTATCCGTTGCAGCAGCCCGGCGGTGGATTGAAGGCGCTTGACATCAAAACGGGCAAGGTGGATTGGAATGCCGCGATCAACGCTGACCGGCGCGGACAGGCAGGCCCAGCCAGCGCGGTTCCGGGCGTCGTCTTCACCGGAGGATGGGATGGAATTCTGCGCGCTGTCGATACCAACGCAAAGGTGATCTGGTCATTCAACGCCGTGCGGGACTTTGACACGGTCAATCACGTGCCCGCCAAGGGAGGATCGTTCGGTTGTGCTGGGCCGGTGATCGTGGGCGGTACGGTTTTCGCCACATCCGGATACCCGGGCACGCAGCGGGGCGCACCAGGCAATGTTCTGCTTGCGTTTGAAGTGGACTAAACACAAGGGCTTCGTCGCGCCTTCCGTCTGGCGATTCGATCGCCGCGGATTGTGACATGCTTGCGAATATGCAGACTGCTGGAGTGGCGATCAGTGCTGGTTTCGCCTTCGCCCGCGCCGCTCGAGGGACCAGCGCGCCAATAACCTACTGCGCGCCGCCCCCGATTGATAACAGTTCGATCTCGAAGACGAGAGCCGCACCGCCAGGAATGCCGGGGCGGCCGGCATCACCATAAGCGATGTCAGAGGGACACACCAGTTTTGACTTTCCACCAACCTTCATCTTCTGAACGCCTTCCGTCCAGCACTTGATTACGCCATTGAGAGGAAACTCTGCAGGTTGATTCCGGCTATACGAGCTGTCGAACTCTGTTCCGTTGATGAAAGTTCCGCGATAGTTCACTTTCACGGTGTCCGTGGCTTTCGGCGAGGCGCCTGTACCAGGCGTCAGCTCACGATAGATCAACCCTGAATCAGTCTTCGCGGCGCCGGCTTCGGCGGCTGCCTTGTCGAGATAAGCCTTGGAAGATGCCTTTTCCCGTTCCACGACCCGAGATCTCCGATCGCTGGCGAGCTCTTGAATCTTTGGCCCCCAGGTGTTCAGGTCCACAGCGGGTTTGTTGGCTGCGGCATCGGAGATCGCACGCTTTACCAGCTCGATTTCCGCGGGTGATAGATCGAATTGACTGAGCGATCTATAAACCGATAGGCCCAGCGAGTAGACTGTTTTTTGTTCGTCGGTCATAGACGGTGCTGCAGGGGATTGAGTGGCCTGTGCCGCGAGCATAGCCGGAAACAGGACGAAAATTAATCCGCGCATTTTATTAGAGTAGCAGCAGCGGCTCTGAAACCGTGGAAATATTCCGCAGATCCTTGATCCTGTGGCCCGCGCGACGCACCCCGAGGGAATTTCATAGTCGCCGCCGTTACCAGCGCGGTGTTTGTTCACGGCCACGTTGACGATGGGAAAACGGAGTATTCTCGCGACGAATGTGGTCCAGGATGGTCTTGGAAATGCGCTTGGTAGCTTGTAACCCGCTGAAGGGATTGGTTGCGGGGGGTGGATTTGAACCACCGACCTTTGGGTTATGAGCCCAACGAGCTACCAGACTGCTCCACCCCGCAATCACATCGTAGCGTATGGTCTCAGGGAGGTCAAATTGGCAGCGCAGCACAATCAGCGCCCGGTTGTGGTGCGAAACGGGAGGAGCGCTATTCCTTCCTCAAGCAAGGCCCTTCGGAATCTCCGATAGCCTGCCCGTTTGTTGCGGGACCCCCAACCGGCGGCCACCAGGATCATCGCGGCAGAGAGCGTCCATAAGATTGCAATTTCCACACTGTCCTTATCGGCCGGGTTTCGGGATGTCTTTAGGTAACTACGTCCAGTAATTCCGGTCCAAGCTGCGATATTGCACCGCTTCGGCGATATGTTTCGCGCTCACGGTGTCGGAACCGTCCAGGTCGGCGATGGTGCGGCCGACTTTGAGGATACGGTCGTGGGCGCGGGCGGATAGACCCAGGCGGCGCACGGCCATTTCGAGCGTCCGCTCGCCGGCGTCGTTCAGCGCGCAGTGCTTGCGAATGAGGCGGGTGGGCATCCGCGAGTTGTAAAAGCCGCGCTCCTGCTGGCGGGCGCGGGACCGCTCCACGCGCGCTCGGATATCCGCCGAAGATTCCGCGGCCGGGCCTTCGCGCAGTTCTTTGAAAGCTACCGCGGGCACTTCCACATGAATATCGATACGATCAAGCAAGGGGCCGCTGATCTTGCCCAGATAGCGCTGAATCATGGGCGGGGTGCAGCGACACTCGCGGGTGGCATCGCCATAGAAACCGCATTGGCACGGGTTCATGGCTGCAACCAGCATGAAGTTCGCCGGCAATGAGACCGTCATGGTTGACCGCGCGATGGTCACCTTACCTTCTTCAATGGGTTGGCGCAAAGCTTCGAGGACGTCTCTCGGAAATTCCGGAAATTCGTCCAGGAAGAGCACCCCGTTGTGCGCCAAACTGATTTCGCCGGGCCGGGGCATGCCGCCTCCACCACCGATGAGCCCGGCATCGGAGATGGTGTGGTGAGGCGCCCGGAATGGCGGCTCTTGCAGCAGGCCGCGGTCAGTCGCCAAGACTCCGGCGATGCTGTGGATCTTGGTTGTCTCAATCGCCTCCTCAAATGTCAGCTTCGGCAAAATGCCTGCAAAGCGTTTCGCCAACATCGTCTTGCCCGATCCTGGCGGACCGATCATCAATAGGTTGTGCCCGCCTGCTGCAGCCACCTCCAGCGCCCGTTTGGCGGTAGTTTGCCCGCGGACGTCGCGGAAATCCGGCGCAGCGGAAGACTCGACAGCCTGTTGTTGGCTGTTCGGAACTGCAGGCGTGAACTCGTCCGGGCGGGATAGCAGCGCGACTACCTCGGCCAGATGGCGCATACCGTAGACGTGCACTCCCTCTACCACGGCGGCTTCGGCCGCATTGTCAGCGGGAAGGATCAGATTGGGAATGCGCGCCGCGCGAGCACACACGGCTACCGAGAGCGCGCCACGAATGGGCCGGATCGTCCCATCCAGCGAAAGTTCGCCCACAAGGAGATGGCGGTCGAGCCCTTTTACCATGCCCATGGCGCCCAGAATTCCCAGAGCCACCGGAAGATCGAATCCGGCGCCTTCCTTGCGCACGTTGGCGGGAGCGAGGTTAATGGTCAGGGTCTTATTCGGATAGCCGAAACCCGTGTTCAGCAACGCCGATTTGATGCGCTCCCGGCTCTCGCGAACCGCCACATCCGGCATGCCGACCATGCGGGAATCGCGCGCCGAGCCCGACGAGTACATGTCGACCTCGACATCGATCAGGTGGGCATCGATGCCGTATACGGCGGCGCTTTGAGTTTTGAAGAGCGCCATGAGGGTCCTATTAAGGGGCAGTTGCCCCGGACCCGTGAACTTCTCAGGAATTCTGCAGTAGGGCCACCGGGAGTTCGCGGAGGAGATCGACGACGCGCCAGCTTGCGACAGGGGAACCGGTGAGAGCGTTCTCCCATTCATGGGGAGCGTTTTCTGGTAGCGCGATTTCCGTGTTGCCCCAATCATCGAGGCCTACCAGCCAGCGTGGGGCAATGGCTACTGCCCAGAGTCCCTCCTCAGACAGCACACGGGCAAATGCACAGACCCGCTCGGCGTGGGCGCCACGCACTTCAAGCGGCAGGTATTCACCCCGCGCGAACAGGTCCTGGCGGGCTCTCCGCGCGTTGAGCAGTCTGTAGGTGACGAACAGCTTCATCTCGTCCGTGGCCGAATTAGCGGCAAGATCGGCGATCAGCGCCGGAAGCTCCTGGGTTTCGCGACGTTTGAGTTCCTCCAGCATGGCGGTGCGACGCTGATAACCCACCGGCCGGCGGTTATCGGGATCCACCAGACTGAACTGCCAAAACTCCGAACCTTGATAAAAATCCGGCACGCCGGGGCTTGCGACCTTCAACAAAAGTTGGCTCAAGCTGTTGCGTACACCGAAGCCCGCGATCCGTTTTTGAAATCCCGAAAAGTCGGCGAGGAAATGATAATCCTCCAGCAGGCGGTCGACGAACTGCTGCGCCGCCTGCTCGTATTCTTCCTGGGGCGCGAGCCAACTACTGTTTTCTTTGGCCTCACGCAGCGCCTTCACAAGAAACTCCCTAACTCTAGGGGCAAAAGCGGACTCCTCGTCCGAATTCACCGGCCAGGCGCCCAACAGGGTCTGGTAAATCAGAATCTCTTCGCTCGAGGAAGGCGCCTGCGCTCCGCTCACCAGGACCTTTTTATCTGCGTTGGCGGCGCTCCATTGCTCCAGCCGGGCAGCCCACTCCTCGGGCACCTCGGTGAGAACGTTCAGGCGCGCGCGCACGTCTTCGCCGCGCTTGGTATCGTGCGTCGAGGTGGCGCTCATGGAGCCGGGCCATTGTTCCAGCCGCCAGCGATTGAACTCGTGAAACTCCTCGAGCGTGAACGGCGGCCGCTCGCGAATCGGGTCGCCGCCCACTTCGTTCAGCGAAAGCAGGCAATTGTAGCGGTAGGAGGCGGTGTCTTCCAGGCCTTTGGCCATTACCGGACCGGTGAACTGCTGCCAGCGCATCACGAACTGCAGCCAATCGTGGCGCTCTCCATCCAGATAATCGGGGGGATTGAGCAGAAGCACGCTGCGAAGAAACTCGAAAGCGGCGTCGCTGATACGTTCCTGCGAGGTGCGCCGCCGCGCCAGCTCGATTGTCCTCTCAATATATCCTCGGTCCCGCACGGAGATGTCGAATGAATGGATATAAGTTCGATAAACCGGTAAGCAGGCACTCACCTCAACCAGAACATCCATCAACTCGGTAAGCGGGATGTCACGGGCCTCGCGGTGGCGGGCGGCGAGACGGCCCAGGTGATGTCCCAAAGCGTTCACGTCTCCCAGGAACAGAGTCCGCATTACGAGCTTGTTTGACGAGTAGCAGACCTCGGCGAACGGCATGTAGTTGCCGGTTTGCCGACGCCAGACTTCTTCCAGCTTGCGCAAACCCTCGGGCTGGATGAAGATGCCGTTGAGCGCGTTTAGGAAGTCGTAGCCGGTGGTTCCGCTGACGGGCCAATCTTCGGGAAGCGGTTCGTCCCGCCCGAGTACCTTCTCGACCAGGAGATATGGACGTCCGCCCGCCGCTGTTTCCAGGCGGCGGAGAAAGCAACCAGGATCCCACAATCCATCGATATGATCGATGCGCAACCCGGTTACTTTGCCGGTGCGCATCAGCTCCAGGGTGTCCCGATAGATGCTGTCGAACACCTCCGGGACCTCGACGCGCAGTCCCACGAGCTCATTGATATCGAAGAAGCGGCGGTAGTTGATTTCTTCGTAACCGATTTTCCAATATGCAATGCGGTACGCCTGGGCGGACAGCAGGGCATCCAGTTCGTCCACGTTGGAGGAGAAGTAGAGCAGCGCTTCGTCCATGAGCTTGCGCGCTTCCGGGTTGTTCTGGCAGGCATTCCAAAGGCCGCATTTGATTTCTTCCTTAATGTGGCGCCTCTCCCAGACGGCATCCGAAGTGGCGTCGTCGCGCTCGGGCAGGCGTTCCACTGCCACCAGCAGCTCGGCGAATTCCGGAAGGTCTTCGCCGTGGTCCAGGCAGTAGCGCAGGATCGGTGCGTAACTCTTGGGATCGAGAGGGAGGCGGGTTTCGTAATAACGGACGTGGATTCCGGTGTCTTCGAGTTTGAGCGACAGCTCACCGCTGGAGAGGACGCGACCGTAGAGATCGCCCAGAATGGGCAGCAGCACGCGATTGTTTTGCAGGTTCGGCGCTTTGGCGATGGCTGGAAACCAGTCGATATCGAAGTACGAAGCATATTCGGAGGAAGGACCGTTTTCGAGCACGTCCGTCCACCACGGGTTGTCGTACGTGGCAGCCATATGGTTCGGCACGGTATCGAGCACCAGGCCCATCGAGTAGTGGCGCAGCTTTTCGGCCATCTCATCGAAATCCTCCTCAGTGCCCAGCTCGGAGTTGATGCGCTGCGGGTTGGCAATATCATAACCGTGGGAACTGCCGCGGCGAGCCTTGTAGCGGGGCGAGGAGTAGAGGCCCGTGATGCCCAGATCATTCAGATAGGGGACCAGTTCGCGGCCATCCACAAACCGAAAATCTATGCTGAATTGCAGGCGATAGGTGGCGGAGGGAATGTGGTCTTCGGCTGTTTGGCTCATGACTGCTGCTCCAGCAGTTCCAGAATGGCGTGCGCGGGAATGCGAATTCGTTCCGGGGATTCGGCCAAAGCCTGGGAGATGCTGCGGAACGATTGGTCGAGCAGGAACGTCATCAGGAGCTTGCGAAAGTGAGTTTGATCGGAAGGCAACAAGGTGGCTGTGGTGGGGCTATGTTCCATCGTGTCCTTGTAAACGCGCACGAACGTCCGGGCGACCCAGCGGAACCAGAATTTGGCCCATGCCTCCAGGGCGTCCAGATTTTCCGGCTGTGGAATGACGCCTGGCGCTTCGCCGAACAGCGCTCCATGGGCGGCATGGTAGCAGGAATCGAGCATGCTGGCTACATCTTCCAAGGGTGAGCGCTTGATGCGCCGTTCGCTCAAAGGACGCCGGGGGTCGCCCTCGAAATCGATGATCATAAAATCCCGGCCGGTGTCCAGCACCTGGTCCAGACGATAATCCCCGTGGATGCGGATGCGCATGGTGTTGAGGCGCTGGTCGCGAAGGAAGCGCAGGCCGGCACGAAGCTCGTTCTGCTTTCCCAAGAGGGATCGCGCTTCGGCGGCCGAGTCCGCGGGCAGGTGAGGCAAGGCGGCGCGCAACTCGTCCGTCATGCGGTAGCAACGGTTCAGAATGCCATGGTACAGCCCCGCACGGTAAAAATCGCTGAACCGCTCGGGGGCGAAATCGGGATTCGCCGGCTCGGAAACCAGCGCCGCATGCAATTCCGCGGTGCGCTGGCCGAGCAGCCGCATGCTTTCGAAATAGGCGCCGATGAGTTCCTGCGCGGTCTCTTCGGTATCATCCTCTTCGCGTGGGCCGGAGGCGCTCCGCGCCAGCGCGTGCTCAAAGAAGACGCCCAAATGGTTGAGCGTGAACGTCCACCCGTTGGATGTCTCATTCACGAAACCATCGAGCAACGCCAAAGTTGCCGGGTAACCTTCGGGCGACCGGTATTCGAGCGATCCCGCCAGCGGCGGGGCGTTCGGAAAGTCAACCTGCGTGAGCAAAGAGCCGATCTCCAGTTCGGGATGCGTGCCGGGCTCGATTTTGCGGAAGATTTTCAAAGCCAGGCGGTCGCCATAGAAAATAGTGGTATTTTCCTGGTTGGATCGGGCGACAGTAGGTTCCAGGTTGGAATGGTCGCCTGCCAGCAGCTTTCGCAGAGCGCGGGTGTGGGAGCCGATCAAGTATCCGTTCAGCCCCGGGTGGCGGCGGCGGCGCATCATCGCGCCCAGGATTTCTTCGCAGAAGTTCCGATCGCGGAAGGCGCTGTACAGCCACGCCGATGAGCCATCGGACGCCTCCAGCTTCGCCAGTACGAAGCTCGGGTCGTCGGGTTCGCCGGTGAGCAGCGAGACGGGCGCGGTATACACCTCAGGATCGCCTGAAAGGTAGTCGACACGGATCAATAGAAGATAGGAGCGCGATCGGGGAAAGGCGATGATCTCACTAATTTCCGCCAGGCGAATGACGCGTCCCCTTCCGGCGAACCACTCACGCGCCCGCAAGAAAGCCGGCATCATGCGGCTGAGCGCCTGCCGTACCGGTTCCACGAACACCTGGTCCCACGACTCGATGTGGATTGTGGGCGGCTCGCCCCTTCGAATGCGGAGGCTTGCCGTAGACTCCTCCACGGGGTGCAGCGCGAACCAATAAAACGCGTGCGGGCCGAGGGACAAGAAGTAGGGCTGATCCGCAATCGGGGGGAACTCGGTGCGGCCGAACAGTTCCTGCGGCACCATTCCTTTGAAGTTCGATAAATCGATCTGGGTTCCTTGCACGAACCGGGAAAGGTTCGCCACAATCAAAAGCTGCTCGCCGTCGAATTCGCGGGTGAAGGCCAAAATGCGCCGGTTTGCTGGACTGAGGAACTCGAGTGTGCCTCGGCCCAGTGATTTCCACTGCTTGCGCAAACCGAGCATACGCCTCATCCACCACAACAGCGAGTGCGGATTGTTTTGCTGCGTTTCGACGTTGACCGCTTCGTAGTGATACTCCGGGTCGATGATCACCGGCAGGTAGAGCTTTTGCGGATTGGCGCGGGAGAAGCCGGCATTGCGGTCGGCGCTCCACTGCATGGGCGTGCGCACTCCGTTGCGGTCGCCGAGATAGAAGTTATCACCCATACCGATTTCATCGCCGTAATAAATCACCGGAGTGCCGGGGAGAGAGAGTAGCAGCGCGTTCATCAGCTCGATGCGGCGGCGATCGTTTTCGAGGAGCGGCGCCAGACGACGGCGGATACCCAGGTTGATGCGCATGTGGCGATCCTGCGCATACACACGGTTCATGTAATCGCGCTCCTCATCGGTGACCATTTCGAGTGTCAGCTCATCATGGTTCCGCAGAAACAACGCCCACTGGCAGTTTTCCGGAATCGGCGGAGTCTGCTGGAGGATTTCCGTCACCGGGTAGCGATCTTCCATGCGTATGGCCATGAACAGGCGCGGCATGAGCGGAAAGTGAAAGGCCATGTTGCATTCGTCGCCGGAGCCGAAATAGTCGATGGCATCCTCCGGCCATTGATTGGCCTCCGCCAGCAGCATCCGGCCGCGATATTTGCAATCGATGTGCGCGCGCAGTTCTTTCAGAAATTCGTGCGTTTCCGAGAGATTTTCGCAGTTGGTGCCTTCCCGTTCATATAGGTAGGGCACGGCGTCTAAGCGAAGGCCGTCTACGCCCAGATCGAGCCAGAAGTCCATGGCCGCCATCATGCTTCGCCGCACCTCTGGGTTGTCGAAGTTCAAATCGGGCTGATGCGCATAGAAGCGGTGCCAATAGTATGCCTTAGCTACTGGGTCCCAGGACCAGTTAGAGGACTCGAAATCTTTAAAGATAATGCGCGCGTCGGGGTACTGATCCGGCGTATCGCTCCAAACGTAGTAGTTGCGCCAGCGCGACCCGGGTGGTGCGTGGCGGGAGCGCTGAAACCAAAGGTGCTGGTCGGAGGTGTGATTCAGGACCAGCTCGGTAATGACGCGCAGGCCGCGTGCGTGGGCCTCCTTAAGAAAGGTATGGAAATCGCGCAGGGAACCGTACGCCGGGTGGACATTGGTGTAGTCGGAAGTATCATAGCCATCGTCCTTCCACGGCGAGGGGCAAAACGGGAGCACCCAGACGGCGGTTATCCCGAGATCGTGGAGATAGTCCAGCCGCTGAGTGAGCCCGAGAAAATCGCCGATGCCGTCCCCGTTGGAATCGGAGAAGGCACGCACATGGACCTCGTAAATTACCGCGTCGCGATACCAAAAAGGATCGCCATCTATAGCCGATGGAGCTTTGGCGGCGGGCATGGGTCCGACTTGGGGGAGCAAGCGGGATTCCCCAACCGAACAGGACGGACGAGGAAATACGCGCTTCAGCACCGATTGGGTAGCGTGATGGCTCTCCAGGGTTTGTAGCGGTATCATCGCTTGGTTCCAAATGGAAGTTTCTGATTCCAAAGGGCGTGACGGCGTTTTGCGAATTTCGATCCAGCTCGCAATTTTCGGGAAACGCCGCCACGCAAGGGGAGGGAGGGTGCCGTTCTTCGTGCGGGCCGCTGGGTGATTGGCGGCAGCAAGTTTCTGATACCAAAAGGCGTGACGGCGTCTTCCAAATTTCGATCCAGCTTGCACTTTGGGAAACGCCACCGCGCGGGGGAAGCAGGGAGAGTGCCGGTCTTGGCGCGGAGCGCGGGCTGGTGGCGGCGGGAAGTTTCTGAATTCAAAGGGCGTGACGGCGTTTTGCAAATTTCGATCCAGCTTGGGTCCTGGGACCGGATACGGCAAAATTGGGTTCGTTTCGTCATTCTTGGGATAGAAGCGGCCTCTCCGGCGAGATCTTCCCGAGGAGGCAAGAGACAACGTCAGGCTGACGGGTCCGGAGCGCAGACGAGCCGTTCGCGCACCGCTTTCCGGCTTTATTGTAGTCTGCGGGTTTTGGGTCAGCAGTGCGGAGGGCGGCTAAGCGGTTGCGGATGCTCGGAACATTTTTTCGGGCGAAGCGTCACCGAGGTTGTGGCGGAGACATCTCCCAGGAGAACGTGTCGAGCCAATCTCACCATAGGGGACGACACCCTCATGTGGATTGCTTCCGGATTGCTGACGATCCGGGATCCAACGGGTTTCAGCTTCGCTGATATCGGGCTTGCGCGCTCTTCCACGCTTCAAAATTGAAGCTTGAGCGCCAGTTGGGCGGAACGGGGGCCGCCGATCTGGTAGAGGGGGTTGAGACCGCCGGTCTGGCCGCCGGCGTCGAGGGAGGAACCGACAGGTCTTCAAGCTTTGATTGGCCACCCAAGGTCGGTCAGGCTCTTCTCTAGTTCGTATATTTCCGAAATACCCGATATTTGCTGTATGATATACTCCTCTCGCCGTTAGCTTCGTCCAGAGGGGAACTTATCCGTCCAGAGGGACTTTAAATGAGGCAAATCTCGCTGCTATCGCTGTTTTTATCGTGCGCATCTGTCGGCTTTAGCCAAACCAGCCTGGCCACAATCACCGGAACCATCGCCGACCCATCGGGAGCCGCCATCGCCGGCGCTACCGTTGAGGTCCACAACCTGGAAAATGGAGCGGTCTTCAAAGCGGCCAGCTCCGATACCGGAAACTACACGGTGCAGCAGTTGCCGATTGGCGACTACGCCATCGACGTCACCGTGCCGGGATTTAAAAAATATTCCCATACGAACTTCCATTTGGCCGCCGGCCAGACGATGCGCGAAGACGTAGCGCTGCAAGTCGGCAACGCCACCGAGTCTGTAACTGTACAGGCGGAAGCC
>DATBID010000455.1:0-6943 GCA_036557125.1 Bryobacteraceae bacterium | reverse complement strand
TCAAACAGTCCGGCATGTTCTGGACTGTGCGCGGCGCCAATGCAGTCTTGACGCTCAGGTGTTGTCACCTCAACGGCCGCTTTGAGGACTACTGGGCAGACCGTCGGGCCGCGTAATCTCCACTTTCATGTCGCGCACCCGGAAGGTTCCGGCCCAGGACGATGCGAGCGTGCCTCGACGCGATGACCCGAAAAGGCAAGAAACCGTCTTTCGGAAGGGCGACGTTTACATCCGGCGGGGATCCAAGAGCGAGAAGGTATCGTCACCTGCTGATCTTATCCCTGCCATGCAAACAACTAAGGGAAGGCAGCCTAAGAAGGGGGTATCCGTGAGCTTGGTAGCCCGCTTCAAGAACCCTTACAACTTCGCCAGCGAGGCTACCGGCTCGACGTTTAAGGGCCGCTATAACGAGGTGCAACAACTCCTCGATACCGTAGAAAGCGGAACCCATGCGGCTATCTATGGCCTTCAGCGCATAGGCAAAACCTCTCTGGTGACCGAAACCATGAGAGAACGCATGCGCGAGAGGTCCTATCTCGCATCGAAAGTAGTCTTCGTACATGTGGATTGCCAGAAGTACGGGACGGAGCACGCAACTTACAAGAACATTTTGAATGCGCTGATCAGGGAAATCGGCCAACAAATAGCCCCAACGAGGGCGCGCGAAATTGACGACGATCTGGCAAGTGTCGGCCGTCGTTACGAGCGAGGATCGAAGCTCGAAATGCTCGCGGCTTTCCGGGACTTATTTAGCCGCACAATAACATCCAAACGCAAGATCGTATTATTCCTGGACGAATTTTCGGAGCTGTGCCCTGCTATCGAGCGAAGCGAGGAGTTGCTACGCCGGGATCCGGCGGTAGCGATGCGCCGCCACCCCCATGAGGTTCCCGTGGATGTCGATCTGATGCACTGGTTTAGTTCCTTAATGAAAGCTTCCGAAATCCAGGATAGATTGGTATTTGTATTTGCCCTTCGGCCATTTATGGCCGAGTATGACGCGCGGAAAAATTTGCAGTTGTTGAAACTCACAACCCCGATCACGCTATATCATCTCGCGGAAGGCGATGCCAAGGCGCTGATTACCGAACCTTTGAAAGAAGAGATCAGGGTAGAGCCAGATGGTCTTCAACACCTGTACTTCCTGACCGCCGGTCACCCCTACCTCATTCAATTCATGATGCAACGGATCGTTGACCGCCTTCGCCAGCGTAAGAGCACGGCCGTAACCAAGGCTTACGTGGAAGAGTTCGCTGAGGAAATGGCAGCCGAGGGACCGGGCTACGAAGCGCAGTTCAAGGTGCTCGATTCCGACTACAGCGTCGAGGAAGCTGTGAGGCCTGGAGTTGGGCCCCGCATCGGCAAGGCGGCTCTTTATGTAATGGCGAAATTCGGGGTCGATGACGAGCGCTGGGTAGCAAGCGATGTCGTGGAACGTGAGCTAACGGCTAGAGGGATTTCACCAGCCGAAATGTATCTCGTAACGGACCAATTGCTCAGGGCGAGGATCGTGGAAGAGGGAGTAGCCGGCGAGCGCGGCTATTTTCGAATCTGTGTGCCGCTGCTGCAAAGGCGATACATCAGGCAGAACATGTACCAAAAATACTTCGCTCGCCACGCGAAACTCGGCGGCTGAGCGGCGCCGCGCCGGTCTTCCGGTTCGGTTTCGTTTTACCGGAACGCCAGCTTCGCCTTGCGCTCTTCTTCTTCCTTCACCGAAGGTCCGAAGAGTTTCTCGAAGAAGCCTTCTTTCACCAACCGGTCCACTACGCTGTTGTCAATGGTTTTGCGGAAGTCGTAGGCGCGTAGCTCGGCGCCAGTGCGCTCGTCGGCGGGATGGTTCAGGATGTACTGCACGGCGGGTGTGAGCACGTACGGGATGCGCTCGTAGGTGCTGACCTTGGCGTAATGGTCGTAGGTGCGCTCCAGGTCCATGGGGTCCTGCTTGTCCCAAGCCAGATAAGCCTTGAGCGCGAACGGCTTGTCGTCATAGAAGCGCTTGATGGCTTCGGCGCAGGCCTTGATCAGCGCTTCCACCAGCTTGGGATTCTGCTGCGCCGTGGTCTTCTTGAACAGGTAGACAGAGGGCGCGTAGATATCGTCGTAATCGCTGATATTGCCGAAGTTTTTGTAGCCTTCCTGTTCGAGCTTAAAATACACGGGCGCGGTGATCATGGTGGCGTCCACGCGTCCGCTTACCAGCGCGGCGGCGCGCGTCGAGACGTCGCCGCCGGTGGGGATCCATTCTACATCGCGCGGTGTCAGGCCGGCCTTCCCGATCAGGCCGATCGTGTAATTGTAAGGCGCGTCGCCGATCTGGCTGACTGCAATCCGCTTACCCTTCAATGCGCGCATGTTGGCGATATTCTTATTCGCCATCAATGAAAACAGGCTTTTCTTGAATGGGCTGCCGAGCGCGATGAGCGATCCATCTTTGGAACTGGCGATCATCGATTGTTCAAGGGTGTAGGTGGTCATGACGGCTTCGCCGCTCACCACCATGGCGATGCCGGCCGGATGAATGCCGAAGATCAGGTTGGCATCGACCCCGTATTTCTGAAAATAGCCACCCTCTTTTGCAATGTAGAGCGGCCACACCTGTCCCGTCCGCGTGGGGTAATTGATATTGATCTTCTGCAGCGGGATGCCCTGGGCAAACAGCGCGGACGCAAAGAGCGCGAGAGTCGTTAGAGTTTTCAGCACCATTGCGCGAACCCCATGGCGCTTCCAGTTCCGGCTTCGGAACGGTAGCACGGCACGTAATCGAGCAGGTTCATGGAGAGACCAGCCTCCGCCATAGTCCCCGCCGCGGCAATCCAGTTCTTGATTTCCGAAGTGCCGGATTGAAACATCGATTCCGGTATCCGGGAAAGCGCGGCCACGTCACCTTTCTTGATGCCGTCGAGGATGCAGGTGTCCAGTTCCTCGTCCACTACGAAATGCGTGAGGCCGCCCGAGGCGATCACTGCCACAGACCAGTCATCCGGCCATGAGGCGATGGCCCGGGCGAGTGCGCGGCCGAAAGCGAAGCAGCGCGCGACCGGCGGCTGGTTCGGCGGATAAAACGTGTTCACGAATACCGGCACGTGCGGCACTACCTTATCACGCATGATTCGGCGGTAGACGAACCCGTAAGCATGAGGCGCCGAATTCACCCCAATCTCACCCACGGGCAGGCGGCGAAGTTGGGCCACGTCAAAGCCCTCGGCAATCACGCTTTCGATCATGTGCTTGCCGAGAGCGGGAAGACAGGGATATTGCGTGTAAACCGGTGGGGTGCGATCGGCTTCGGCGCGCGCCACCCCGCGATTCAGCTTCGCCAGGAATTCCGGCGTGCGCGGATGGCCCTCGACGTAATCGCCCCAGAAGATCGCGAGCGCCGGCACGTGATCGCCCGTGAAAACTTCCATCTGGTCGTTGCCCACAACAACAGCCACATCGGGCCGGTGCTCGTCGAAGAACTCGGCCAGGCGGCGAATCGCGTTTTGGCAGCGCTCGTGGCGGGCCTGCGAGACTTCGGACGTGATTTGCGCGGCCAATTGCTCGTTGCGGCGGAGACCCACCATTTGGTCGAACGTGTATGTCTTGCCTTTGAAAAAGTGCCGCGGATTTTCGCGGTCCGCCGAGACCCGGTCCACCCAATATTCGGGTGGGATCGAGAGCATGGGGCCGTGCGATGTGGCCAGACCAAAACGGATGCGCCCCATAATTCTACTCCAGCTTTAGCGGGACGCGTGCACGGCTTCCTGGGCGCGCGGGATGGCGAGCCTAGGAAACAGACGCCGGGCATTCTCTTCGAAGATTTTGGCGCGATCGCCTTCAGAAAGGAAGTCGATAGAATCGATCAACGGCTTGATATCGTCGAAGCTCTTGCCGGTTTCCGGATTGGCTGCCGACCCGGAGCCGGGATTCTCGGTTCCGAACAGCACGTTGTCCGCGCCCGCCACCGAAAGCAGCAGCTCCAGTGATTTTTTCGAGTGGATGCAGGTATCGAAATAGAGCTGGCGCAGCCGGCGATTGAACTGCTCCACCGTGCCGCCGCCCTTCATCACGTGATCGGCCTGCCAGCGGCCGAGTTGATACGGGATCGATCCGCCTCCGTGGGCGACGATAATTTTCAGCTTCGGAAAATCTACCAGCACTCGCGAGTTGATGAGCGAGAGCACGGCCAGGCTTTCTTCACTGATGAAGTGCTGGCTGTAGGTTTCGCGGCCATGTTTGCAGCCCGTTGAGTGAATCAGGCCGGGCACATCCAGCTCGATCATTTTCTCCCACAGCGGATACCAGTATTCATCGGCCAGAGTGGGCGTGCTGTTATCGCCTTCTCCGGGGTCGGTATCAATCAGCAGGCCGATGAATCCGAGCTGTTTGACGCAGCGCTCCAATTCGGGAAAGCCGAAGGAGACAGATTCACCAGCGGCCTGCGGCGGCGCGCACATGCCCTGAAAACGGTTCGGAAATGCGCGCACCTGCTGGGCGATGTAATCGTGATTGGCGATAGCCCAGGCCTCGATCATCTTCAGAGGCTTTTCGGCGTGCATCAGTTGAAAGGGCCGAGGGGAGAGGAACTGCACGTCCGTGCCGACCGAATCCATAATGCGCAGATTGCGTTTCGTTTCGGCGTGATCGCGGACGTATTCGTCGGTAAACTTGCGGGGCGCGTAGCCGTGCGCGCCGCGGGCGGAAACCTGTACCGCTTTCCATTGGTAAAGCTCCGGGCAGGCGCAAACGTGCGCGTGGGCGTCAATGACCATAGGAGCCATCGTATCTCAGAATGAAAGGTGGCAGCTTTCAGTTGTCAGCTTTTGGCTAGGTACAATTGCAAGCATGCGGAGATTCTGGGCCGCGGGGCCTATCCTACTGGTGATGTCTGGTTGCAGCCGCAACGACCCGCCGGATTTCGGCAAGCTTTCCGACGAGTTCGTCTATACCACGCTGGCGTTCTCCCCAACGGGCGCTACTGCCTCCGGACTGCACGAATACAAAGGGCGGAAGCTCGACGACCTGCTGGACGATTTCACTCCAGCGGCCCTCGACACAGAGCGCAAGTTCTACGAAGATTTCCGGAAGCGGCTCTCCGCGCTGAAGCCGGAGTCGCTTTCCGCGGAAGACAGGGTGGATCTGGCCATGATTCAGGACCAGATTTCGCTCGCGCTGCTCGACTTGAACGAAGTCCACTCGCCGCTGCACAGCCCCACGCTCTACGTAGAGACGCTGGGAAACGGGCTCTTCAGCCCTTACGTGCTGGAATATGCGTCCAAGCCGGCGCGCCTCGGAAACATCATCGCCCGTTTGCAGAAAACGCCGCTCTTTCTCGATCAGGCCGAAGCCAATCTGCTGGCTTCGCCCGACATCTGGACGAAAGTCGCCATCGAGGAAAACGAGGGCAACATCGGGCTGGTGGACAAGACTATCCGCGCCGAGGTGCCTGCCGATCTACGCGATGCGTATAACCAGGCGGCCGGCCCGGCTCTCGAAGCGATGAAGCGCTTTCAGGACTATTTGAAAACCAGTCTTTCCGCCCGCAACAATTGGGATTGGCGCCTGGGCCGCGATCGCTACGTCCGCAAGTTCCGCTACACGCTCGAAAGCGGCATGGAGGCGGACACGGTGCTGTCAAATGCAGAGGCCGATCTCGCGCGTGTGCGGGCCCGCATGCTCGAATTGGCGCTGCCGCTCCATCGCACCATGTTCGGCGCGCACGGCGATCACTCGAACTTATCCGGAACCGAGCGGGAGAACGCAGTGATCGGCGAAGTGCTGGGCAAGATCGCCGAGCGCCACGCCACGCCCGAAGCCTACATGGAAGACGCGCGCAAGGATCTGGCGGAAGCGCGCGCGTTCGTCGAGCAAAAACTCCTGCTGACGATGCCCTCCCGCGCGAACCTGCAGGTGATCCCCACGCCTGAGTTCATGCGCGGTATTTATTCGGTGGGCGGATTCAATCCCGCTCCGGCGCTTGAGCCGCAACTCGGCGCGTTTTACTGGGTCACGCCCATTCCCGCCGATTGGCCCAAGCAGCGTATGGAATCGAAGCTGCGCGAATACAACTTCTACAAGCTGAAACTGCTCACCTGGCATGAAGCCGTTCCCGGGCATTACGTGCAGGGAGAATTCGCAAATGACGTGCAGCCTAAGAGCCGCCGCGTGTTGCGTTCGGTCTACGGCAACGGCGCGTATGTGGAAGGCTGGGCGGAATACGCCGAGCAGATGATGCTCGACGAAGGCTTCCTGAATCATTCGCCGGAGATGGACCTGACCTTCCTCAAAGAAGAGCTGCGCGTGATTGCCAATGCCATTCTCGATGTTCGACTTCAGACGCTAAACATGTCCGACCAGGAAGCGCTCGACCTGATGGAGAAGAAGACGTTTCAGGAGAGCGAAGAAGCGAATGGCAAATTGCAGCGCGCCAAGCTTTCCTCCTGCCAGTTGCCGACCTATTTTGTGGGCTGGCGCGGCTGGCTCTCCGTGCGCGAGGCGTACAAGAAAGCCAAAGGCCCCGGTTACCAATTGTCTCAATTCAACGATGCGGCGCTCGCACAGGGGGCCGTCCCGCTCGAACTCCTGGCGCAGTTGATACAGTAACGCCCAATTGATGCCGCAGAGCGTAACCCGGCTGTACGCCGCCCGTCTATAATTGTGTTAGCGGAGGGATGCTGGAAAACAACAATCCCCAAGCCATGTCCGAAGCGGTGGAGGCCCCAAGGGAGCCTGTGCGCGCGGGGATGTGGAGTACGCTTTCCTGGATTCGCGACTTGGCGTTTTCCATCCTGATCGCGGTCATTCTGATCGTGTTTATTTATCAGCCGGTGAAGGTGGAAGGCACCAGCATGATGCCCACCCTTACCGACCAGGAACGTATTTTCATCAACAAGTTCGAGTATCACTATGGCTTGGGCCAAGTGGAGCGCGGCGATATGGTGGTCTTCTGGTATCCGCTGGA
>DATBID010000454.1:0-4973 GCA_036557125.1 Bryobacteraceae bacterium | reverse complement strand
TAGGCAGCCAGCGCGCGGGCGCCTGCGGGATTATGCGCCCCATCGATCAGAATTTCCGGCTTCTCGGACAATCGCTCGAGCCGTCCGGGCCACACTGCCGTGGCGATGCCTTGCTCAATCGCTTCCACCGGAATCCCCACTCGAAGCAGCGCGATAGCGGCGGTCGCGGCATTCTCCACTTGATGCTCGCCGGCCAAGGGGCAATGGATGCGCAGCACTGCGCGGCCGTTGAGCCGGAAGTCGCTCCCGCGCGGCGAAACAGCGAGGTCGCAGATGCCCCAATCCGCTGCACGCTCCAGCTCAATGCCCAGCTCGGCCGCCCGCCGTTCGATCACTCGTTCCGCTTCCGGCCGCTGCCGCGCCATCACGGCCGAAACGCCAGGTTTCAAAATACCGGCTTTTTCGCCGGCGATGGCTTCCAGACTGCGGCCAAGGAAAGCCTCGTGATCGAAATCCACCGGAGTGATCACCGCAAGTTCCGGGCGCACTACATTCGTCGCATCCAGCCGCCCGCCCAGCCCTACTTCCAGCGCCACCATGGAAGTCTCCTCTTCAGCGAAAATCAGAAATGCCATCGCGGTAACGGTTTCAAAGTAAGTGGTGTGCAGGTCGATCGCGCCTTCATCCAGCAGCCGCTCCACCGTCTCATGCACCCGGTTGAAAGCCTGCGTAAATTTCTCCACCGAAACCGGCTTACCGCTAATACAAATCCGTTCGGTCGGCTCCGAGAGATGCGGCGAGATGAACAGGCCCGTGCGGTGCCCCGCCGCCCGCAACCCGGATTCGATCATGGCGCATGTGGAGCCTTTCCCGTTCGTGCCGGCCACATGCACGAACCGGCAGCGGTCCTGCGGGTCGCCCAAGGCGTCAAGCACGGTGCGGATGCGCTCCAGGCCGAATTTGGCGGTCTTGATCTCGTTGCCGAGAGCGTAGAGAAAATGGACGGAATCGGGGTAGTTCACGGAATCGGTTTCTAATCCTGAAAAAACGCGAGCGCCCGCGCGATATACGATTTCAATTCTATGCGCGGCACCACTGCATCCAGCATGCCGTGTTTCAACAGGAATTCGCTGCGCTGGAAACCTTCCGGCAATTTCTGCCGGATGGTCTGCTCGATCACGCGCGGCCCGGCGAAGCCGATCAGCGCGTCCGGTTCGGCGATATTCAAGTCGCCCAGCATGGCATAGCTGGCGGTAACCCCGCCGGTGGTGGGATCGGTGAGCACGCTGATATAAGGCAGCCGCGTTTCATCGAGGCGCATCAACGCGGCGGATATTTTGGCCATCTGCATCAGACTGATCGCCCCCTCCTGCATGCGCGCGCCGCCCGAGGCGGAAACGATAATCAGCGGCGTCCGCTGCGCTATCGAGCGCTCGATGGCGCGCGTGATCTTCTCCCCGACCACGCATCCCATGCTGCCGCCGATAAAGCGCGGTTCCATGGAGCAGATGTTCACGGGGCGGCCTTCGAGCTTCCCTGCCGCCGAGACGAGCGCATCGGAAAGGTTCGTGGCCTCCTGCATACTCTTCAGCCGGTCGGCGTACGGCTTGCTATCCACGAAATTCAGCGGGTCGGAAGAAGTCAGGCCCTGATCGAACTGCTCGAAAGCGCCGTCGTCGAAAAGCAGCTTGAGGCGTGTCACAGCGTCCAAGCGCGCGTGCTTGCCGCATTTCGGGCACACGTTCCACCCGGTATCGAATTCCTTTTTCCAGATGATCCGCCGGCAGCCTTCGCACTTGTACCACAGCCCTTCGGTTTTTACGTGCCGCTCGCTCTGCTCGGTTTGAGGAACCGCCGGTTTATCCCGCTTGAACCAGGACATGCAATTCACAACGTTAGCGCGGGTAGGGATGGCCTCGCAAGGTTGCAAAGGCGCGGTAGATCTGCTCCGCCAGCACAGTGCGCGCCAGCTCGTGCGGCATGGTCAGTGGGGAAAGGGAAAGTAGCAGGTCCGCGCGGCTGCGCCAGGCTTCCGGCAGCCCGTCATGGCCCCCGATCAGAAAGACGAGATCGCGAGCTTCCCGCTCGGCTGCGGCAATCAGCGCGCAAAATCCAGCCGAATCCAGTGCCTTGCCTGAGGGATCGCAGAAGATTTTGCGGGCCGTGGGATGGCGCGCCCAGAGGTCGAAGCGATCGGGCCGGATTTCGCGCATTTCGGTAGTCCCATAATGGCCGGCGCGCGTGGTGAAATCGGCCGCAAGAGCGTTGGCGTGCGGGTCTTTCGGGCGGCCGATGAAGTAGAGGTAGATTTTCACCCGGGAGCTCATCATGCCATAATCTGGGCATGAGCACGCGCACACTGGTGCCGGTGGAAGAGTATCTCACCACGGATTACGAACCGGATTGCGACTACGTGGATGGGGAGCTGATTGAACGCAACATGGGAGAAAAGGGTCACAGCGAAGTTCAAATGCGAGTTGCGGGTTATTTCTATAGCCGGCGGCATGCGCTCGGCATTGAAGTGTTCCCGGAAATGCGCCTCCGGGTGGCGTCTCGCAGCTATCGCGTGCCCGATATCTGTATCGTGTTAGGCGAAGCGCCGGACGAAGCTGTCTTCAGCACCCCACCGTTCTTGTGCATCGAGATCCTGTCTCCCGAAGATCGGGCTTCTCGCATCGAGCACAAAATTGCCGATTACCTCGCCTTCGGTGTGCCCTACATCTGGGTCATCGATCCCTGGAACTGCCGAGCCTTCATCTACACGCAACACGGCATGCGCGAGGCCCACGAGGTTCTGGAAACGGAAAACCCGAAAATCAGCATCCCGCTCGCAGAAGTTTTTGACTAACCGCTACGCCGCCGGAATCTCCACCGGCTTCGCGCTGCGCCACAACCGCTCCAGGTCGTAGTATTCCCGCGCCTTGGGTGAAAAGATGTGTACCAGCAAGTCGCCGTAATCCATCAGCACCCACTCCGCCTGCTCGTATCCTTCCAGGCTGAGCGGCAATTCCCGGGCCTGCTGCTTCATCTGTAAACCTACTTCATCAGCGATCGCCTGCACCTGCCGCGAATTCGATCCAGTGCAGATCACAAAAAAGTCGGCGAAGGAAGTAACACCCCTCAGATCCAGGACCTTGATGTCACTTGCCTTCTTGGATTCGGCCGCCCGCACGGCCAGGAGCCACGTAGGGGCTGGGGACTGGATTTCTTCGACCTCGGCGCGTTCTGCCTTTCGCAAACAGGTTCCCTAACAGCATCGTACTACAATGGGAATTTGATGCGTCCGGCTCCCCTGGTTACCTTTGCGTTACTTGTGTGTCCGTGCCTCTGGAGCGCTGATAGCCCGCAACTTGCCGCCTCCCGCGAAAAAGTGAAACGCCTCGAAGTCCTGGTGCAGGCGGGAGCGGCCGCGCCCGCGCAACTGGCCCAAGCCAAGGAAGACGTGGCCGATGCGAAAGACGATGCCCTCGTCAGCGCCGGTTTCCGCAACAACGACCTGACCGAAGATCAGGCCGATGCCTTAGCTGCCGCCGCCAACCGGCGTCTCGAGCGCCGGGAACGCGCCTACGAGAAAACCAAAAAACTGGTGGATGACGGCTTGGCAATCCCCGCCAGCCTGCCCGCGCTCGCCGCCGATCTGGATTTCGTGCGCAAGGAGCACACACTCGCAATCGAGGTCGCCGATCTCACCCGCCAACGCGCAGCCATGGCCCACCAGGAAGCGCTGCTCGCGGACTCGCATGCCCCCACTCCCTCTCCCGCCGTCTCCGAACATTACGATGGCGAAGGCTACTTCGGCCCGGAAATTCTGACGCGCCTCGAGTCCGCCTACCAGGCCCGCTTCGGCAAGCCGATGCCCATCAGCGCCAATGGGGAAACAGCCGTGCATCGCGCCCTGGGCTTCGACCATACCGGCCGCGTGGATGTGGCCCTCACGCCCGATCAGCCGGAAGGCGCATGGCTGCGTTCCTACCTCGAACAACGGCATATCCCGTATTTCGCATTCCGTCAGGCTGTGCCCGGAAAATCCACGGGCGCGCACATCCACATCGGTCCGCAGAGTACGCGCCTCGCCCGCGCCACTCCCTCTTCCGGTTCCCGATCGAGCGCCGCCGAATGACCGACCCCCGCCTCCGGGTCCTCATCCCTTCGCGCGAAATTCAGCGGCGCATCCGCGAAATGGGCGAGCAAATCTCCCAAGACTACCCCGAAGGCGAGTTGTATTTCGTCTGCATCCTCAAAGGCGCCTGCTTTTTCCTCACCGACCTCGCGCGCGCCATGCGGCGCAACGTCTCCATCGAATTCATGGGCATCTCCACTTACGGAAAAAGCCAGAATAGCTCCGGCGAGGTGAGGGTCACCAAGGATCTCGATACGTCGCTCGAAGGCGCGAACGTGGTGATCGTGGAAGATATCGTGGATAGCGGCATCACCCTGAATTACCTCGTGAACTTACTCGGCCAGAGAAAACCCAAATCGCTCCGCATCGCCACGCTGATCGATAAGCCGGAGCGGCGCGAGCGGCCGGTCGATGTCGCCTATGTCGGATTCCGCATCCCCGGAGGATTCGTCGTAGGCTACGGTCTGGATTACGCAGAAAAGTACCGCAATCTGGATGACGTCTGTCTGCTCGAAGGCGAGGGCGCGGAAGCAACCAAAGCGGCCGAAGGCGCGTAATTCCTATTCTCCCCGAACTCCCGGCACGGCCATTACCGTATGCTTGCTGGACGCCGGCCGCCAGAAAGCCGCGGCCAATAGAATCGTCAGCACCTGCACGGAGGCAATCAGCGCGACACACGCCGTCCAACCACCCCGATTCCAGAATCCCCCGGGAACCGCCGCGCCAAAACTCCCGCCGACATAATAAAAGAGCACGTACAGACCCACGGCCGCCGCGCGTGCCTCGTGCGCCACGGTTCCGATATAACTCGTCGAGGCCGATTGCGCCACAAATGTCCCACTGCAGCACAGCGCCAGGCCCAGCAGAATCGCCGGCACGGAATGCAGTAACGTCAGCAGAATGCCTATCACGC
>DATBID010000453.1:0-3643 GCA_036557125.1 Bryobacteraceae bacterium | reverse complement strand
AATCCCTTCTGCTTAGCCCCGGCAGACAAAATTGCAAGCCCGAGCGAGGGCAGGTTTGGCGGGCCGTATGGTGGAAAAACAAGCGCCACCCGGGGATAAGGGCTGGTTGTCACGACTTTCTCTCCAGTTCCTGAAAGCATTGTTGAGCAGTTGCGCCACGCACGATTTACAACCGATAATCTCGTTCTTGCCCCGGTGGACTCACGCGCTTTTGTACGGGTTTCACAATATTTGACCCGCCAATTCCGCGACATATCGATCGATTTATCTTTTGACGGTGAATCATCAATGTCACCCCGGAGTGACACTATGATGAATCCGATATGGACGCGGCGACTGCACAGACACGGCTCCGACGGCTGACGAAACAGCTCGCCTGGATGACGCCATGCGTCCTTGCTGCGCCTTACGCGATCGGTTATCTCCTCACTGCGCACCTTACGGTTAACGCGTTCGCGGCGGCTGCAGGCGGAATCGGGTGGATGGTTGCTTTTCTTGCTCGTGCGCCGGTGAGCCTGATGATGAAGGCTCTGAATCCTGCATGCACTCACGTTGCGCTGAATGCCGTCTCCGGCCCACTGGAGGAAAGCACGCGGCTCATGTTGCTGCTGATGTTAAAGGCTGGCCGCGACATCGCTATAGAGTCCGCGGTCGGCTGGTCCACTGTTGAAGTTCTTTACTATCTAATTGCAGGATTTGTCGCCATTCGAAGGGCCCGGGCAAATCCCGAGGATCCAGGAAGCCGGCAACTGATCGCGGCGGCGGCAGGCGCCTCCGGCGCAGGAGTGATCTGGGCCGTAGTGGAGCGGACCGGCGCCACGCTGGCACACGCCGGCTTTGCTCTGCTGATTGTTTTCAATCCTGCGTTCGCGCTGTTGGCAGCTTGCCTGCACAGCACTCTGGACTTATGCGCCGTTGCCTTGGCGCGAAAGAGCAGAGTGGCTGCGGAGTTGTTCATCGTTGTATTCGGCGGAGCCGTTGTTGCGACAGGATTGCAACTTTAGAACGCCGCAAAGTGGAATAATTCCCGCGAATATTACTTAATTTATTTGTTCTTCTCTGTAGCAGTTACAACGCGCAGAAATGCGAAATTGTTGGCGTGCGCAGTAAAACGAAAGTCGGCCGGAACGCGTCGGAGATAGCAGACGGAGCGGGGATGTCCAGATTTCTTGTAAGCCATCGTCTGGCGGGCAGCGCAGAAAAAGAAGCCTCGCGGGAATCCCTGGAGAAAATCGCAGGACACCTCGCGGCGAACACGGATATTCGTTCGGACTATCAGCCTGGATCGCCTTCGAAGCGGCGCATTCTTTCCGTCGACGCCAATCCGGTAGACCTCCAGAAGATGCATAAAGAATGGGGGCCGGATACTTTAGTCGAACCAGAGGTCCCGCGCGACCGTGCGTGGTCCTATCCAGGCGATATCGAAACCACGGTTGCTCTGCAGGGAACCGAACCGCTGTTTCCGGGCCTTGGCGCGGGACTTAACGTAACCGTAGAGGGATCTGAGAAATCCCTCGAAGGAGCTGAACTGACGCTTGTGCTGGCGAGCACCGGCGGGCGAAACTCCGGAACCAATCTCAAAGCTCTCACGGATAGTGAGGGACACGCAGAACTCCTTTACAATCCAGCCCTCTGGACGCCTGTCGGCCTCATTGTGGAGCCGAAGAGCGGCTTCTGGGGACGCTGGCTCACGCGGCTTGCTCCGGAACTCAACATTCCCGTGGAGCCGCTTCCCAAGTCCGGTCCGCTGGGCTGGTGGCATCAGGTGATCGGCACTGTCGTGCCTTCCAGCCACAGGGGCGAAGGGATCCGGATCGGAGTAGTCGATACCGGTGTAGGTCCGCATCCCTACCTGGATCACGTGAAGGGCGCCGGCGCGTTCACCAATGGCGCTCTCGACAGCACGGCTGACGCACACATCGATGTCGACGAGCACGGAACACATGTGTGCGGAATCATAGGCGCCCGACCAACGCAAGGATCGGATGACTTTGGCGGGATTGCCCAAGCGGCGGAGGTGACGTGTATGCGGGTATTTTCCAAGGGACGCGGAGCCAGCCAGGGCGATGTCGCCGCCGCGATCGAGACACTGTCCACCGAACACGATGTACACCTGATTAACCTCAGCCTCGGCAGCAATGTGCCATCGGTTATCGAGCAGGACGCGATACGTGCTGCGGCGGACGAAGGGACTATCTGCGTTGCGGCGGCGGGGAACGGATTCAGTCAGCTGGTGAACTACCCGGCTGCCTATCCGGAGACGGTCGCAGTAGGGGCTCTGGGCTATATGGGAGCCAGCCCGGCAGGCACGCTTGCCTCACGGGCGATCCCTGGCGATCCGGCGCGACTTGATCCGGTTGGCCTGTTTGTAGCAAATTTCAGCAACAGTGGCGCCGAGCTGGACTGCAGCGCTCCGGGCGTGGGCATCATTTCCACCGTCCCGGCGCGAGCGGAAGTCGCAGCGCCGTATGCAGAATCGAGCGGAACCTCGATGGCTGCGCCGATGGTATGCGCAGCACTGGCTACATTGCTCAGTCAGGACAAGAACTACCGAAAACTGGAACGCGGCGTGGGACGCGCGCAGCGCGCTTCACTCGTTCTAGCGGCGACGCTAAGATCGCTGAATCTTAGCCCGCTGCTGGTTGGCCGCGGCATTTGCCAGTCATGGCCAACTTAGCGGGTATGAGTAGCACAACAACCTGGATCCTGGCTCGAAAGCGAGCGAGCTCGCCGGACAACATCGATCTGCGGAGTGAGATGGAGTCAATGAACGGAGTTTCCATCGTTTCGGTCACACGCGACCGCGCACAGATTGAAGCGACTCCTGAAGGCATTGACCAGGTCAGGGACAGGCTATCGGCATCGTTTCATATTGAGCCGGTGGATCCACGTTCGGAGCTGTTGTGAATGGAGCGGAGCCGCAGGTTGCGCAGAGTGCATGAGCGCATCCCGGACTGGGCCCTGTTGTTCGCATGCGCATGACACAAATTTCCAAGGAGATTTCACAATGTCGATGATCCCCACTATGGCGCCACCGTGTATGGTACCCATGCTGCCGTTTACACCTGTCACGCAGGCAGGGGTTCAAGGGGCCCCGACTCTGACGCCGCAAACGCCGCCGTTGTGGCCCACGGCGCCGTACAGCGTGGGCGGCGCTTATTCGGGGCCGTACAGTGCAGGCTCCTACCCGGCGCCATACGGCGCGGCGCCACAGGCGAGCTGGACGCCGGTGTCCGGATCGGCGACGGTGACGATTTCAGCGGGCGCCAGCGGAACAGTGGGTCCAACGGTCACCAACGACACGCCAGGTGAACCCGGCGGGGGCCCCCCGCACCGCCCGCACCGGCCGCCTACCGCAATTTCACATCGGGCCTGCGATGTCACGAGGCATCGAGCCGCGGCAGAGGAATTGACGATAGCTCCAACGATGCTGCCGGCGTTGTGTATGGCGCCTACATTCGAGCAGCCGTATGGCATGGGGCCGTATGGCGGAGCCGGTGCAATGTACACCGTGGGCGGCGCTTACCCGGCGCCATACGGCGCGGCGCCACAGGCGAGCTGGACGCCGGTGTCCGGATCGGCGACGGTGACGATTTCAGCGGGCGCCAGCGGAACAGTGGGCCCAACGGTCACCAACGACACG
>DATBID010000452.1:0-16622 GCA_036557125.1 Bryobacteraceae bacterium | reverse complement strand
GCTTGAAAACGGTCCCCGCGGTCTCGACGGTGATGTGCAAGCCAAGCTGCCGCAAACGTTTGGTGAGGGGGACGATTTCGGGCGCGATCATCGGCTCGCCGCCCGTGACTACCACGTGCTTCGCCGCATGCTTTTTCACTTCAGCAACGATCTGGTCAAGTGAGAGTTCTTGGCCTTCGGGATTCCAGGAGGCGTAGGGCGTGTCACACCAGACGCAGCGGAGATTACAGCCGCTGGTGCGCACGAAAACGGACGGGACGCCGACCAGCGAACCTTCTCCCTGCACGGAGTAAAATACCTCAGCGATCTTCAACGCCCGCCTCTTCGAAACCTTTGCGCCGCAGCAGGCAGGCATCGCATTGGCCGCAGGGCGCGCCGCCGGGGAGAGGATCGTAGCAGCTATGAGTGAGACCGAAGGGCACGCCGAGCTCACAGGCGAGCTTAACGATTTGCGCCTTGGTGAGCTGAATTAATGGCGTATGGATCTCGAGATGCGTGCTGCCTTCCACGCCGCTCTTAGTCGCAAGATTAGCCAGGCGCTCGTAGGCCTCGATGAACTCCGGGCGGCAATCCGGGTACCCGGAATAATCGAGCGCGTTCACGCCGATGAAGATATCGGCCGATTCGAGCACCTCGGCCCAAGCGAGCGCGAACGACAGAAAGATAGTGTTCCGCGCGGGAACGTAAGTCACGGGAATGCCGCGCCCCATCTCTTCGAGCGAGCGGCCTTTGGGAACCGCGATCGCATCGGTGAGCGCTGAGCCGCCGAACGCATCGAGCGAAATCTTCGCGACGATATGCCGGGCAGCGCCGAGGCATGCAGCCAGTTTCGCGGCGGCATCCAGTTCCACGCGGTGGCGCTGGCCGTAATCGAAGGAGAGCGCGTAGCATTCGAACGCTTCGCGGCGCGCGTAAGCCAGGCAGGTGGCGGAATCCAGGCCGCCGCTCAACAGGCAAACTGCTTTCTTCATCACTTCGCAACTGCAAACCGAAAGACGGTGGTTTCGGCGAATTGGCCGCCGGGGTGGAGCACCACGGAAGGGAATGCCGGTTTGTTCGGCGAATCGGGAAAGTGCTGCGTCTCGAGACAAAATGCGCCGCGCATGGGATAGACTTTGCCGCCTTTGCCGCGAACGGTTCCATCCAGGAAATTGCCGGTGTAAAACTGAATGCCGGGCTCGGTGGTAGAAACTTCGAGCACGCGGCCGCTTTCCGGCTCTTCCACACGTGCAGCCAACTGAGGGCCACTCGCTTGTTTATCGAGCACGAAGTTGTGGTCGTAACCGCGGCCGCGCTTTAGTTGCTCATCGTTCTGGTTGATACGCGCGCCAATTGCCACGGGTGTGCGGAAATCGAAGGGGGTTCCGGCCACCGAGCGCAGTTCGCCGGTGGGAATGAGGCCGTCATCAACAGGGGTAAAACGGCCGGCATGCAGAGTGAGTACGTGGCCGAGAATATCGCCAGAGCCCGCGCCCTTCAGATTGAAGTAGGAGTGGTTGGTGAGATTGACGACCGTATCTTTGTCTGTTACCGCGCGGTAATCGATGCGGATCTCGTTGGCATCGGTCAAGTGATAAACCATGGTAGCGGTGAGATTGCCGGGGTATCCTTCTTCTCCGTCCGGGCTGCGATAGGTCAGCTCCAAGCCGCCATCGGGCAGCAAGCGCGGGGTCCAGAGTTTCTTGTCGAAGCCATGAGAGCCGCCGTGAAGGGAATTCGCCCCATTATTTTTTTCGAGCTGGTAGGCGACGCCATCGAGGGTGAAGTGGGCGCCGCCGATGCGGTTGGCGTAACGGCCGATCAAAGCGCCGAAGTAGGTGCCGCCGTTGGAGACGTACTCGGCGAGCGAATCGAAGCCGAGCACCACGTCGGCAAGCTTGCCGTTGCGGTCCGGCACCGAGAGGGAGACGATTCTGCCGCCGTAACTGGTGATCCGCGCCTGAAGGTGGTTGCGATTGGTGAGAGTGAGGAGATAAGCGACCCTGCCATCGGGCAGCTTGCCGAACTCAGCCTGAGTGTTGGTGGTGGTGGCTCCGGTCATAAGGTTGGCTCCCGCCAGCAGGCAAATCGCAGGCCAGGAAGTGCGCATAGGTTTAGTGTAACGGGCGATCGAAGGATATTTCAGTCCCAACTCAGATGCCGCCGTACCACGCAAACCCGTGTTCCGGAGATGAAGATCCCCAGCCCTTGCCGATGTTTTTCGCGGTTTCGGTCACAGTGATGCGAGAGAGGTACTTCAAACTCTTAAAGCCGAGCTGGCGTGGCACCCGCAAGCGAACTGGAGCGCCATGGGGCACAGGGAGATCCTGGCCGTTCATCCCGTAGGCGAGCAAGGTTTGCGGATGCCACGCGTCGAACATATCGAGGCTGCCCCACTTTTTGCCCAACGGAAAACCCTTTTCAGCGATGGAAAAAAAGAAGACGTACTTTGCCTGTGGCAGCACTCCGACAAGGCTCAAAACACGAGAGAGGAGAACCCCGCTCCATTCGGCAATAAACGACCAACCTTCTTCGCAAGCCTGATGAGTGATCTGGCTGCGCGAAGGAAAACTCTTGAGCTCGGCGAGCGAAAAAGAAGCGGGCCGGGCAACCAAACCATCGATCGTAAGGCGCCAGTCCGCGAACCCACGAGCCTGGAAGCGTTGATAGGCTTCGCTCTCGGGAGGCGCACCATTTACCGGGCAAACTTTCGAGATTTGACTGCAATCGAATTCGCGGGCCAGGGAATGGCGCGACAGCAATAACCGTTGCGAGGCGTAGGTCAAAGTCTGGCCGACGCCATAGACGCCGCCGTGATCCGGCGGTATCAGGCTGTATCGAGCGGCTAAGTGGGCAGCCAGCGCCAAGCCGGATGTGCCGCCGGCGGCTGCCAATCCAGAGGTGATGAGTTTGCGGCGGGAAAGTGAGTTGCTCATGTGCGCTCCACACCAGCGGCGCGGCCCGTGATCATTGCGCGCACGCGGTTCTTGAAACCGGCCAGATATACCATTGCGATGTGGACCAGTAGAAAGAGAGTCAACCCGCCGGCGGCAAAAAAGTGAATGGTTCGCGCGGATTCCTGGCCTCCCAGGCTAGTCACCAGTAAAGGGAAAACGGAGACGATCGCGGGAGACATGGCGAATCCGGTCCAGATCATCAGGGGAAGCAGAACGAAAACCACGACCAGGTAAGTGAACTTCTGGAGGAGATTATAGGCGAGTGGGGTTTTGGACAGCAGGAGATTCTTCTGAAAATGCCGCGTCAGGATGCCGGAGAGTATGTAAACCGAGCCGTTGATCACGCAAACCCAGGCGGACAAGAAGTGCAGGTTACGACCCCATCCGGACGGCCCTCCCCGCATGAAAGGAAGCGGCAAATCGAGGACCGAGGGTGCACCAAGACCACCCGCTTCGCCCCAATAAAAACGCGGATGGGCAAGCACAATCGCAAAACCGCTGACAAGCAGCCCCAAAAAGCTAAGGGTGTTGATCCAGTGAGTGACGCGGACCACGACGGAGTGGCGTGGCGCGCGCAAGGCATCCGGAATCTGCCTCCCGAGACCGCCGAGTTGCGCGGACTCTGCCGCAGCCATGCGGAGATGCTATCACGAATGCGGCAAAGGGTGAAGGCGGCTGCTGCCCCTGCCCTTCCGTGGACCCGCTGGTTTCCGTGAGCGCGTAGGCTTATCATTTAGCCGATGCGCACCATTATCCTTGCCATAGTGCTCAGCGTGCCGGCCCTTGCCCAGTGGCTGAATCTACCCACTCCGGGAATTCCGCGCACTGCAGATGGGAAACCGAACCTGACCGCACCCGTCCCCCGGATGCCGGACGGCAAACCGGATCTGTCCGGGTTATGGCAACCCGAGCTGACCCCGTATCGCTTTGACGTGATCCAGGATGTGAAGGACGAAGGGATCTTCCGCCCGGCGGCGGCGGCGCTGTTCCTCCAGCGGGCCGTAAATTTGAGGCATGACAATCCCGTTACGCACTGCTTACCGGCGGGTCCGCAGGCGATTTTCGCTGCGGGATCAACACGGTATTACCGAATCGTTCAGTCGCCCAGCGTGATCGCGCTGCTGTACGAACTCGGCGACTTCCGGCAGATCTACACGGACGGGCGCGAGTTGCCGAAAGATCCGAACCCAACCTGGATGGGCTACTCAGTCGGGCATTGGGAAGGGGACACGCTGATGGTGGAAACAGCGGGGTTCAACGACAAAAGCTGGCTTGATATGGTGGGGCATCCCCATTCCGAGCGTCTGCGCGTGATCGAGAAGTTCCGCCGCGCCGACTTCGGACACATGCAGGTTCAGGTCACCTACGACGATCCGGAGACGTTGACCAAACCGCTGACCATCTCCGTGGGGGTTCACTACGCGGCGGACACGGACATGCTGGAGTATGTGTGCAACGAGGACGAGCGGGATACAGAGCATCTGGTGGGGACGGCGAAAGCCGCGACCCATCCCAGCCCGGCTTTACTTGCCAAGTACGCGGGCGAATATCAGTTTCGCGACGGAGTCGTGACCTCCAGGGACTTTTTCGGTCCGGAGCAAATCGTAAGCGTGCTGAAGGGACAACTGTACATGAAAGATTTTCCGCTGATTCCGCAGAGCGAGACCAGATTCGATTCGACCGCTGGAACGATTCAGTTCTACTTGGATTCGAGCGGCCGGGTGACGCACTTTATCCTCAGCGCCGCGGAAGGCGATGCCCGATACGACCGCATGCGATGACGCGCGGCGGGTGGGAAGAGGCTCTAGTCAGCGACAAGAACGCTCCCTGACGGTCGCGGCTCGGATCGGGCGATTGCGGATTACGGTTACGAATGCACTGGTCGCAGCCGTCGGCGGCGTGCCGCGATGACGAGTGCCGCGATTCCGATGCCGGTCAGAAGAGTAGTTGCGGGTTCGGGCACAGCCGAAACGGGTGTTGTGGCAGCGGGAATTAATAAAGAGGGATCCCCCTGAGTGAAGCTCATGTCTAGCGTATGGAAGGCATCAGCGACCGCGGGTAATTGTTGGGAACGGGAATCGGCAAAGGCATCCAGCGTAGTTTGCACGAAGATGTTGTCGCCTGGGTTCACTGTAAACGTTACCTCGCCGACAAAGTGTACCGACCTTTCCGTCCCGTCGCCATTCACGTGATCGAAAGAAAGTCCCAGCACCGGGTTAATCTCGTGGGTCGGATTGAATCCGCTGCCGAAGACCGTGAAGCCACCCGCGAGCTCTGTCAGGATCCCGCCCCCGATCCGTCCGTTGACCTTGTAATCCAGCGTGTATTCCATCGGTGAAGTGCCGGTGTAATCGTATTCCTGCGTAGCTCGGGCGGTGGAGCTTGCCGCGTAGAAGAACGTGTTCGGCGCCACCGTGGTTATATCGGCGCTGACCTGGACACCCAGGTGGGGTAGAGCGTTCGGCCCCGTGAATGCAGATATCGCGTCGTAGCTGACGAGTTCGCCATTCGCGAACTCGACGGCCGCGAGCTTACTTCCGAGCCCGCCGTCGCTTTGACTGGAAAGAGTCGTAACGGGATTGGGACAGGTACCGCAGGTAATTTCGAATTGCTTCGCATTTCCGCTCGCGGTCGCGCCCCAGAACACGGTGTCCGCTTTTAAAGGTATAACCATCCCCAAGCCGGCGATGGACCCGAGCAGGAGGCTTCCCGCAAGGCATCTCTTCATGGTTTTCGCAGCGAGTATCATCAGGTTCACATTCCCCTTCACGCCTCTTCAATTTCAACCGTCAAACACTAACCAGTGATACAACTCACATTTAGCCTTCCCCTCTCCGGAGGGCTATACATGCCACGGCGACTGCAAGGCAATCTCTCAAAAGCGGATCGGCTCGCCGTCCGAAACTCATAGAATTCGGAACAAACCGCCACTTTCCTATGGTCCAGACGAACAATGCGTCCTCTTACGATGAGTTGGAGGTTACAACAACCATCAAGCAGGAGCGGCCATTTCAGTGCAAGCTCAATTTTCCCGTAGCCGAGTGAGAAGTTCTCCGCTTCGAACAGAATCCCTTTACTGCTCACATCTATGGTTCTACCGAATCCGCGCGCGGGACTCTTTTGAAACAGCAGCGTGTAGTACACTGTTAACCCCAGTGGATAGCGGCGCGCGGAACGTCGTTCGGTCCTCTGCGGTGTGGGTAGCGCGATCGAGTACGAAGGTGCTAGAGCAGGTGACATAGTCTCGTGAGCACAAGCTGGACCGATAGCGGCTACGAGGGCATGACAGAATGGAAAATCCTCCGAAACACCTCAGCGCAGACCGACGTCAGGCCCCCGGCGCCTCGCAGATTATTATTAGTGGACGTATTGGAAGGCGTCCAGACTATCTTTCGGATAATCGCTCTATCAATTCTTTAGCAGTATGTGGTTTCTGTAACAGCGGCCTTTAAAAGACGATTGAAATATATTGCTTCAACTCGGCGGCTGGGATAAAAAATAGGCCGCGTGGAGGTATGAAAATGGATCCTCTGGAGATGTACCTGGCCGTTTCTGACTCCCACCGTCGATTGGTTTATTCCGTGGCTGCCACTCTGGTGGCGGCCATCGCATACGTGGACTCGCAATATATAGAGGCTTCGATCGGCTTCTTGTATGTCATTCCGATTCTCATGGCCTCACCCACGCTCGGAAGTTGGCTGATTCTGGCGATCGCCGCTGGATGTGGCATTCTACGCGAATGGTTTGGTCCGCTTCGTGCAACGCCGGGAGCAACCCTTCGAATCTCACTGGCGGCGGCCAGCTTCTTTCTCGCAGGTTACTTTGTCTCGCAGTTGAACAGGAAACGGCAGTTGGAGGTGAGGCAGATCGGCGAGCTGGAACGACAAATGAAACTGCGATTCGACGCAGAACAACAGCTTCGAGTAGTGATAGAAACCAGCCCTTTGGCGATCTTGACGCTCGACAGCGAGGGCCGCGTGCTGCTGATCAACGAATCGGCGCAGCATCTCTTGCGCCTGGACGACCAGCCCTTGACAGGGGAAAATATTCAAACTTACTTGCCAATACTAAAGCGTTTTTTCAAGCTTTCCCGATCTGCTGGAGGCCTCCGGACGACCGTGGAGAGCAGAGGGCAGCGTGCCGATGGCGACTCCTTTCTTGCCCACCTCTGGCTTTCGACTTTCGCTACCAATTCCGGCTTTTGCCTGGCGGTCTTCATCTGGGACGCCTCCGAAAACCTGCGCGACCGGGAAGGCACCGGTTTGGACGCTATAATCAAAACTTCCCGCATCGCTGTAGGCGCAGTCAGTCACGAAATTCGGAACCTTGCAGCGGCGGCGGGATTGGCCCATAGGCAATTGTTAGCGGTTTCCGGGATTTCGGAAGAGGAGAGTTTTAAGACACTCGGAACTATCATTGAGGGTCTGGAGAAGATCGCCGTGTCGGGTTTAGCCTTGGCAGCACATAACACCAGGGCAGTCGCGGATTTGGGAATGGTCCTCGATGAGACCAGGGTGGTGATCGATGCCTTGTTTCGGGACATCGGTGGCGCAATCGAATGGAACATAGCCGACGACCTGCCTTTGGTCCAAGCCGACCAACACAGTTTGCTCCAGGTATTTCTCAATCTCGCCCGAAATAGCCGTAGCGCGATGCAAGATACTCACGACAAGACGCTTGCTGTGGAGGCTCGTGTAGAACAGGACATGGTTCTAGTACGGTTTCAAGATACAGGCCAGGGCGTTGCAAACCCGGACTCCCTGTTCAAGCCGTTCAAGTCGGGGACCTCATCTACCGGCCTGGGTCTTTACATATCGCGTGCTGTTCTGAGGTCGAATGGGGGAGATCTTTACTATGAACCGAATCCGAAAGGAACTTGTTTTGTGGTGCAATTATGGCCCGCAGATAATACCAGTGAGCCGGGAGTCTTCTGATGATGGGAAGAGTCACGGCGCTATTGGTGGATGATCATGCCGCGTTTGGTGAGAGTGTTGCGCGGGCGCTCAGTGCCGAACCAGACTTCGATGTATTGTACTGTGCCACAATTGCCGATGCTCTAAGAATATTGCAGCAGCAGCCGATCAATGTTGTCTTACTGGATTACGATCTCGGCTCGGAGAGGGCGTCACAATTTTTGCCATCGGCCAGGCAACTGGGGTTTGCCGGGCGAGTGCTTATCGTGACGGCCTGGGTTAGCGATACGGAGGCACGGCGACTTCTGCGTCAAGGCGTCGCTGGTATTTTCATCAAGGAGAGCTCGCTTAGCGTCCTCTCGGAAGCCATTTACCTGATAGAAGGCGGAGGTGTATGGCTAGACCGCCGTTACCGGAATCTCGCGACAGCAGAGCAACACATAAAACGATCCGAGACGCGGCCCCGGTTCAACGAACGGCAAAGAAGAGTACTACGGTATGTGCTTGAAGGCCTGTCCAACAAGGAGATTGCCGGGCGACTTCAGATTTCCGAAAGCTACGTAAAAGCCATTCTTCAGACATTGTTTGAAAAGACGGGTGTAAGAACGCGGGGTCAGTTAGTGCGAGTAGCGCTGGAACATTACGAAGACCAGCTCTGACCCGGCGTTCGGCACCGCTGGTATCGCGTCAAGCGCAGATCAGGAAGCCAGCCTCCCGTGAGATTCCTTACAGATCGCGGACATTTGTTAACGCGATTGTCATCGACATTTGAGTTGTATCCAAAAGATAGTTATCTCTCTCGGGATTTCTATCTGGGATATTGCATTTGCCGTGATATCATCCGGCTAATGCAGCGCAGAGATGTGCCTACATTCTGTGAGCGATGATAAGGAGGAATAGGAATGCGAAATAGAGGAGTAGCGATTCCACTGCTTTCACTGAGTGTGATGCTCGCTGGTCCCGTTTTGGGAGACGTGGTCTACAACAACCTGACACCCAATAACTCAATCGGCATAGCCACTCGTCCTGACTCAGCGAGCGGATTCGAAATCGAAACGGCTGATGATTTCCTGTTAGGCGCACCGACCGCGATTACGTCGGCCTCTTTTGTGGGGCTTGAAGTTCCTGGAGCAACCGTGGACAACGTGGTCGTTGAAATATATCGGGTGTTTCCCGCCGACTCGGATACCACGCGAACACCGAATGTACCCACCCGGGTAAATTCCCCATCAGATGTAGCGTTCGACAGCCGGGACTCCGCAGCGGGCGAATTGTCGTTTACAACGTCGGTCTTAGACCCTTCCTTTAGTGTTCTCAACAGCGTGCAACCGGGCGGCATTCACCCACAACCCAACAATCTGACAACCGGGAACGGACCTCTCACTGGCGAGGAGGTGCAGTTTAACGTCACGTTCGCAACGCCTTTCGATCTTCCGCCTGATCACTATTTCTTTGTGCCGCAAGTCCTGCTTAGTACCGGACAGTTTTATTGGCTGTCTGCATCGAGGCCGATCAGCGGACCCGGGACTACGCCATTCCTGCCTGATTTGCAAACATGGACACGTGATGCGAGGCTGGACCCGGATTGGCTGCGCGTAGGCGCCGACATTGTTGGCGGCACGACCTTCAACAATGCGTTTTCTCTAAACGGGAACGTGGTGCCCGAGCCAGTTAGCACGGTCGGTATAGTCATTGGACTGGCATTCATAGGTTATCGGCGCTGGCGCGCGAAGTCCTGAAGCCGATTTTGCCGGCGAGTCCTGGTGAGTTCTCCAGGGTAGACCTTAGGAGAGAGCTTTACTGTTGAGCGCTCCCTGACGGTCGCGGCTCGGATTGCAGCCTGGTGCCCGAGCCAGTTAGCACGGTTGGTATAGTCATCGGACTAGCGTTCATAGGTTATCGGCGCTGGGGCGCGAAGTCCTGAAGCCGATTTTGCCGGCGAGTCCTGGTGAGTTCTCCAGGGTAGACCTTAGGAGAGAACGTTACTATTGACTGATCGCGTGGCGACGAAGAGCACAGTCTCGATAGTCGGTCTATCGGGTGTTGTCGTGATGCTCTAGCGTGACGTAATGGCCGGCGTCCTTGTCGACGCAGGGGGCGGCCTCTTCCAGGGCATCAGGTTGAAGGGTCAGAGTGCGCGACAGCGTCCACGGCTTCTGAAGAACCTCGGGGTCCTCCGCGGTCATCTGATACTGAATCGTATCTCCCACGCGCCGCAGCCGTTCTGTGACGTGCAGCTTCCGGCTGTGGAATAAGCCATTGTCTCCCAGCCAGGTTTCATCGGTGAGGCGGGTCACATCCACAACCAGCGTATCGCCTTCCCAATGACCCACCGAGTCGCCGTTGTAGGTCGCCGCTGTTTCGGGATCGGCGCCATGGGGCCGTCCATCGAGTGGAATCACACGCCATTGGTTGCCGGTGTTGTCTGCGTAGAGAAAGATCGCCTGCGTGGGCGTGTGCACGATCTGGTGCGGAGGTCCCAAGCGCGGGACGCCCGGCGGCACGCAATGCAACGTCGGATCTTCCTTTACCTGATTGTCATAGAGTGATTTTACCTTGGCCAAGAATTCGGGTTTGTAGTCCGGCTTGGGATCGTCCAGCGGAGTGTTGTACACCGCGGCCGATTGAGGACTGAACGCGCCGCCGACCACGAAATTCTCACCGACCTTCTGAATCGTGCCGATGCCGAAGAAGTGGTGCCACACGCCGTTCAGGTCAGGGTGTCCATCCGCCATGCGTGGCGTCGGCCGGGAGGCTGCGCCGGGATTCTTGGCAGCTTCCGCGGCGTAGTTCGTTTGCGCCCGGGAGCCTATTGGCGAGGCCAGAACGACCGCGACGAGCGCGGCCCGCGTGAGCGATCGGTGATTCGCGAGCTCGGAGACCATGATTTCCTCCCTAGGTTTGATTTAACGCGTGGCTGATCTCGCGAACGGCGCTATTTTTGCGTCCTTCGCAGATTGGGGTCGGCATCTTGCGGAGACATGCTGAATACATGCCCGTCGGGATAACTGAGCTTTGTCATGAACCCGTAGGCCTGCGAGCCGTCCTTGGCAGGGTTCGCGGTGACGGTCACCTCCTGCTTGTTGCTCAGCAGGACATCCTTGGTCAGACCGCTGCCTCTGAAGAATAGGGGAGGCAGTGATTGCAGCGCCCAGGTGATCGTCTTTCCGGAGTCGTCCTTTACGTCCAGATAGACGAAGATGTGCGGATTGACCCAGTCAACTTTGGAAATAACTCCCCGCAAGGTCAAGGTTCTGGCCGAGTCAAACTCCGCGGAAAACGAGTGATGCGCTGTGGCGGGCAACGCGCATGATAGCGCCGCAACCGCCGCCCACCGCAATCGATTTGTGCCTGCCATCTGATCCTCCAGCTATTTCGAAGAGTATATACTCGCCCTGTGCCGCGCACAATCGGTTCGGGCCAAGGGCACTCACTTCCCCCTCATGTGCTGCACGTCTTTTTCATTCTCTTGACACACGAACTCAATTAATTCTGTGTCGAGCATGATGCGGTGGTGAATGGAGACGGTCCAGGGTTTGGTATAGGCCTTGGGGTCATCCACAGTGACCTCGATCTCCATGTTGCCGAAATTCACGCGGCGGAACCGCTCGGTCATTTTTCCCGCCTCCGTAAGCGGGCTGCCTTCTACATCCAACCAGACATCGTTGCGGAATCCGGTGGTCTCCACCACTAGGGTGTCCCCCTCCCACCTGCCGGTGGAGTAGCCGTACCACCACGGCTGCACGCCGTTCGGCGGCAGTGGCCGGCCATCGGTAAAGATCTGCCGGAGACCGCCGTTGGCTTCATATAAGATCATGACCAATTCGGGACTCTGGAGGATCTTTCTCGGCTCGGGATGGGTGTGTAGTTGCATCAGGCCGAGTGGCAAACAATAAACATCGGGGTTATCTTTGTTGTTGTCATCGGCTCGCCGCTTGCGAAGTTCCGCCGCCCAGGGTTGGAATGGCAGACCGTCCTTTAGGGTGGAGCCGATATCGAAAAACTGATTCAGGCCGGGAACCCGCGCTCCTATCCCCGACGTCCGTACGCCCGCGGGGAGCGGCGGCCCCTGCCGCGCATCGGGGCTATCGACGAATCTCCAGATTCCCGAAAAATCCGGCTTGCCCTCGGCGGTCCGGGGGACCGGCCCATTCCAGTCCGGCTTCCCGTCCGCTGTTGGCGGAACCGCAGGAGTTGGATATGCAGGCCACTGGGCCGGGAGCATTTCCGGAATGGCCATGAGAAGAAGTATTGCGCCCACACTGCCGCTCAGCAGGTGAGCCACATCTGGAGGGTGAATGCAATTCATTGCTATGGTTTCTCGCGGTGGCTCACTCTACGGACAGCACAACTAAATTTTCCCCCGCAATTATGCCAGTAACCGTAGCATGAATTTTCTTGCCTGCCAACGTCTTAGCCACCCACTGGTTCTTTACCTTCGCATTTTGCGCTCTGAGATTACCCACGGAATCGAATCGAAGCGTCTGGCCATCTCCCAAGCGGATTGCGAACGTCGCGGTGGCCGCTGAAACGGCGCAGTATTGGTGCTCGTCCGGGGCGCGAATCTCTGTTGGCGTGTTACAGGCTGCATCCAAAATGATTCCGCCGTACGTTCGGATGGTTGACTTTCCCACTTTATTTTGTGGCAATGGCGCCTCAGCCACCGGGCTGCGATATTTTGAATCCACAGGGGGAAAAATCACCGCTGTACTGTTTTGAGCCGGTTTGATACCGGCTGGGCTCTCTTCCACAATCGCTGGTGCGCCAGTGTTGATCGCGGCCAACGGAGTAGGACCCGAAAACCCGCGCAACTGGGGGTTGTTTACTCCCGGAGAAATCATCGAGCCGCCCGAAGGACGCGCTCCGAGACGTTCCGATCGGTCGGAAGACGCAGCGCCGAGAGGCAGCGGGCGCTCTTCAGAGTTAGGCCGGGGTACGTCCTGAAGAAGTCCGTTGTCCACCTTTGGGCCCGGATTTTCTGGAGCATCCGGGGAAAAAATCACCTTTGTTTCGTTTTGAGCCAGCTTGATGCCAGGTGGGCTCTCTTCCACAATCGCCGGTGCGCTAGTATTAGTCGCGGCAAACAGGGTGGGATACGAAAACTCGCGCAACTGGGGGTGATCTACTCCCGGGGATATCGTCGAACCGCGAGAAGAACGCGCCGGGATCACCTCCTTTGCCTTCAGGCCAGTGGCAAGTGCCATCGCTTCCCCAGAATAGTGATTGCCGTCCCGGTAAATCTCCAGGCGGAATTCGGCCCACTCGCTTGTCGGCGTATAGGAAGTACTTCCTGCTCGCAATTGTTGCCGGTCCAGCGGTACGCGCACTTGTCTGCCACCATCCTGCACCGTGAGGAGACCCGAGTACCCATGGAGAACGGACAAACTCCGCGGATTCCATTGCACCAAGAGCTGAGTGCCCTTCGAGATAACCTGCAAATTGATTTCACTACCGGAGAACGAAGGACTTGTCTGATGTGGTGGCCAGAGCCAATAGTGGAGCAGGACCGTGGCTGCGATACCCGCAGCGAAGCTTACCAGTAGGGACCAATGCCGACTGATCCGCACGAGGCCGCGCCGAGTCCAGCGACGCATGAGGACCTCCAGTTATTATTGCCGAGTCTACCACAGATGTCCGGCAGCGTTGACAGCACTAATCTCTCAACTGATTGCGTTGGCTATTTCGTTTGGACGGGTCCCGAGGATGGGAGATCGTTCCCGGCGGTACGGCGTTTGAATTTCCAGTGACCGTTCTCGCGCACAAAAGTGTCATCGTAATGGCCGCCTTGGGCGATCACGGGTTTCTTGTCCGGGCCTGGAACTACGAACGCCCAGCGCGACCATGCCGTGGCTGTGTCGCCATGAACATCAATCTCGAAGTTCGACAGGAGGTGATAATTGTGGGCGGTGTTGGTAGTGCCGATGCTCTTTTCCATGAAAGCTTGGATCGCATCGGGACCTTGCACCTTTCCTAAACCTCCGATCCATTCGCCGTCCTTAGCGAACAGGTGCGAATACGAGTAGAAATCGCGAGCGTCGAGGAAACGGCCGTAGTTGACCAGTACGGTGCGAATCTCCTCCAGATCCTCCAGGCGTTGAACGCGAGCTTCCAGAGAGGGATTGGCGACGGGTTTGTTTTGGGCTGAAAGCGCTGGCACCAGCGTGGCGGCCCAAAGCGTCGCCATCGTCATCAACGTGGTTTGGCTTGTCCGAGACATTGGGTCTCCTTTTAGGAACATGGTGATAGCCCATATGCTACACCCAGATTGGGACCGCGCCCGCGCCCTTTGCGGTGGACCGACGCCGCTGCGGAACCTCACCGGTGGGGGCGGTTTTTTGTGTTCGCAGCACTTCCGCACGGAGAATTTCGGCATAAAACAATCCGTGCTCCCGAGCAAACGTGTACCCGAGCCGGTGCGCGAAGCGGATGAAGTTTAGAAGCTGGAGGCCGTATCCGAGCTCAACTACTCGCCACTCCGTTGCCCGCTCTTCCCGCATGCGGTACCAATAGGACTCTGAATAGCGATTCCAGGCAAGCCGGCGTTGATACCATCCTAATTTGAGGTCGGCATCGATGTGGCATAACTCATGCGCGATTCCGCCCTCGAGCACGCGCCGGCCTGCTTGTTCCAGGCAACTGTTGACCGCGATTACGTACTGTTCCGCATGAACCGTGTAGTACAGCAGTTCGTCGTCTGTACACCAGCGAATCGTGATGTTGCGCCTTCGCAGCTTCGGAAAGGATCGCAAGATCAGGTGGCGAAGTATCCGGTTCAGCCGGCTGTTGCGATCCATGAGCCCTCTCTCGTAGTGACCGCTCCCTGCCGGTCGCGGCTCGGATATGGGCGATTTCGGATCATGTTAACGAATTTCAGGCCCCTAGCTGAAATTCAAACCTTTCTGGTATCGATTTCACTGAATGCAGTGAAATTTGATTGACTAAATGTGTGCCGATAGAGCAGGATGGACCATACGAGTAGAAAGGGAGATTTTCATGAAAGAGCGTGGCTTGACGGGCCGACCGGTGCTCGAAGCCGATAGCGCCGCGGAGGGGAAGGGTTGCGGGGAGGACACGGTGGAGGGCCTGCGCGATATGCTGCAGGAGGTGCTCGACCGGCTGGCCAGAAGCCAGCGGCGCCGCGATCCGGTGACGGCGCTCAAGATCGCCTGCAAAGAGGCCTGCCATTGGTTTTCCGAAGGGGATCAAAAGAGAAAGCCGCAGCGTTAACGCAGATTCAACGCCGTCAGCGCCGGCCCCGATTTTCCCCGCGGCAACAAGCTCACGCCAGAAGACTTCAACAATTTATGCGGGTCGGCGTTCACCTGCGTCAGCAGTCCCAGGAACACCCCCTGCATTTCGTCCCAATTCTGCGGCCCCCAATGGATTTCCTTCGTCGGGTCGGGATTGAACTTATTGTTCGGGGAGTTATCGAAGTGAGCCACCCCAATCACCCGCGTCCCCTTGGGAATCAGGATCGGCTTCGTCAGATCGTACCCCAGTTGCCACTCGAAATCGAATTTGCCTCTAAATACGGTCTCCGCCTCGCCCGTCGGATAAATCAGCCGCAGTTCGTAATCCTTCCCGCGTAGATGCATGTGCGGCTGGATATAGGCCAGTTGGAAATCCGTCATCGCCGTTGCCTCGGCCACTACCTCGGCGTTGCTGTCGCCCGGAGGAATCACCAGGTTTAAAGCCTGTGGCGACCCCGACAACAAAATGTACCGCGTGGACGGGGGCCGTTTCGCCAGCACCAGCCCCAGCTTCGACCGGTCTGTGGCCGGCTTGCCCATCGCCGTATAGTGCAACTCGAAAACCAGGTCCGACCCCTTCGGAACAAACTTCGCCGCGCCATTCACGTCGAACCGCTGGGCGCCCAACCCCGGATTAAACTTGCCCAGAATGTCGTTGCCGTCCCCCTCCGATGTGCGCCCGGCCTCCTGGTTCTCATACGCTTCGCCATAGACCGCATTCGCCATCCACTTCGATCCCGGCGGCACCACCCACACTTTGCCGTGGTGCACCACGGCTGGGTTGCCCGGACGCATCTCCGCCGCAGTCACCCAAAGGTCCTGTGTAAAGTTGCCTTTCACGCGGATGAACTGGTAATTGATCGTGCCAGTTGCCGGTAGCACGAAATCCTTCGGCATCTCAATCACCATGTCCGGATTGATGTTCCATCCACTCGTAAACGTGAGTGGCGCCGGTGCATCGTGAGGATTGCCTTCCGGCGCCCCGTTATCGGCCCACGCTACCAGCGTATCGATCTCCGCCTGGCTCAGCCGACGGTCGTTCGCAAAATGGCCATGCTGCGAGTCCGCGAACCATGGGGGCATCTTTCGCGCCAGTACCGCGACCTTGATTGCCTTCGCCCAGGGACGCGCCTCCGCATAACTCAGAAGTGACATGGGTGCGACTTCACCCGGCCGATGGCAGCCCTGACAATTCTTCTGCAGAATCGGCAGAACGTCTTTGTTAAAGGTGACCGAATCGGGCGATTGCGAAGCGGCCAGGGCCACTCCCGCCAGGAAACCAACCAGAGTCAGGCGCAGCATCCGAGTGCCTCCTTGGACAAACTTACTTGCCCGCGATCATAGCATCAGGTGCAGTCCGGTTGGAAGGCCGTCTGCTGGAACGGGTGCGCGACATGATAGTGGCGATTCGGCTACTTTCTTTTTGGATCCCTATAACCGAGCGTATATGATACGCTCGGTTATAGGAGGTGCCTGTGCCCCAATCCCTCACCGATCTGGAGCAGCAAAGGACCGCGGTTCTG
>DATBID010000451.1:0-4473 GCA_036557125.1 Bryobacteraceae bacterium | reverse complement strand
AACAGGTGTTGGAATTAGGAATCACTCGGAAATGGATTCCCGGATGTTCCAACGTTCTGCGATCCCGTGATCGGGGATTTGCAGGAAGCGGCGCTCGAGCCCGGCGCCGATGATGCCCAGCAGAGTCTTTTTGTCAGCCGTAACGACAACCGGCGAGCAGCCGAGCGCCGGAAGCTTGTGGATTAACTTGCGTTTCCGGAGTTCATCAGCCATCCAGGGGCTCCATTCCGGTAAGACTGGTAATCCGAATCGGATCCCCAGGCGATACAAGAGGAAATGAGGTTCGCTGTCGTACAAGATGGTTTGCGTGGCGCCGGGGTTCGCCCCCGCTTGCGTCTGCGAAAATTCCTCGGAAAGCGCAACCAGATGCTTGATGGGACGCTTCCGCTCCGGAAGCGTGATCGAACTTCGGAAGATGGCGGCCCGCTCCCGAAGCGTGACCGTGGTCCTCCCCAAACCCGGGCCGCCGATCGTGAACCGGCTTTCCTCTGTGATGGCCACGGCGATAGCGGCGATTTCCTGTTCGCCGCCAAAAACGGAAAGCAGATGGCATGCCGCCGAGGATCCCGACTCGGCCCGCGGTTCCAGAATGGCACGGTCCATCCATAGAACAATGTGAGTGGAAGCTGATTTGGGGGTAGTTGGGGCCTTGATATACTCAAGGCGTCCCATTCGCAGATGTGCGTTCTGCATCGTTGTCCTCAGAAAGCTCTTTGGTGCGCCCATCCGCATAGATCAGCGTCAGGGCTTGAGTGAACCGTTCCCGATCACGTATGGTGATCACGCCTTTCTCGTCTTCTTCTTCAAAGTGGTCGACCACCTTCCGCGCCTGCCAACAAGCCACGTGACGATCGGTGCCCTTTCCAAAAATGCCGTCGAGGATGCCACTGCAGCTCAAAATTCCAGCATGACCCTCGTGCAATGGGGTGAGCGGTCTTCCGACAATCTGAACCTGCGCAGCGAAGATGGCGCGGCCGGCCTGGCGGTAGGCGCGTGATAGCGGCAACGCATCCTCAATTAGGTCCAGTGGCAGTCCTCGATACACCAGGCGAACGTTCGGATCACCGGGCGGAACGATGTAGGTGTGCTCCGGAGTTGTTAACGGAGAAAGCCGCTGATAGCTATGCCCCATATCACTCAGCCATCGGCGAGTCATGCGGACCTCGCTATCGGGTAGTTTTTCGCGCTCCCGCCGACTCCGGCGGACGGCGAACACCACCACCTGGCTGAAGCGGGCGGCTTCAGGATCGGTCAGCTTGTAGACCGCCAGATCGCGAAAGTGAACTGCGAGCACGGTTTCGCAACTGGGCAGACGTTTGCCGGGTATGACCAGCACCAATACGCCTGCCGGCTGGAGCCATCGGTAGCAGTGTTCGAGAAAGGCTCCCTCACTTCTTCTCGAATGGTCATCCATCACTTCGTCCATGTAGGGAGGATTTAAATAGAGAAGCGAATGCGCGTCTACCGGGCAGTGCGTCTCAAACAGGCTCCCCTGGATTACTTCGTCCAAGACCTCCGTGGCGGTGGCGGCACGTACGGTGTCCAATTCCACGCCGTACCGCCGGCAACCGGAACTATCCGAAATGATTCGTAATGCCGCACCGGTGCCGGCGCATGGATCTAACGCGCTCGATATCGTTGGAAAACGAAGGAATTGGCGGATTCGTTTTGCCTCGGCTTCTGACAGCGGGTAGTAACCGAGTTTGGCGATAGAGGCATTTCGTGCCATGTTGAAAGACCCCGTGGTGAAAGTTGTTGTTGTTGCTTGCCGCCGTTGTTTGTCACTGGACCAGATAACGTTGCCGCCGCGAGGAGATGTTTGGTTTACGCGAAAGGTGTGATTTCTTACAGCGAACGATTTATTTTCAATGGAGAGAGCTTCAAGGTGTTCTTCGAGCTATTTATCCCTTTTGCAATCAGTGCCGAATGTCCGCGCTCGAACCCCGTAAAGCTTCCCAAAGGCGGTCAAGCAGAGTGTTCACTTTTGGAGCAATCTCACGTCTAGCCTAAACTTAAACCAAGGAGGGCCAGAAATGTATTGCTCCAATTGCGGTTACGAAGTGGATTCGCGACCCGTGTGTCCACAATGCGGTGCCGATTCGGATCATCCGGTCGCAGTGCTCCAGATAACGCCAGCGGATCAAACAGCCCGTGCCGTAGAAGTGGACGCCGGAGAAGCCTCGGGTGCTGTGTTGGAGACCGAGGACGAGGCCGAACTCGTTGATGAATTCGAGTACGTTCCCGAGATCGACTTTAGGTATCCCAGCCTGGATATGCTGTAGCGAATTTGACGCAGGTTCCGGAAACCAGGCAGATCATGTCTGAGAGGGGTTCATCGGGGAACTATAGCGAAAACGGAACCCAGACGGTTCACCTGAGGTTCGGGATGTCGGATACCGAAACTGGCAGCGGACCAGCTCACACTTGGCTGAACATTCGCAGCCTACGCCCGGAAGGCGCGGTTGTTCGCTGCCTGACTGATGGCCGACCGATCCTCGTGCCTCGATTCATGGCAGCGCACTTGCGCGTCCGGGATCAGATTTGCGGTACACCTTTGACGGTGCCGGCATCGGAGTTATTGGCACGCCGCATTGCGGCCGGGCCCAATCCCAAACAAATCTATCTCTGCCGGATTGGCTATGTGACCCAACCCAAAACCGATCGGCGGGACCAGCGTTTTGTGCGAGCTGAGGTCCTCGAATCGTCCCTGGGCATTCGGTCCCTACACGTTCCCAACTCGGCCGTATGCAATTACTTTTATTTCTTTACACGGCAGCCTGGCGAAGACAGGGGGACAACGCTTTATGAGCTGTTGCGGGCTGTTCCCACTGCCACATTCGCCGACTTGCGCCTTTGTTACCGCGTGCGGCGGCTTGAACTGGCCGCCCAAGAACCGTCCCCTCGGTCAGAATTACAATCCGTCGAACGGGCCTTTAATTTGTTAGCGCATCCCGAACTGCGTTCCTGCTACGACGCTTTGCTGCTCGAACCGGACGCGCCCGCAATGTTTCCCTACGGCGGCTTTGGCCAGTGCATGGTTTCCGGTCACGTCTCGGATGATGGCGAGACGTTCTTCGTGCGGCGGATTCTGGCCTACTTGCCCAACCAGGCGCAACGCACCTTTCGTGCTCCGCTCCGCCGCGTTGAATACTATGACGGGTACGCGGTTTACCGTGACGGCCGACGTAAAGCGGAGGTCTACATAGACCCGAGCCTGTTACCGCTCGGTTGGGACGCGACCTGGAATCAATGGCGGCACCTGGTTAGCACCAAAATTGGTGTGTCGGCGTCATTCGTTTCATCGGGAAAGTACCGACGCCGTCGAGGAGAATGGCATTTGGTCAGTTGGCAGACTGCTCTGCCCAGCCGATTAACTATCACCATTCCCTCGGACGCCGCTGCGATGATGCACGCTGCTCGACGCGCTTACCAGAGGTCTGGCGAATATTACGACGACATCGAACGAATTCGTATGCGTTTGGAACATGAGCCGATCGAGGAACAAGACCTTGCCGAATTGTGCCGCCAGCTTCGCATTCCCTCCGATTTTGACGTTGCTCAACTGTGCTGGAAGCCGGACTACGATCCAGTCTTCTACAAAGAATTAAAGAAGCGCAGTGTCAAGGTCTTTCTCTTCCGCAACGAATATATCTTTCTGATGGGCCGCAGGGTGGTAGCCGAGATTCCGCAGTTGGGCCACGCGACGTACGTGTTCGCCAAGACCGCCAATATAGATGAGTTCGTCCAGCGCTATCGAGCGACGACCCGTGATGATATCCGAAAGAATCGTGGCAATGTTGCCAGCGACTTAGGATTCATCGGCCGCGTAACGCATGGTACCAATGCGCGAGCTTGGCTCAAGGATCTGAAGGAGCGCCTCGGCGAAACTGCTGACTACACTTTAGCGGCGGTTCCCTAACGAATCGGAAGTCTCCTATGGAACGGTATGTCAATGCATCTGACTTAGCAAGCTACTCCTTTTGTTCGAGAGCGTGGCATTTTGCTCAGATCAATGTTGCCTCACCAGAAGCTGAGTCAGAACGAGAAGCCGGGTTGGCTTGGCATGAGGCCCATGCGGAGCGCGTAGCCACGGCCGCACAGTCGCAGAAGCTTGCCCGGGCTTTTGGTATAGTGCTGCTCCTGATCCTCTTGATGCTGCTTTATCGGATAGTGGCCTCGTGACTGTTCTCTTCTTACTGGCTGCTGTCGCGTTTGTCGGATGGCTGTTCTTCAGCCGGAGAGGGAACACCGGTCTACCGGACGGTACGCTCGTTTACGATGACGCCGGGCGGCACCATCTAAATCGCCCCCTCGTTTCTCATAGATACAGACTGGCAGGCCGGCCTGATTATCTGATCAAAACACACGGCGGCCTGGTGCCGGTCGAGCTAAAATCGACGCACTGCCCCCGGACCGGCCCCTACGAAGCGCACGTTCTCCAACTGATGACCTACTGTGTTCTCGTAGAGGATG
>DATBID010000450.1:0-5628 GCA_036557125.1 Bryobacteraceae bacterium | reverse complement strand
GCGCGATGGTTCCGATGCCATCGCCGATTGGCCTCTTTTGAACGCTCTGCTCAACACCGCCGCCGGTGCCTCCTGGGTTTCCATTCATAACGGAGGCGGCGTGGGCATCGGCTACTCCCAGCACGCGGGCATGGTCGTCGTGGCCGATGGCACCGAGGAAACCGAGCGCCGGCTGGAGCGCGTTCTCACCACCGATCCCGGCCTCGGCGTCATTCGCCACGCCGATGCGGGCTATCCCGAAGCCATCGACTTCGCTAAACGCGCGGGCATCCGCCGCCCCACGGTCTCGCGCGAATGAGCATTTTCGAGGACGCCAATTGGCCGCGCGCCAGTGAGTGGTTGGTGGGTCAGGCGCTTTCGCCTGCCCATCGCACCCTCGCCGTAATCGGCGCTCCCGTCTCACTTGGCTCTATTACCCCAGGCCGCTGCGATCTGGCTCCAGCCGCCATACGCAAGGCGCTCCAGCGCTTCAGCACCTATCACCTCGAGTCCCGCCGCGATGTGCGCGCTCTCCGTTGTCACGATCACGGCGATCTGGACGTCTCCGCCTGCTCGCCCGAAGAGGCCTTTGAACCCGTCTGCGACGCCGTCGCCTCTGCCCTCCGGAATGCCGAGGCGCTCGTCCTGCTCGGCGGCGACAACAGCATCACTCTGCCCGGGGTTCACGGCCTCGGCGACCTCGGTCGCTGCGGCCTCCTCACCCTCGATGCCCACCTCGACCTCCGCGATCTCGACCATGGCCTCACCAACGGCAATCCCGTCCGCGCTCTCCTCCGTGACGGCCTTCCTGGCCGCCAGATCGTGCAAATCGGAGTCCAGTCCTTCGCCAATTCCGCAGCCTATGCGAAGCTTGCCCACGCCCACGGCATCCGCGTAATCCCTGTCAATACTGCGCTCCAGCGCGGTATCGGTTATGTGATCGAAGACGCCTTGTTCCATCTCGAGCAGCACGTCGATTGCATCTACGTCAATCTCGATCTCGACGTGCTCGACCGCGCCTACGCTCCCGCCACTCCCGGTTCCCGCCCCGGAGGCCTCGCTCCTCACCATATCCGCCACGCCGCCCGCGTGTGCGGCGCCCACACCAAGGTGTGCGCCCTGGACCTCGTTGAAATCGATCCCATCCGCGATATCGCCGATGCCACCGTCCTCACCGCCGCCGCTTGCCTGCTAGAATTCGCCGCCGGCGTGGTAGAACGTTTCGAACGTGGAGCCTGAGTTGCTCGTCCGCAATTGCCGGCAACTGGTCACCCTCGCCGGTCCTCGCCGGCCCCGAATCGGCCCCGAGTTGCGCGACCTTGCCATCATCCCCGATGGCGCCATGCTCGTTCGCGATGGGCGCATCCAAGCAGTAGGCCCGCGTGAGCAGATCGAAACGGCCGCGCCGCCGACAGTGCAAGAAGTGGACGCCGGCGGGCGCATCGTCCTCCCAGGGTTCGTTGATGCTCATACCCACGCTGTCTTCGCGGGCAATCGCGCCGATGAGTTCGAAGAGCGCATCGCGGGCGCAACTTATCAGGAGATTGCTGCTCGCGGTGGCGGCATCCGTTCCACCGTCCGCCGCACGCGCGAAGCTTCCGAAGACGACCTCCTCCGTGCCGCCCGCCGCTACCGCACGTGGTTTCTCCGTGGCGGCACTACCACCATCGAAGCCAAATCCGGCTACGGGCTCTCGCTCGAAGCCGAGCTCAAAATTCTCCGCGTGGTCCGACGCCTTGATGAAGAGGACAGCGCGCGCTATGTCCCCACCTTTCTCGGCGCACACGAAATTCCCGAGGAATACAGCGGGCAACCGGGACGCTACGTGGCCCTCGTCATAGACATGCTGCCCGTCATCCGCGGCGAGCGCCTGGCCGAATTCTGCGATGTCTTCTGCGAGCCTTCCCTCTTCCCGCTCGATCAGGCGCGCGCCATCCTCACCGCTGCCCGCAGGCTTGGCTTCGGCTTGCGCGTGCATGCCGATCAATTCCGCGACGATGGTGCGGCCCAACTCGCCGCCGAAATGCACGTCGCCACCGCCGATCATCTCGAATACACCTCCGAAGCTGGCCTAAGCGCGCTCGCCGAGGCCGCCGTCCAGCCGGTGCTGCTGCCCCATTCGGTCTTTCATCTCGGTTCCTCACGCTATCCCGCCGCCCGCCGCATGGTCGAACTAGGCCTTGCCATCGTCCTCGCCTCGGACTTCAACCCAGGCTCCTCCCCCACTTGCTCCATGCCCTTCGTGCTCTCGCTCGCCTGCGCGCAAATGCGCCTCACGCCCGCCGAAGCCATTACCACCACTACCATCAACCCGGCCTATAGCCTGCGCCTCGGCGCTGAGATCGGCTCGCTCGAACCCGGCAAGCGCGCCGATTTCGTCATTCACGATTGCGAAGATTATCGCGAGCTTCCCTACTTCGCGGGCCGCGAGACCGCGCGGGCCGTTTACATCGAAGGCCGGCCCGTTCTGTTATGATTCCCAAAATGCCCGCCGTTGAGATCACCGACGTCACGAAAACCTTTCGCGATGTGATCGCGGTCAATCGCCTTTCGCTCGCCGTCGAGGAAGGGTCCGTTCACGGCTTTATCGGCCCGAACGGCTCGGGCAAGACCACCACCATGCGGATGATCGCGGGCATCCTGCATCCCGATTCCGGAACGATTCGAGTCTTCGGCCAGCCGCGCTCTGCCGCCCGCTCCTCCGTCATCGGCTACCTGCCGGAAGAGCGCGGTCTCTATCGGAAGATGCGCGTGAGGTCTCTCCTCGAATTTCACGCTAAGCTGCGCGGCGGCCGCAACGTTACCTCCGAAATCGATTCCTGGCTCGCCCGCCTCGATCTCGCCCCTTTCGCCGAACAAAAACTCGAAACGTTCAGCAAGGGCATGAGCCAAAAAGTCCAGTTCATCGCCTGCGTCGTGCCCGAACCGAAGCTGCTGATTCTCGATGAGCCTTTCACCGGTCTCGATCCCGTCAGTGCTGATTCCATCCGCGAGGCAATTCTTGAAATCCGCCGCCGCGGCTCCACCATTATTCTTAGCACTCACGATATGGCTGTCGCCGAAACCATGTGCGATTCGATTCTCATGATCTTTCGCGGCAAAAAGGTTCTGGATGGCACTCTGTCATCCATTCAGGCCAGCTACGCAAGCGACACCATTCGCGTGGAGCTCGAAACCGGATCGGCCGCCTTGGGCGCCCTCCCCGGCATCGAACGCATTAAAGATCTGGGCAAAGTCAAAGAGCTGCGCATGACGCCCGAGTGCGATCCCCAGATGGTTCTCGAATCGCTTGCGGCCCGCGCCCGCATCCTTTCCTTCGCCGTCGTAAAGCCTTCGCTGCACGATATCTTCGTCCGCATCGCCGGCCCACAGCAAGAGGAGGTGGCCGTTGCCTGAATGCTTCCATGCCATGCCCCCCAACTCCAAAGCCGCAACACGCAACTTCCGAGCCGCGACCGTCAGGGAGCGGTCCTATGCCGCATAAAATTCTCCTCATCGCCCGCCGCGACTATCTGCAGACTGTCCTCAGCCGCGGCTATCTCATCGGCCTGATAGTGCTCCCCCTCCTCATGGGAGGCGGTTTCGGTTTCGCCGCGCTGGCGGCCCGCCAAAATGGCCGCGCGGCCCAGCGTGCCGCGATTATCGATCACACGGGCGTCGCGGCAGCCCCGATCATCGAAGCCGCGAAGCAATCCAATCAGCCCAACGCCGGTCCCGTGGCAGCGCCCATCCCCCGTTTTACATTCGAGGAAATCAAGCCCGAACCCGACGAAACCGCGCAGCTCTTATCCCTCTCCAACGAAATTCGCGCCGGCCGTCTGTCGATGCTCCTCGTTATCGATACCGATGGCGCCCGTTATTACACCAACTCCTCCGGATTCGATCAATCCGCCGTCTGGGTGCGTGACACCGTCAACGCCGGCCTGCGCCGCGTGCGTCTCGTGCAACTGGGTATCGATAGCGCCCGCATTTCCGAAGCTCTGCGCGGTGTGCCTGTAGTCTCCATGAACCTCGTGAAGCAGGACCCCGCCACCGGCAAAATCATCCCAGGCGAAAAACGCAACGCCATGCCGGCCGGTCTCGTTGCGTATTTCCTGGCCCTGCTGCTGATGATTGTAGTGATGGTCGGTTCCGCGCCCAACCTCGGCGCCGTCGCCGAAGACAAAATGCAGCGCGTGTTCGAGATGCTGTTATGCTCGGCCTCGCCCTTCGAGCTGATGACCGGTAAAGTCCTCGCCTCTCTGGGAGCCTCGCTCACCAGTTCCGCTTTCTACATCGCCGGCGGCCTGATGGTGCTTTATGGAATGGCCATGTTCCAGCTCGCTCCCCTCGAACTGCTGCCCTGGTTCTTCGCCTACCTCATCGCCGATGTCGCGATGCTGGCGGCCTGGAGTGTTGCCCTCGGATCAGCCTGCGCCACGCCGCAAGACGCGCAGCATCTGGCTTTCCTCCTGATTCTGCCGGTGATCATTCCGGTCTTCTTTATGGCTCCCATCCTGCAGCAGCCTAATGGACCAATGGCAACCATTCTGTCGTTCATCCCTCCGTTCACTCCGGTGCTCATGCTGCTCCGCCAGGCCCTGCCCGGCGGCGTCCCCTGGTGGGAGCCTTGGCTGGGACTGGCTGGCGTGGTCGCCTGCGCCCTCGCCGTCATCTGGGCCGCCAGCCGCATCTTCCGCATCGGCATCCTTTCCCAAGGCAAAACCCCGAAAATTCCGGAGCTCCTCCGCTGGGTCTTTGCCGATTAGTCAGCGGAGATCCGGCCCCCTCGTAGCGCTGGCGGCCTTTTGTCGCCGGTGCTCTTCGTGCCCCGTTGTCGCGAACCGCGTCGGGCCGGGAGGCTGTCCGGAACTCCGTTGAATCGATGCTCCCATTATCTGCTTGTTTTGTGCCCGAAATTTACCCCTTTCGTGGCGGCCTGCTCCCCATCGGGTCATGATACGCCCAGCCTGATACCTCCTCACTGTTCCGTTCGCCGTAGCTCTTCCAGCGCACGTTGCGCGGCGGCCTTGAGCGGACCCAGGTCGTCTTCGATCATCACCCACACGCGAGCAGCGTCAATTCTGTCGTATTCGTGGCGTAAGAAGTTTCTCAGCGCTCGCACATTGGACCATGGAACGTCAGGACATAGGTCCTCGGCCACTTGCCCCAGCTTTCTCGCCGCCTCGCTGATCCGTTCCATACACCGCTCGGTAGCATTACGCGTCTTGAGATCCTCGAGGAAAGCCTTCAAGTCCATTCCTCTCGTGAATTCCTCAGTGAGGCCGATGTTTTCGAGAATATCTTCAAAACGCTGGACGGGATCTTTAGAAGGCACGAAGCGCCTCGGCTTCGACGTTCTTACGTACCCGAGACTTCAGAGTGCCTTCTTCAACTAGTTCGACGGAACGGCCAAGGATCCGCGAGATCTGCCTCTCGATCCCTGCGACGTCGAGGAGCGATATGCGGCGCGCATCGTCGAAGGCGGCCAGCAGGTCGATATCGGAGTCGGGGCGCTGATCTCCGCGTGCAGTCGAGCCGAACAAGGACAGGCGGACCACACCTGCGGCGCGCAGTTCCACCTCGTGTTCGCGCAGGATGGCAATCACCTGTTCGCGATCCATCACCCCTATTGTGGCGGTGCGCTCAGCGCTGGTCAACAAATTCTCG
>DATBID010000449.1:0-5293 GCA_036557125.1 Bryobacteraceae bacterium | reverse complement strand
CTCACCGTCACAAATCCGCCCCCGCCGATCTCCGCCACCAGCTTCCTGAACGGCGCCGGCTTCTTCTCCACGTCGACTACCAGCAACAACCAAACCGCGCTCTCTCCCTGCGGAGTCGGCACGCTGGTGGTTGGATCGCCGCTCTCTTCCGCCGCGTTTCCGGCCACGCCCAATATGTACGCCACGCCGCTCGGACAAACCAATGGCATCGGCATCGTTTTCCCATCGGCCGCCGGGACCAGTTCCGCACCGATACTCAATATCGCCACCGCCGGCACCGGCCAGCAGTTGATCACCTTCCAGGTGCCCTGCGATGCCACGCCCAGCTTCGCCAATGTCACAGTGACGATCAACGGTAGCAACGTGACAGTTCCCGGCGTGGCGGTGCGGCCCGGCGCGCCTGGTATTTTTGAGTCAGTCTCTTCGGACGGCGTGCGCCGCGCCGTGGCCGTCCGCGCAAATGGCTCCTTTGTGAGTCCGCAGAACCCCGTCCAGCCCGGGGAATTCATCACCATCTACGTAACTGGCGTCGGCCCGACCGTACCCTCGCTCGCAACCGGCCAACTGCCTGTCGCAGGCGTCAATGTGGTCCCCGCTGAAGCCGGCCAGGTAGTCGTGGGACTCGATGGCAGCGGCATCGGCCCCGTCACTGTTACCGCATCTCCGGAACTCATCGGCGTCTACCAGGTGAATTTCCAGGTGCCCGCCAATACCACTGCCGGCGATCATATCCTCGCAATCGGTGTCACCGCCCAAAGCAACCCGACCCAATTCCAGCAACCCGGCGGCAGCAAGTTGTTAGTACAGTGACAGCATTGCTGCGATCGCGGCCCGGAAACTCCGGGCCGCAACCCGCTGCTGTAAACTGAAAGCGAAGACCGCGATGACAGAAGCGCAATACATTGGAATCCTGATCGCCTTCGCTGTCACCCTATTCGGCAGCATCGGCGCCACAATGACCGCGCTGCTGATCAACAATTCCAGAATGGGCGACCTCAGAGAGACGTTGAGATCGGAGATCGCGGTACTCCGAGCTGAAGTGGATTCCAAAATCGCCGGTCTCCACTCCCAGATGGCGACATACCAGATGGACCTTATCTCCAAGATCGCCGAACTGGACAATCGCATTACCCGTTTAGAGCGGTAGGCCATGGCCACCCTCTACGCCGGCACCTCCGGTTTCGCCTACCCGGCCTGGAAGCCGGCCTTCTACCCACCCAAGCTCCCCTCCAAACAATTCCTGAATCACTATGCCTCGCGCCTCAACTGCGTGGAGATCAATTACACTTTCCGCCGCTTGCCCGCCACAGCCACTCTGGAATCCTGGGCCACCCAAACCCCCGCGGGCTTCGTCTTCGCGGTAAAAGCCAATCAGCGCATCACCCACATCTTGCGCCTCAAAAATGCCGGCCAGGCGACTGACATTTTCCTCAAAGCCATAGATCCCCTTCGCACCGCCCGCCGCCTCGGCCCCATCCTCTTCCAATTGCCGCCGCAAATGAAATGCGATCTCCCCCTGCTCCGCGAGTATGTCTCCCTGCTGCCCTCCGGCGATGCGCTTCACCTCCGTTATGCCTTCGAATTCCGCCACGAATCCTGGCTGTCCGACGCGATATACGCAGAATTACAAAGCCGGAATATCTCGCTGTGCGTAGCCGAATCCGAAAAGCTCGAAGTCCCCGAAATCATCACCGCTGACTTCGTTTATTACCGCCTCCGCAAGCCCGATTACACCGAAGCCGATATCGACGCGTTCGCCGCCCGCGCCCGGGAATTGCTCGCCGCCGGACGCGATTTATATCTGTTCTTCAAGCACGAAGACACTCCTGAAGGCGCGCTGAATGCGGAAAAACTTTTGAAGCGCGCCGGCGCCATATAAATGTCCAAGCCATGTGATACTATCGAGGCAGGTTCGCTCCCATGGTTCCAGCCCTGATTGTCCTTGTGCGGAACTTTCTTTCATAAATGAATCTCCGGTCGCTATTCAGTCTGTTTTCGTCCGATCTTGCTATCGATCTCGGAACGGCAAACACCTTGGTGTACGCCAAGGGCAAGGGCATCGTTGTTAACGAACCGTCCATCGTCGCCATCAACAAAAACACCGGCGAAGTCGAAGCCGTCGGCAAGGAAGCCAAGGAAATGCTGGGGCGCACGCCCGGCAACATCGTGGCCATCAAGCCGATGAAAGACGGCGTCATTGCCGATTTCAAAGTCACCGAGCGCATGCTGAATTATTTCATTCAGAAGGCGCACGGCCGCAAAATGCTGGTGCATCCGCGCATCGTAATCGGCGTGCCTAGCGAAATCACACAGGTGGAAAAGCGGGCCGTCATGGATTCGGCATACCGCGCCAAAGCCAGCGAAGTCCACCTGGTCGAGCAGGCCATGGTTGCCGCCATCGGCGCCGGCCTCCCCATCACTGAGCCGTCCGGCAACATGGTGGTCGATATCGGCGGCGGCACCACCGATGTGGCAGTCATCTCTCTTTCCGGTATCGTCTATTCCCGCTCTGTGCGGGTAGCGGGCAACGAAATGGACGATGCCGTCATGCAGTTCCTGAAGCGCAAATACAACCTGCTGATCGGAGAACGCACCGCGGAGACCATCAAAATCGAAATCGGCTCCGCCTATCCGCTCGATAAGCCCCTCAGCATGGAGATCAAAGGCCGCAACCTGATCGAAGGCGTGCCGCGGACCATCACTATAGATGACAGCGAAATCCGCGAGGCCCTCTCGGAATCGGTGGCCACCATCGTTAACGCCATCCGCGTGGCCCTGGAGCGCACGCCCCCGGAGCTGAGCGCCGATATCAGCGACCGCGGCATCGTTCTCACCGGCGGCGGCGCTCTCCTCAAAAACCTCGACAAACGGATTCGGGAGGAGACCGGCCTTCCCGTCTCCATCGCCGACGATCCCCTGGCTTCGGTGGTGCTCGGAACAGGCCGCATGCTCAGCGATTTCCGGTTGCTGCGGAAGATTTCGATAGACTAATTAGTAGGAGCCTACTAAACGTAGGGACCCGCCTTTAAGCGCATGGAAACGTTTCTCAATCGTTACCGCAACGTGACCGTGCTTTTGCTCGTAATTTTCGCCCAGCTTGTGTTACTGGCCGTACAGGTAAAGAACGATCAAGACGTGCGCATCATCCGCGTCTGGACGGTCTCGGCCATTACCCCGGCGGCGCGGGTGATGGAATGGCTGCGCGGCGGCAGCATCGGCTTTGTTCGCAACTACATCCTATTGCACGACACCCAAGAAGCCAACCGGCGGCTCGCCGAGCAAGTCGAGCGGCTCAAAATTGAGAACAACTTCCTCCGTAATGAACTGAATACTGCGGACCGGGCCAAGGCGCTGGCGCTGTTTCAGGCACACACTCCCTCGCGGACTCTGGCAGCCAACGTAATCGGGACCGGGGCGGGAAGTAATTCGAAGGTGGTGTTTGTCGATCGCGGATCATCGGCGGGCGTGGAGCGCGGTATGGCCGTAGTCACACCGGATGGCATCGTGGGAAAGGTGATTGCGGCTTATCCCACAGCTTCCGAGGTCCTGCTGATTACCGATCCGGATTTTGCGGCCGGGGTCATTTCCCAGAAAACCATGGTCCGCGGCACCCTGAAAGGGCAGGGGACGCCTATGTGTAAGGTGGACTACGTCCCGACCGAGGAAAAGCTGCAGGTTGGCGACTGGTTTTATACTTCCGGCGATGACCGCGTTTTCCCCCGAGGTTTGCCCGTTGGGGTCGTGAAAATTGTCCGTCCCGGGCAGCCCTTCCAGGAAATCTATGTCGAGCCAAGCGGCATCCAGCGCGGCCTGGAAGACGTGTTGATTGTGATCGAGGGCGTGCACCAGGTGATCCCCAACGAGCCGCCCTCTGGCCAACCCGTCTATATCGCGCCTCCCGCTCCTGATCTTCAGGCCGCGGCTCCTACGACCATGGCTGAAACGGCAGCCGACAAGCTACGGGCACAATACAAAGCCATCGGTGATGCCCAAAATCACAAATTCGGAGAGAGCGGCGTGGGCGAAAAGCCTGCGAACTTCAATCTGAAACCTCCGCCTGCAGGATCAAACCAGGCATCAGCGGCTAAGGATCAGGCAAAGCCCGCCGTACCGGCGAAGCCCGCGGGAGTCCAGCCCCCAATCCCCAGCCCTCAGTCCCCAGCTCCGGCTCCCGGTCCGCGGCCCACGGCCGCTGCCAAGCAGCCCCCGGCCACTGCGAAACAGCCCCAGGCCCCTGCTCCGCCTCCGCCCGTCACTGACGACGTAGCCCAACGCCCCCACTCCGAATGAATTACTCTGACAGCGAACGTATTCTGTTGAGCAGCCAGCGCGAGGGGCAGGTCTCCCGCTTTCGCTTCTGGGTCATGCTCGCCATCCCCATGGCGGCCATCCTCTTCCAGGTTTACGTCCCCCTGTTCTTTCAGTTTCTTGGTTTTCTGGAGATGCCGCTGCTGGTGGTGGTCTATTTCGCGCTTATGCGGCGCAGTCAGATCCATGGCCTTATGGTCGGGGCCCTGGTCGGCCTGGCCCAGGATTCCCTCTCCAAAAACCCGCTCGGCATGTTCGGAATTGTGGATACGCTGGTCGGCTATTTCGCCGCTTCGGTGGGCGTGCGCTTCGATGTCGATAACATCATTCTGCGCCTCTTTCTCGCCTTCTTCTTCTTCGTCTTCCATCAATTCTTTTATTGGGTGATGACGCGGGCGCTGCTGGCGCAGCCGCTGCTGTTCGATATCCGGCGCACTTTGATCCTCGGCCTGCTGAACGCGCTCGTCGGTATTTTTCTATTTCATTTCCTCGACAAACTGCGCGAAAGTGTCTAATCAACTCTTTGGCCGCACCGCCGCCGGATACTCCGGTTGCCGGATCTTCAGAATGATGACGTCCCCATATCCCGCCCGCAACCGCAGTTTCTGGGCGCCGGCGTTCGCCGCGCCGCTGAATTCGTGCCCCACCACCCACGGCCTCCGCCTCTCCTTGCCGGCGAAATCCGAGGTCACGCTGCCGAACTTACTCCCGGCATCGATCCCGTAGCGCCCCTTTTCCGGCAGGCGCAGCACCATGGTTCCGTGGGATAATTTCGCGTCAATCGCGCCGGTGACGCCCTGGATGTAGAGATCGCCCGATCCGCCAATTTCCACCCGTGCATTCCGCGGAACCGAAATGTGCGTTTCCAGGTAAAAACGTTTTCTTCGCGGGTAGGTTTCCCTCAGCATCAGCACGTTGCCTTTCCGCGTAGTCGCTACGCGTACCTGATCCAATTCCTGGACGCCCTTCTGCCGGTTCTGCGGTT
>DATBID010000448.1:0-24578 GCA_036557125.1 Bryobacteraceae bacterium | reverse complement strand
TCCGATCAGATCTTGGATTTGCGCCTGAATTTGATGCTGAACGGCTTGCCGGCCAAATACTAAGCCGACGATGCTAATGACGATCAGCAACAAAGGCGAAATAGAGAACGTAGTATAGTACGCGAGTGCGGCCGCCATCGTGGTGCAATCGTCATCGAGAAACCCGCGAATCGCCTTCACCAGTAACTGGTATGTGCTGCGAACACCTGAGAACGGTTTGCGAACCGCAGATTGTTTCTGTGTGTCGCGTGCAGGTAGACCGTGTGGCTCAGTGTAGGCCGCAACTCGCATCGTATGGGCGGTGTCATGGTTTGTGAGCCTGCGCACCACCAGCCCCGCGGCCAAAATAGAGCTTAAAACTCGGGTCACTCCGTATCTTTCCGTCATGGCCACCTCCACATGGGCATCTGCGGGCGTCCAGTGCGACCGACGCGCATCGCGTTTCGTACTGACTGATATTTCTGCTTCAATTCGTCAAAATATTGACCCCTCTGAGCCATGACTCCTCTCTCATTTAGAGTCGATAAACCTTGTTAGCAAACAGCCCGCCAGACCATCAGATTGGACTTTGTTGCTGCCCGAGCGGCAAGTAGGGCGATGGCTTGCCTGCAGACAGAACGTTCCTTTGGAAGCGGGTGTGCTCAGCGCCAGAGTAGTAGCAGGCCAGCGCGCTATCTCAGTTTTTCGCACCGGGGCCGGCCTGCTCAGGAGGAGTTATCAATGGCACAGACTAATTCAGAAGATGTCCGGACCACCCCGGACGAAATTCCGTGCGCTACGCCGGACATGAAGGAAAAGGTTACAGATGCTGTAAAGGAAACTAGGGAAAAAGTTCAGAACGTGAGGCGAGGTGTCCAGTCGAGGGTTGACGAGAGCAGAGCGCCTGCGGCCGATAAGCTGGAAGGCGCCGCGTCGGTGCTCCATAATAGAGCCGACAGCCTTCCAGGCGGCGAGCGGGTGGCCAATCTTGCACACGCGGCCGCGGGAAAGATGCAGGCCACCGCGGATTACGTCCGGCAACACAACGTCAAAGATATGATGGACGACCTTAACGGATTCGTTCGAAAACACCCGGTGCAATCCATGTTCGCAGCAGTCGTCGCCGGTTTTCTAGTCGGCCGGGCGTTGCGAAGCAGCGATTAACGGCCTGGGCATCATTGTGCGCTTGATCCAGATCATAGAGGAGTAGGCCGAATTCTCGGATGGAGTGTGCGTCGAGAGGCGCAGCTTGCTCCATGAAGCGATGATGGGCCTAATGTTAAGCCGCTCTCCGCTTCCGCGTCGCTTTCTTTGCGGCTGGGCCCGTCCGGCTGGGCCGCTCGGAACTCGCGGAACGAATCTTTGATTGAAGGCTTTTCTTGAGCGCCTCCATGAGATCGATGACTGGCGCTTTGCGCGGCTGTTTGGCGACCGTGATTTTCTCACCCTTTCGCTTTTCCTCGATCAGCCGTTCGAGATTCTCGCGGTAGGTATCATGGAATTCTCTGAGGTTGAACTTCGCAGTCAAATGCTGAACCAGGCTTTTGGCCATATCGAGCTCTTTGGCCGTGAAGTTCGCCTTAAGGGCCGCCGCCTTGTTGCCCTTATGCAATTCGTCTTCGTAGTAAAGCGTGTGCAAAACTAGGCCGCCACCCGCTGGCCGCATAAGGACAGTGTGCTCACGATTGTGCATGGCAACCTTGGCGATCGCGTAATGTTTGGTTTCCTTGAGTGCCGCCATGAACAAGGCGTAAGGCTTGCTGACCTTCTCGTCAGGAGCTACGTAATAGGAGCTTTCGAAGAGAAGCGGGTCTACATCGTCCTTTGCTACGAACTGCAAGACGTCCATCGTTGTTGCCGTCGGCGGCGTGATTTTCTTGAGTTCTTCATCCTCGACGATGATATATTCGCCTTTTTCAACTTCGTAGCCCTTGACGATCTCTGAACGCCCGAGAGGTTTTTCTTCCGCGGCGCAATACCAGACCTCCTTGATCCGAGAGAGGTCCTTCTTGTGCAGCATATGAAAGCGGGCGGACTCCGCGCGAGCCGCAGAGAACAGCCGAACCGGGAATGAGACCAGTCCGAAACTTAGATAACCCCTCCAAACAGTCGCCGGCATCGTTAGCTCTTCTTTTCGTCCCCGCGGTCCCTTGGCCCTTGTCTGTCACCTCTGCGGGGATGAATGATTTCTCGTGATGGCATGAGCGCCTCCCGAGAGCAGATCCGCAATCCATTTGCCGCACGGCGTAGACTGGCGGCAAACATGCTTTAACTCACGTGGGGAGCGTGCCGCACATATTGCTGAATGAATGGGGTACCCTTAGCCGGCCCATGGCTGCGGGACCCGCACGGTCTTTCGATTTATTTTGAGGGATCACTAGGGTCAAAGAATCTGTAACAGAGTCTCCGCCCCAGCCGAGCAGGAGCGCCCCGCGAAGGCGGGGGTTCCGTGCAATGCGCGAGGAAATATATAGTGGACTATCCCGAAATACCATCGATTCGCCTGCCTTTCCTGTTTCAGAATTGGTGTTATCTCACATTCTTGCACTGGCGCGCTTCGGTTTCGGCCGTCTCGGGACTGCTCCCGGGGTACCTCACAGTGGACAGTTTTGACGGCTCCGCCTGGGTAGGAATTACCCCTTTCTTGCTCAGCGGGCTACGACCGCCGTTTGGCCCGGCATTGTGGTGGATTTCCGAATTTCCCGAGACGAACTGCCGGACCTATGTCAGAGGACCGGATGGACGGGCAGGAATTTGGTTCTTCTCGTTGGATGCAGCCCGCTGGGCCGCAGTCGTCGGGGCGCGACTTGGATATGGGTTGCCGTACGCGTGGTCGCGTATGACATTTAGTTTGGAAAATCGGCGCGTGCGGTATGAGAGTCGGAGGATTTGCTGTGCGGGGGCTGCGACCAGCATCGAAGTCGAAGCAGGAGACAGCATTGAACCGAGCGAAATCGAAGTGTTTCTGACCGCCAGATTCCGCCTCTTCTCCACAATATGGGGCCAACTGGCTTGTGCCGAGGTCGAACACGAGCCCTGGCCTCTCCACCGCGCCAGCTTGTTGCACTGCGAGCAGACGCTCACGCAAGCAGCGGGAATCCAGGTCGAGTCTGCCGAACCCCTCCTGCACTTCTCGCCTGGCGTTAAGGTTCGGGTTGGCCGCCCGAAGCTTGTATCGCCGTGAGGCGGAATGGGCACCCGTGTTCGCCGGGCGATGATCTTCCCCGTACGGCACACTGACGCGACCAGCCGGCTAGCGGCGGGAACCGAATCAACCGACGCAGTCGAACATTGGTCCGTTGCGTGCGAAGCGCTCTTACATGTATCACCACGTCAAACAATTGATGTATACGGTTCACATCGGCAGGCCCGACCCGCGTTTCGGCAACATGCTACTCGAACAGTTTGGTGGCGCTAATGGCGAACTCGCAGCCGCGATGCAGTACTCTATCCAGGGAATAAATTGTGACGATCCAGAACGCAAGGACTTGCTCATGGATATCGGCACGGAGGAGCTCAGCCATTTGGAAGTGGTGGGCACACTGGCTCGGATGCATCTAAAGCCGCTCAAGCATGACAGGCGGGCTGCCCATGAAGATCCGCTGATAGCCATAGCGGGAGGGGGCGGCATCAATCTATTCAATTCCATGGGCGATCCATGGACAGCAGATTATCTCAAGATCACCGGCGAATTGGACGTCGACCTCCGAAGCGATATCGCGGCGGAGGCCAGGGCAAAGATCGTATACGAACGCCTCATCAACTTCACCGACGATCCGGGAACGATCGAAGCTCTACAATTCCTGATGACCCGCGAGATCACGCATATGAAGGCCTTCACGGCAGCGCTGGAAAGCATGGGCAAACCCCGTTTCTCGATCGGCCGCATCCCACCGACCCCCGCGCTAGTCGATCAGTATTTCAACGACTCGACGGGAATTGGCGATAAGGGCGAGCCGGATGCGCGAGGCCCTTGGAATGAAGGCGGCGACTGGGAACTCGTGAACGCGCCGGCGTTCCAGGAATTTGAGTCAGCGGAAGCAGGTACCCGTTTCCCAGGCTCGGATGAACCGGCCATCAATTAATAGTCATAAAGAGCGAGAGGACAAATTACGCATGGCACAACTCAACGAACTACTCATCGATCAATTGAAGGATCTCCTTCATGCGGAAACGCAGCTCACAGGAGCGTTACCCAAAATGGCGGAAGCTGCACACACCGCGAAGCTGAAAGAAGCCCTCCAAAAGCATTTGGTCCAGACAGAAGGTCATGTCGAGCGGCTGCGAAGTTGTTTTGAAATACTCGGAGTGAAGGCAGAGCCGAAACCGTGCAAGGGGATGATGGGCCTGATCGCCGAAGGGGAAGAGACCATTGCGGAAAGCGGCGACAAAGAGCCTGTGGGGGCCGATCTGGCGTTGATCGCCGCTGCCCAGCGCGTCGAACATTACGAAATATCCGCCTACGGCACGGCCCGGAGCCTCGCCCGTCAGTTGGGGCGGATAGATTGTGCTCGGCTTTTATCCCATACACTCGGAGAGGAAGAAAGCAGCGACTTCATGCTTACCTCGATCGCCGATCCGCTGATCCAACAAGCTGCGCTAGAAGAGATCGGCGCCGAGGTGGATCTTGAAACCGTCCCAACAGTAGACATGGAAAAACAGCCTGTGGGCCAACACCGAAAGACTAGTCCGAAAACGCGAAAGGGAGCGGCTTAGTCCGAGGATCGGCGGGTGAGCTTCGCGACCGTGGTAAGCCGTCGAGGTAGGCTGTTCGGCGTCGCAAATCTAGGGACGGCCCATCGGACTCGCGATGAGTTCTGGCAAGCATCTTGGGAACGGACGTCGGGCAAGAGCTGAGGCGTCCGCCTTACATACACGCAGCGTTTTACGGCTTTTCCTTTCGCCCGTTCTCCAGGGCTGATTTCGGCGGTGCCGACGGGTCGACCGTAACCGTTTGCCTCGAACCGGAAATCTGGCTTGCTCGCAAAGAGAGTAGTCACTGCGGTGACATCAGCGGTGACGAGCTAGGCGTCTGTCTGTGCAGGGTGCGCAGCGAGCCGAAACTGCCGGAATTGTTCCCAATGGATCGAATTGCGCTCCAGGAGCGTGCGGCCAATGATTAAGAACGTGATCCTGGAACTGCCCTTCTGCCTTGCTGAAACGGGTCGGCATCGGTAATCTGGACCACAGATGCAATTCATTGTTGCTACGTCTGATTACTCTGGCTTGGGGTTCGCCATTCGAATTCAAGACGAGGGGCATCAAGTTGTTCTCGCGACGAACCCTTCAGAGGCAGTGACCACCGACCCAGAGCTTCTACGACGTTACGATCTGGTCGGCCTTAATATGGTGCCGAAGGAGCGACTCTCAGAGCTGATCGCCCGGCGCGCCGATTTCCACGATGCCTATTGGATTTGGGATCATAACCATTCCGTCTCAGAGAACGAAGAATTGCGGAAAGAGGGCTTCAAGGTCCTCGGGGGCGGAGAGTACTCCTATCGCATGGAGCATGACCGGGCCGCTTGTCTGGAACAGGCCGCCGTTTACGGTCTACTCGCTCCCCCCTCAATGCGGTTTGAGAATACTGCCGATGCCATTCGGTTTTGCGGCCACAACAGACGCACGGCCTACGTCTATAAGCCCGATGAAGGCAAGCATCATGAAACCTTCCTACCCGAATCCGACGATCCGATCGAAGCCAACGAGGAACTTCGGCTGCACCTCGCGTCGATTGAGCCGGACAGCCCTTTTATTCTGCAGGAGCGAAAGGAGGGTGTTGAAACCAATATAGAAGTTTGGTTTGTCGGTGGCGCTCCGGTGTTTGCGTTTATGACGCTTGAGGCGAAGAAACGGTATGCGCTCGATATGGGGGAGCTGGTCGGATGCGCATTTGACTTTGCCTTTGTGGTGCCGCTGGATTGCAAGGCCGTGCGGGAATCGGTCGGAAAGCTCTTCCCGTTGTACGAAAAAATGAAATACACCGGCTTCGGCGATGCGAATTTCATTGCGGCCCGCGACGGGGTTTGGTTTTTCGAAAAATGCGAGCGCTTCGGCTACAATGCTCACCCTAACCTGCTGTTCAATCTTTCCCGAAGGGGCGTTGGAGAAGTTCTGGCCTCTCTGATCGACAAGACGATTCGCCCGGAATTCTCGGGCGGCTTCGGCGCGACAGTCACGATGATGACCAAAGAGAACCCGGGTGGCGACAAGGCTATCATGTTCCCGACGCGCCTGTGGCCGGACATTTTCTGGTGGGACGTCTACAAGCGCGAGGACCTCTATTTGACTGCCGGGTATGACGCTGATGGCTATGTGCTTATCGTGAATGGTTACGGCTACACCATTCCGACCGCCTGGGAAAACGTCATGAAGAAAGCCGCGCAAATCCGATTCCCTTATCGCAGCTACCGCCCCGATGGGGCTGGAGTGGATTATCCGTCCTCTCCCTTACGGCGGTATGAAGCTCTGAAGGCGATGAACTACATCTGAATTCCCTTTGGGAGGTGATGATGCCGCTCCGAATGCACATTGAAACAATACCGCACGAACATCAACGTTACCCCACGGTGGGAGACTACTGGCTGGATGAAAACGGCATCGAACAGATCCGCGTCTCCGAGATGATGGATTGGCGGTACGAGGTGCTGGTGGCGATCCATGAGATCGTGGAAATGGCACTCACGCGCCAGCGAGACGTTGCCGAACAGGTAATTACGGAATTCGATATCAAATTCGAGCACGACAAGGAGAAAGGGTTGGTAAGCGGGGAAGCTGGCGATAATGTGAATGCGCCCTATCGCAAGGAGCACTTCTTCGCCACTAATCTGGAACGCCTCTTCGCGGCGGAATTAGGCGTGGACTGGTTCGAATACGATCGGTACGTCGACGCCCTTGGATTCAAAAAGTAGATTATTGTCCGACGCACATGTAAAACTCTGCCACCGCTCCAGCGGTCGCCGCCAATCTGTCCGCCCGCAGTTCGTGCTCGAAGGTTGGCAGGGCGCTTGCTAGTAGGTGCATTGGGTGCCGGTTTCTCAGCAGGTGGTGTTTCTGTTCTTATTGGCCATTCCTATTGCCAGCGTCTCATGGACCGTTACTCACGAAGAAATCTTCCGGGAAATGCGCGAGTACTGCGAGGCCCGGAGCAAAAATTGCAAACGAGTCGTCGAACGCAAAGCGTTTTATGTCCTCACCTGCGAATACTGCTTCAGCCATTGGACAGCCATATTCTTCGTGTTGTTCACCGGTTACCATCTGCTGCTCGCTGATTGGCGGGGTGTGGTCATCGCGGTGTTTGCGCTGGTATGGATCGCCAATCTTTATATGAGCGGTTACGCGCGTTTGCGTTTGGACATCAAGGCAGAACGCAAGGCGATCGAGAATACCGGAGACGCTATCAGCCAGCGCCCATGACCGAGACAGATTCAGCGGGCATGATCTCCTGTCGTTCGACCCTTGGAGGGGTGCATTTCACTGCGTTGAGCGTCAGACGTACCGCCACTCCGTGAAAGAGGATTCGACGGAGAGACCTTGTGGGCCTGCTCGCGGGCCGTTTTTCCGTCCTGATCCTCCGATGTTTGCAGCTTTTGTACCGAGAGCTCCTGCGCGGTGGCCGCTGGCATCACCTCAGTCTTCCAGCCGTGTTCCAGAACCGATGTTGCGCGAATGCGAAGCCGCTCTTTTGGCCCCAGGTTAGGCGAACGGAGGCGAAAGTCAACCCGGCTATGATCCCGACTGTCGCCGGCGACTTTTGGCCGCTTTTGCGGGCGTGGTCGCTTCGCTACCTCGACCGCCTCTCCGCGTGGCCGGTGGCGGCGATCGATTATCGGGCGGTTCGAGATGCGGCCACGCTCTCCGCGGCGCACCGTGTCTCGTTCTGGGATGCCCTGATTGTGGTTGCGGCCGCGCGCTCCGGATCGTTGCGCCTCTATACGGAGGACCTGAACGATGGGCACGTGCTGCTCGGCATCGAGATCGTCAATCCGTTTCGCGAAAGCGAGCGGCCCCGCCCGCGACCCAACCCTTGATGCCCCGCGCTGAGGGGGAGGAGCTCCCGGCCACCGCAAAATCACTTCGATGCGAATTGAAGAGTGACAATCATCTCGCTCGGCACCGGTTGTCCGTTTTCCAGCGCCGGAGAAAAATCCCAAGACTCGGCTGCACGGGCTGCGGGTTGTGCCACCGCATAGTTGGCCGCATTCACTTTAAACGGTGTCGCTTTGGTTACCTTACCGGTGGCGTTGATTTCGACCCTTACCTGAATCTCCACTCGATTGCTCACAACCACTCCGATAGGCAGTTTGACAGAGGTTTTCCGTAAAACTTTTGGCGGAATATAGCTGACCGCTGATGCGCTCGGCTTCGCTTCGGTGGGCGCTACCGGCGGCCTCGCCGAAAGCTTCGGTGATACTGGTGACTCCACATACGGCACGGTTCTGGGGGGCGGTGGAACCGGCGATGCTGGCGCCACAAGAACCGGGATTGCCGAGACGGCTGGCATTTTGTTCTCAGCTATTATGGCGGGCGGTTCTAGCAAGGCATTCGCAGGCTGTTGCCGTATTTGCGAAGGCGGCCTGAAGGGGCGCACTGTCCGAACTTGATGATTGCTGGCCATGATCTGTACGGACGGCTCTGCCGCCGCCTGGGAAGGCCGTATCGCCTGCAGCACGCGAACCTCTTCCTCTTCCGGCGGAGCTTGCGGGAGCAATAGCTTGAGTCCGAAGACCAGATCGCCACTCTGAGGTGTATAGAAGACCATGCCCGCTCCCAGCTCGGCGGTAGTAAGCGGTATTTCCTGCTGGTTGGCGCCGTCGCGGATGGATAAGCTGGCGCTCGCCGGGTTCAGCGCAGTGACCGCGTCCCGATTCCAGGTGAGCTTCCACATGCTGCCCTGCGGATTCGCGGCAAACCCGATTCGGGAAATCCGTGCAGGGGCAGGCGCGGGCGGGGCAGGGGATTGAACTGCTTTTCGGCGGGCGTCGAATCCGTAATACAAGCCGCTCAGCCCTAACAAAAGGACCAGTGCCATGCCCAGATACAGAAATGGCGCCGGCCTTGCGCGGGATCTCTCGCTGGCGGGCGAAGACACGGTTACCGGTTTTATAGCCGGAGCACTCAGAGGAACCGATGGCGAAGGCGCCGAGGGCAGCGGGCCTGGCTGCGTTTCATTGAGGCCCTCCAGTTCGGCTGCACGAAGGGCACCGGCCAAGGACCGCAGCGGCCGTGCTACCGGTTCGGCCGAGGCCGGGGATTCCCGGCGCGGTTCGGCGCCGTTGTCCTCGGGCATCTGCTTACCGGGCAAGAGCGGCAGGTTCAGCGTGTGCGGCTCCCATGGCTGCCAACCGCCTTCCTCACGAATCGCCACTTCAGCCAACATACTGGACTTCGATACCGAAGTGAGGATCATCACGAAACGGAAGTCGCGCGCATAAGAAGGGTGGACTTGCTCGATCGCTGCGAGTACCTGGTGGTCTGCGTCCCGGAGGTGTTTGGGATCTCGCGTGGCGCTGCGATAGAATCCCACGACAGTATTGGCGGGATCGGCCAGTGCCAAACTGGCTGCTCGCTGGAAGGCCGCAATATCCTCGGGTGAAGGCCGGAAGCCGGGCCCGAAGCGATATTCGATCGGCACCGGAACGATCTGCCGCACACGAACGACTCCCGATCGGGTTCTCGATGCAACCAGTAAGCCACCCACCTCGGCGCCGCCCCGAGGGACAGCGCGAACAGCGTCAGTCACGCGGTTCGAAAGCGCGGCCAACAGCGCTTTGTGAATCACGAGGGGAGTCCGGGATTGGCTGCAGAATACTAGTTCGTCGGAGCTGAGATCTTCTCCGGACCAATCCGGAGGCAGCGTAAGGCTCGGAGCTGCCATTGCGAGATCCTTTCTTAAGAGCCTAGGACCGAGGTTTTCCGCGGTGGTTCTAGTCCGCCTAGCAGCTTGGCTACCAAATAGGCTTTTGGGGATAAATCCCTTCTCTAGGTGCCACCAGCAATGTCGAACTTAAGTTTATAGGCGATTTTTTGGTACTTTGCGATAATCCATAAACTCGCCTGGAGCACTGCATTTGATAGCGTTTTTGATCGCTGACTCCTGACCGCTCATTTCCGCCCGCTTCCATTCGCTAAAATCGGAAAAGGTTGTCTCATGGACCGCCCCGCCGCGACTGGCCGCGAGATCATCCTCGAAATCGTTCGTAATATGCGCGAAGGGTTGGAGCCGCTCCACTATTCGACGTTCCCGCCCTCCGTTTATCACGTCTACTTGCACGCAGACGATCTGGAACGCCTGGGCGGCATCGTACCGCGAATCGTCGATGAGGCCCGCCGCGCCCTCGATACAGAACTTGAATCACTCAACCGGGCCAAGCTCGCCGAACGGGTGAGACTCGCACGCCGCAATATCCCGAAAGTATCCGCGCCCGAGGGCGGCTGGCGCATCCAGATTCTGGAAAACACCGACGATGACGTGCAGCCGGGCGATATCGTGATCTACTCCGAACTGGCGCTTCCGGCGAAACCCGAGTTCGGTTCAGGCAGCATGACCAAGCGGATCGCCACGCGCCGCCTCGCCGGCGTAAGCGAAGCTACCACTGCCATTTCCACGGCCCCCGCCGCTTCTTCGCCGGAACAGAAGGCTTATGCAGTCATCGAATTTCAGGACAACTCCGGCCGCCAGACCTACCGTGTCACCAAGGATCAGATCGTGGTCGGCCGCGGCGGCCGCGATTATTGGACTGATCTCAAACTCGATACTCTGCCCGATGTTTCGCGCGAACATTTCCGCCTGCGCCGCGACCCTTCCAACGGCAAGTTCTATCTCAAGGACCTGAGCCGTCTGGGAACCACTATTAACGGCGAGCCGGTTCCTTCGAGTGTCGAAATCGTGGATGGCGATAAACGCGACCGCGACGTGGAGGCTCCTGTGCCCGAGACCGCGCGCATCGGGCTGGCCGGGGTATTGTTTCTGGATTTCCGCAGGCTTTCGAGTGATTAAGCCACCAATGGTTAAGACCGCCCTACATTGCGCCGCAGCCAGCGATCCCGGTTTGATCCGCCAAAACAATGAGGATGGTTTCTGGAGCGACTCCGATCGCGGCATTTTCCTGGTGGTGGATGGCATCGGCGGGCAGAACGCCGGTGAGAAAGCGGCGGAAATCGCCGTGGAGCGGATCCGCGGCCGCCTGGAGCGGCAGACCGGTACGCCTGAGCAACGCGTGCGCGAGGCCATTACCATGGCTAACAACGAAATTCTGCGCGCGGCCGAATCGCACCCGGAGTGGACCGGGATGGCCTGCGTGCTGACGCTGGTGTTGCTCGATAACGGCTCCGCAGTGGTTGGCCATGTGGGCGATTCGCGACTCTATAAGATTCGCCACGGAAAAATCGCTAAACTCACTCACGATCATTCCCCCGTAGGGGAGCGCGAAGATAACGGCGAGTTAAGTGAGGCCGAGGCGATGCGTCATCCTCGCCGGAACGAGGTTTTTCGCGACGTCGGTTCGGAACCCCACGAACCCGACGATCCGGATTTCATTGAGCTGTGCCGCATCCCTTTCGAGCCCGATTGCGCGCTGCTTGTGTGCAGCGACGGTCTCAGCGACCAGGTGGCTTCCCAGGATATTCGTGCCGCGGTGGAACATCACGCTGCCGACCCCGAAGCGGCCGTGCGCGAGCTGATCGACGCCGCCAATCTCGCCGGAGGGAAAGATAACGTAACTGTTCTGATCGCCACCGGCGATGAGTTTGCGGCGCCGGCACAGGTGGAGTCACACCCTAGCCGCCGCGTCTGGCCCGCCCTCATCCTGATGTTTGCCTGCGGCCTGCTTGCCGCGGCCGGGACGGCGTGGTTTTCGCGGCCGCTCTGGCAGCCGGCAGCGGTGGTGATCGCGCCGCACGTGTTATCCGTGGGCCCGACGCAGGATTTCTTGACCATTCAGGCAGCTCTGATCCAGGTGCACAGCGGCGACACCATCGAAATAGCGCCTGGCGAATACCGCGGGCCTATTCTACTCAAAGACGGCATCACTCTGCTTAGCCGTGAGCCACGTCAGGCAATTCTGCGTCCGCCCGGCGATGGTTCCGGACCGGTGGTGCTCGGCCAAGAAGTCGAGGGCGTACGGTTAGTCGGCTTGCGCGTGGTTGGGAAAGCCACCAGCGCGCCTAAGGACACGCCGGTAGAAGGCATCGTACTCATCAATTCGACGGTCGAACTCATGGACATGGAAGTCGAAGGAGCATCGGTCGGCATCGACATTCGCGGCATGGGTTTGCCCGTTCTCATCGGCAACGGCATCCACGATTGCGCCGCCGAAGGCGTACTGATTTCCGGCCCTTCCACTCCGCGCCTGTCGCACAATGCGCTGCTCCGCAATGCCAAGGCCGGAGTCGCCGTGCACGATGGCGCTCACCCCTTCATCGTCGGCAATGTGTTCGAAAGGAACGGCATTGATTGGCCCGGAGGCGCCGATCTGGCGGCAGTGCGCCAGGCGAATTACTTCCTCGATGCCAAACCGCAGGGAGGGCGCAAGAAGTGATCGCGCCGGCCGGCCGAAAGCTCGGCAAGTACGAAATCCGCCAGAAGCTGGGCCGCGGCGGCATGGCGGATGTATATCTCGCCGACGACACCGAACTGCATTCCCAGGTGGCGCTCAAGCTTATCGAGCACGCGGCCGATCCCGAAATTGCGCAAATCATCGAAGCCGAGCGCCGCGGCATTCGCCTGCAAGCCCACTTGGCCGCGATCGATCCGCGCGTCGCGCGCATCTATGATGCGGGCGATCTTGACGGCTACTTTTTCATCGCCATGGAGTATGTAGATGGCGAGGATCTTGCCGAATTGCTGCGTCGCGGTCCTCTCGCGTCGGAGGCTGCCGTCGATATCGCCATCGCCCTTGCGGAAACTTTGGAACACGCCCACACGCTTCGAGTCGCTATCGATGGCAAGGAATTTCACGGCATCGTGCATGGCGATATCAAGCCGAAGAACATCCGTATTAATAGCCGCAATCAGGTGCGAGTACTGGATTTCGGTATTGCCAAAGCCCTCTCCCTTTCGCGCCGGCTCACGCGGAACGAGTATGGCAGCGTGCCGTACGCTTCTCCGGAACGTCTCGATTTTGGCGAGGTGGACGCTTCCTCGGATTTGTGGTCGCTGGGCGTGATGCTCTATGAAATGGTAACGGGCCTGCAACCCTATCATGCCGATTCCACCGAGCGCCTGGAACGGATGATCCTCTCCCGCATTCCGCCTCCGCCCGCGCCCGATCCCTGCCCCGAGCCGCTGCGCCGTATTCTGCGCAAAGCGATGGCTCCCGACCCGGCTCTGCGCTATGCGGACGCGCGTTCCTTCGCCGCCGACCTGCGGGCTTTCCGCGAAGGCAAGCCTGTGAGTATCGCCGCCGAGGATTTGGATGCCACCCGCCGCACCTTCCGTCCCGACGATGCCACTCGCCGCACGACCAACAGCAGCTCCGATACGACATTTCCGAGCCGAGGCCGTCAGGGAGCGGTCCCGGCCCCGCTGCCCACCCGCAAGCACCGCCCCAGCCTCTTCGTCAATTTCATGCGCGCCATCGGCGCAATGATTTTGCTCAGCTTCCTCTACGGCGCGTGGGCTGTCACTTCGGAGTACCTGCTTTGGAAGCACGGCCAGCAATTCGAGCGAGCCATCCAAACCGAGCAGATCACCAGCCCTGACGAGATCTGGGCACGCTGGACGGAACTTTCCAAGGGCAATCCTTCGTCTTGGCTATTGTATGGACCGCGCAAGCTGGTGCGGCAGAAATTTCTGGATGCGGCGGACCGCGTGATCGACACGTACCGAACCGATAGCCAGGCTGTATATGAGAAAGATTGGGAGCGCGCCCGCACCATGGCCCAGCGCGCCCTCGCCGCGGACCCGGACAATGCCGCGCGCTACCGCTTGCGCTTAGCCGAAGGCCAGATCGCCCGGATCAATGGCACAGCCCACAACTTCGCCCCCCAATTGAATCTGGCAGTGGAAGATTTCCATGAAGCGCAGCGCCTTATGCCCAAATCACCCGACCCGGAGCTTGGCCTCGCGCGCGTCTACGTTTACGGCTTCAAAGACATCGACCGCGCTTACCAGGCCCTCCAGCAGGCTGCCAGACTGGGCTATTCGCTGGGCAACCGCGAGAAGGCGCAACTGGCAGATGGTTACCGCGCGCGCGCCGACGGCATCTGGTGGGATTCACGCAAAGTTCGCGGCATGCCCGAAGAGAAGAACCAGATCGAACGCGCTGCCGAAGACTATAAGCGCGCCCTGCAGCTTTACCAGCAAATCACGCCCTACGGAAACGCCAACGATGGAATCGTGCGCGTGGGTATCAGCCTGGTGGCCGTGGAATTTCGTCTGCACCAGCTCGATCCGGGTAAGGAGACCGCCCAGTAGTGGCTGTCACTCGCAGCGCCTCGGCGGAACGCGTCCGCTTCCAGCCCGTTCTGCGCCGTCCCGCGTGGCGTGTGGCTGAACTCGCCTGGACCGTAGCCGGCATCCTCGCAATCGCCGCCGGCCTCTCCTTGGTCTATCGCGCGAAGACGCACGATTTCGCGGACATTGATAAAGGCTTGGCAGCGAAGCAACTGGTAAACCCCAATCAACTCGGCCAGCGCGAGGATCTGCTCCCGGCCTTATCCTTCATTCCGGATTCCCGCCACCGCGCCGAGGCCGCCCGCCGCATCTACTATCTCTCCGGCGGCCTCGCCAACGTGGGCGCCATCGCCCGCCAGCGTGACCTGCTCACGCCGGCCGAATTTCGCGCCTTCAAGCCTCTGGCTGTGGTGCGCACGCCCGCGCAGTTCCGCCGCGCGTTCTTCCTTTGGAGCATTATTTTCTTCGCCGCCTTCCTGCTGGCCCACGCCTGGCTCGGTTTGCGCGGCTTCAGGGGCGACCAGGTCCTGCTGCCGGCGCTTTTAGTCCTTTGCGGAATCGGTCTTATCCTCATGGTCAGCCTGCGTGACCCCGTGCGCGACAATCTCCTGTTTGTCGATTTCGCCCAGGGCGCCGCCGCCGGAGCCATTGTGCTCGTCGCGGCCACTTCGATCGATTACCAGAACCTCTTCGGCAAGCTGAGCTTCGTGCCGCTCATCGCCAGCTTCGCGCTCTCCGCGTTGCTCATCCTGTTCGGGTCCGGCCCAGGCACAAGCGACGCCAAGGTCAACCTGTTCGGCTTCCAACCAGTCGAAATCATCCGGCTGCTGCTGGTTTTCTTTCTCGCCGGCTACTTCGCCGAACGATGGGAAGTGCTGCGCCACGCCCGCGAGCGCCGCCCGCGCCTGGCTGCGCTCACCCGCCACTTCGATATCCCGCCCGTCGAGTATACGTTGCCTGCGTTTCTTTCCGTGGCGCTCTCACTGGCCTTCTTTTTCCTGCAGCGGGATATGGGGCCGGCGCTGGTCTTCGCTTGCCTGTTCCTCGCGCTTTACGGCATCGCCCGCGGCAGCGCCTTCCTTCCGGTCACCGGTCTCGCCGTTCTCGTCTTCGGTTTCTTAGCCGGATACATCTTCGGAGTGCCCCATACCGTGCGCGAGCGCGTTTCCATGTGGCTTTCCCCCTGGGACAACCTGGTTCACGGCGGCGACCAGTTAGCCCATTCGCTTTGGGCATTTGCAACCGGCGGCGCCACCGGCACAGGGCTCGGCCTTGGCGAACCGCAGCTAGTTCCCGCCGCACACACCGATCTGGTCCTCTCCGCACTGGGAGAGGAATGGGGCTTCTTGGGAATTGCCGCCGTGTTTGCGCTCTACGCACTCTTCATTTACCGCGCTTTGCGGATCGCCCGGCGCGCTCGCAATGACTACGAATTCTTCCTCGCTACGGGTCTCGCCGCCGCCACCTCGCTCGAAATCCTGCTGATTGCCGGCGGCGCATTGGGCGTCTTTCCGCTTTCCGGTGTAGTAACTCCCTTCTTGAGCTACGGCCGCACCGCCATGCTTGCCAATTTCCTGCTCGCCGGCATCCTGCTGTCAATTTCATCCCGGAATCCAGACCCCAGGCCCCAGCCCCTGGCCCCCGCTCTGAAAGCGCTTTCCCTCGTTTTCGCCGCGGCCGGTCTCGTCGTTCTAGCCAAAGCCGCGTACGTCCAGGTCCTTCACAGCCCTGCCATTATCGGCCAGGGCACTCTGGTCGTGCAGGCCGATGGCGCCCGGCGCTATCAATACAACCCCCGCCTGTTGGACATCATGGCCCAAATCCCCAAGGGCACGATCTACGACCGCAACGGCCTGCCTCTCGCCACCAGCAACTGGGATGAACTCGAGCGCCACCGCAAGGAATATCAGGCGCTCGGCATCGATATCGATCAAGCTTGCGCCCGCACCGAATCGCGCCACTACCCGTTCGGGGGCCTCACCTTCGAGCTCCTTGGCGACCTCCGCACTCGCACCCGCTGGGCAGCTTCGAATACTTCTTTCGTGGAGCGCGATCTGGCCCGCCGCCTTCGCGGGTATGACGATCGTCCCACTCTCGCGGAAGTCCGTAACCCCACAACAGGCCAGATGGAGCGCGTCATCCGTTACGATTACCGCGAACTGGTGCCTCTGCTGCGCCACCGCTACGAACCGGACAATCCTCAGGTCCGCCGCGTGCTCGACCGCCCGCGCGACGTGCGTATGTCCCTCGATGCGCGCCTCCAGGTGCGCACTGCCGCGATACTGGCCGACGCATTGCAGAAAGCCGGCCGCGATAAAGGCGCGGCTGTGGTGATGGATCCTGTCACCGGCGACCTGCTCGCTGCCGTGTCCTATCCCTTCCCCCGCGACGACAACAACGAAGCAACCTCGCTCGACCGCGCCCGTTACGGCCTCTATCCTCCCGGCTCCACCTTCAAAGTCGTTACGGCCATGGCGGCCCTTCGGAAGGACCCGCAACTGGCGCACCGCACCTATGAATGCATCCGCCTGCCCGATGGCCGCGTGGGCAATTACATCAAAGGCTCCAAGCGTCCTATCCGTGACGATATTCAGGACAAGGACCCGCACGGCACGCTCGACCTGGAACGCGCGGTGATCGTCTCCTGCAATGCCTATTTCGCGCAACTGGGAACATACGACGTCGGCGCGCAGGATCTCTGGCAGACGGCGAAAAGCTTAGGTGTTTTGGCAGCCACGCCCAACACCGCCGCGCAACTGAAAAAGTCGCTGCCGCAGTCTTCTTACGGCCAAGGACAAGTAGTCGCATCGCCCTTTCAGATGGCGCGCGTCGCGGCGACCGTGGCCAACGGGGGCGCGATGCCCGAGGGCCGCTGGATTACCGACGAAACCAACACGCGGACAGACGCTCCGCAGTCCGTAGTCTCGCCGGACACCGCGCAAAAGCTGGCCCGCTTCATGCGCGAGGTAGTCACCTCAGGCACTGGCCGCCGCGCAGCCGGCTCAATCCCCATTGCCGGAAAGACTGGAACGGCCGAGTTGGCCGATGCCCCCTCACACGCCTGGTTCATCGGCTTCGCTCCCTACAGGAGCGCCGCAGACAATTCGCGCAAAATCGCGGTCTCGGTCCTGATTGAAAATGGAGTTTACGGCGGCACAGCCGCAGCCCCGGCCGCAGCGGAGATTGTGGATGCAACCGCCAAGCTGGGCTTGATTCAACCGTAATGGGTCTGCGCCATGCCTCTCTTTTCTGAAATAGAACAAGCCATCGAGAACGGGTTCCGCCGCTTCGCCGAGCGTGCCTTCGGACCGTCCCAATCCGACGACCTCGTGCTGATCCATCGCGCGATCCTCGAACAAGTTGCGGAAAAAATCCAGACTGCCGGACGCGGCCGCAAAATTTTCCCGTATCCCCGCGTGGTCGTGACCCTAGTCTCGGCTGATCCCGACCGCCGCGCTCTTTATCGGACTGCCTTCAGCGAAAAACTCGATCCCGCGATTCGCGAGTCGCTCCAGGGCGCGGGTTGCGAAATCCCGCGGCACTTTGTGGTCGAAGTGCGCACCGCGGAAACCGGCGCCGAGCCGTTCGCGATAGACTACGCCCTCGAACTCCCGAAAGCGCCACAGTCTCAAGCAACCGCACCAGCCCGCCTTACTGTGATCCGCGGCAAGGCGCGCGAGTCCGCATACACGCTCGACAAACCACGCGTGAATATCGGCCGTCTGGCCGAGCTGACCGATGCCGAGCACCGCGTGGTCCGCCGCAACGACGTGATCTTTGAGGAAGGCGCGGACGAAGCCAATGCCACGGTCTCCCGCAAGCACGCCCACATTCGCCGGGAAGCGGGTGAATATCGCATCTGCGACGACTCGAGCGAATTCGGCACGCGTATCTTCCGCGATGGACGAGCCCTGGACGTGCCCGTGGGCAACACCCGCGGCGAGCGCCTCCGGCCGGGAGACGAGATTTATCTGGGCCGCGCCTGCGTGCGTTTCGAGCAGTGAAGCTCAGGCTCGCAGCAGTTCGTACACAGTAATTTCTGGCGGTGCGCCCACCCGCATCGGAGCCGCTATCGTCCCGATGCCCCGGTTGACGTAAAGCTGCCCTCCGGGCCTCTCGAACCACCCCGCCACATACGGAGTAATCAACCGGCTGGGCGCGATCTCCGGGCTGATAAATTCGAGCGCCAGTTGGCCGCCGTGTGTGTGGCCCGCCAGGCTCAAGTCGATTCCCATCTCGGCCGCACGGTCGAAGCTGTCGGGATTATGACTCATCAGAATATTGGCTGTGTCGGGTATCATCAGCTTTTCCACGTTTTCCAGTTTGTAGCTGGAAAGGTGCCATCCGCCTACCGCCATACTTCGCGAATTGGTGAAGTCCACGCCGATCAGGTTGAAAGACTCGTTTCCGGCAGTAATAGGTGTATGTTCCTGGCGTAGGATCGGCACTCCGGCTTGGGCGAACAATTCCTTCAGCAGGTCCTCAGCCCCCGCCCATTCATCGTGGTTACCAAGCGAGCCGTACACACCCAGCGGAGCCTTTAGGCCAGAAAGCGCATTTACTACGGCCGGCGCGGTGGAAGCATCCCAAGTGACGAAATCACCGGTGAGCACAATCAGGTCCGGCTTCAGGCCGTTGGCGATCCGCACGAACTTGCGGATCTGTTCTTCGCTCATGAACGGCCCCACGTGGATGTCGCTCAACTGAGCGATGCGAAATCCGTGAAACGCCCGCGGTAGATTGGCGAGCTTGATCGGTTGTCGCGTCACCTGAAGATTGATGCGTCCCCAGAACAGTCCATACGCTCCCGCAACGAACGGGGCGGCAACCGCCGCCGTGCCGACGCCTTCCAGAAATCGCCGCCTCCCGAGACCTTCCGAGCCACGACTCAGAGCTTCCGAGCCGCGACCGTCAGGGAGCGGTTTCCGCCGCGCAACCAAAGTTGCCGCACCCCTTAAACCTCGCGCCAGGAGGCGCACAAACCACACCACCAGCACCACAAAAAACGCCATGGTTGAGCTGAAGATCCACCACAAGAACGGAGCGTTGATCAAAGCGTCGCGCAGTGTCAGGCGCGTCTCCGACAGCGTCGCACGCTCGGCAGAGGTGAGGTTCAGCGCCATCATGGCGACGTAGACCCCAAGTAGAACAGTAATTGCGATAATCCGCAGCCCGCGGTTTCCGATCCACCGCGCCAAAAGGACGCAGCCTCGCCACAGAAAATAGACCTGTCCAGCCAGAAACAGCAGGGCTATCGGCCAAAATCGAAAGACAAACGGCATCCGCGCTCGGTGTGCCTTTATTGTAGCCTCGTAGCTCCGCGGTGGGCGCGACGAGGCTCAGCGCCTCACCGGGCAAATCTATTCTTTCAAGAGCCGGCCTTCTAAACACCCTTTACTTGGCCCGAAAGCCAAACTCCGCCGGACCTAGGGGACCCGCCTCCAAAGGGGCGCCGATTTTCCACTCCTTGGCGTCGTAGGCAAACCGCTTTCCGCAATCGAGACAGACAACGTAGCTCTCCCCCTGCGGGATTCCGCCTTTCCGCACCGGAGCCACTGGCCGGGACAGGTGTTTATGGCCACACTGGAACAACCTGTTCAAAACGGTGGCGAACATAGAGGCCCTCCGCTATTACCTCTTGGACACTATTATCGGCAGCTTGGTTATAAATCTTTAGGGGAAATTAAACCATCGCGCCAGAGAACCGTTGTCCAGGTAACGGATGCCTGGCGTCGCGGTGCTCCCCTCGACGGAATGAGGTGCGCCTGACCGAAGGCGCTCATGCAGCGGGCACGGAAACCTTCTGGCGCAAAAACTGTCCGATCGACCGGGTAGCCTGCCGGATACGGTGATCGTTCTCCACCAGGGCGAAACGCACATAGCCTTCACCCATGGGACCGAATCCAACTCCCGGCGAGACCGCTACTAATGCCTTTTCGAGCAGCAACTTCGAAAATTCCAGAGAGCCCAAAGAGCGGAACGGCTCAGGCACCTGCGCCCAAGCAAACATAGTGCCGCGTGGTGGTTCTACGTGCCAGCCTGCGCGCCGCAAGCCGGTAACCAGAACGTCGCGCCGCTTCTGATACATGGCGCAAATTTTGCGGGTATCCTCTTCGCACTCACGCAGCGCGATAATCGACGCAATCTGGATGGGCTGAAATACGCCGTAGTCGAGATAGCTCTTGATGCGGGCCAGCGCGGCGATCATCTTCCGGTTGCCCAGACAGAATCCCACGCGCCATCCCGCCATATTGTAGCTTTTGGACATCGAAAAGATTTCCACGGCCACTTCCGAGGCCCCTTCGACCTGCAGGATGCTCGGGGCTATGTAGCCGTCGAAGCACAGATCGGCATACGCGAAATCGTGCACGATCATGGTCCCGTGCTGCCGTGCCAGGCTGACCACCTCGCGGAAGAAATCCAGGTTCACGCAGGTGGTGGTGGGATTGTGCGGGAACGAAATGAGCAGCATCTTGGGCTTGCGTGACGAGGTCCGATAGAGATCCCTGAGGCGCTCGAGGAAGGCGTCGGCATCGGGCATAGGCAGCATACAAGCGTGGCCTTCCGCCATGATCACTCCGTACTGGTGAATCGGATAAGCCGGGTTCGGTGAAACCACGACATCGTCCGGACCGACAGTGGCGAACAGCAGGTGGGCCAGTGCGTCCTTGGCTCCGATCGTGACAATCGCTTCCTTTTCCGGATCGAGCTTTACGCCGTAGTTCACTTCATAGCGGCGAGTAATCTCCTCGCGCAAGCGCGGAATGCCCCGCGACTGAGAGTAGCGGTGATTTCTGGAATTGCGCGCTGCTTCCACCAGCTTATTCACAATGACGCGCGGCGTTGCGCCGTCGGGGTTCCCCATTCCCAGGTCGATTACATCGATCTGTGCGGCGCGCGCCCGGGCGCGCATTTCGTTGATGACAGCAAAAACATAGGGGGGGAGCTTTTGAATGCGATAAAAGTCGCAGTTATCCTCGGACATTCATTCCATTTTACAAGTTGGATGGGCGCCGGTATACAGCTTGTTGGCGCGCGTTTAATTGGAGCTGGCGGAATGCGGACTGTGGACCGCGGCGCTCAGGGGAGGTTCCAGCTTGGCATCCACAATGAATCGCTTGGGCGCGTGTCCCAGGAAATAGAAGGGATAGCAAGTGATCAGGTGGAGAATCCCGGACTGACTTGGTTTTAAGATGCTGACGTCGGTCGGCCGAACGATTTGGGTCCCGTCGACCGTGTAAACAAATCGTCCCTCCGGCGTTTCGAGATCAATTTCATCACCCTGCCGGATCTCCCGCAAAACCCGGAAATGGGTGTCCCGGTGCCCGGCAATGACGCAGTTTCCATCCTCGCCAGGCAGCGCGCTGCCCGGCATGTGGCCCGGCCCCAGGCGCAAGTCCCGGGTATCCGTCCCCTCTACGACATACAGTTTAGCTCCTAAGCGCGGTATCGAAAGCTTGGCTACGGCCTCGCCGAGCTGAAGGCGGCGGTGAGTGGGCACTCTAGGCCGGCGTTTGGACGCCTCGAGCCGTTTGGAGGTCTCGAACTGTTTCGTTGCTTCCTTTTGCCCCCAGTAAGAATCGAAAATTTCGCGGGCTCCCCGTCCCAGCAGGAAACAGCCGCAGATTACGAGAGCGGCGGCCAGAAACTGCTTCCATTTATTACGCGCACTCATGGTTTACCTGCCAGGATCGGGAACACCCTTCTATGAACAACGCGTTTAGCCGCGGCTCAGCCCTCGGCGACGCAATAGCAGACCCGCTCCGGAGAGGAATCCACCGCTCAATAGCAGCATCAGCCAATCCCCGGCAGTCTTGGGCAACTCGCGGCTAGCTTGCGGAGCAGGCGCGGGCGCCGGTGTTACTTCTTCGGGAGCAGGCGCGGGAGCCTCCTCAGGAGGCGGCGCCGCCGCTTGCGCAACGGCCTGTGGGGCCGGAGCCGGCTGAGCCTGATAAGTTGCCGCCAGCGATATCAACTGTAATTCCCGCTGGCGTTGCTTCGCCTGACTCGGCAACGGAAATTCGTAACCATAATTTTTCCCCTCGATCATGACCCTATCGAAGTAGAAATTTTTCCCGATCTGATGCAGCGTCACGGTCGTCTGATCCGGAGTTTCGAGGGAATACGCGGGAATCGTAATGGCGGAGGTTTCGAAAACCCTGCCGTCATCGCTATAAATGTCCAGGACCCTACTTTTCGACTGACTCTGTAGTTCCTTTATGACGTATGGGCCAGGCTTGAGCGTCTTGTCCCGGATTTGTACTGTATAAGGCAGTTTTACTTTGACAGTGTCGAATAAAGGGCCCTGCGCTCTCGCGGCCGTCACGAACGTAGCGCACTCCAGAGCCAACGTGCTCACCACGATCGCGAATGTTTTCGTTTTCATTTACTCCAATCCTCCAGAATGCGCCGGGGCGTAAAAGGTTTTGACTAACTCCTTTCTTGGCCTACGGCGCACCCACACAGATTGCAACCGTCGTGCCAAAAGACAATTAATAAGTTAGATACCGTTTTCAGGCCGCAATAGCCTTTGAAGTCACAATTTCCTTAGACAATCCGGCCGCTTCCTGTTTCTGTTTCAAGAAGATCAGCCGGCTGCCGGATTCGGCGCAGGCGAGTTCTACCTGAAGGGCGTCCCCCGACTGGATCTGCCCCGTAGCGATCAGGTTCGCTATCGGATGCACCAGCAATCGTTCGATGGTTCGCTTCAAGTGGCGCGCGCCATAACGCGCGTCGGTCCCTTCCCGCAACAAGTAATTTTCTACCGGGGCGCTAATTTCCAAGTTGATCGAGGCTGTGCCGGTGGCGCGATGAATCCGGTCGCGCAGGAGGTCCAGTTCGAGCGATAGTATGCCTCGCAGTTCGGCTGTTCCGAGAGGACGAAAGACTACGATCTTATCGAGACGATTGATGAATTCCGGAGAGAAGCGCCGGCGCGCAGCCTCAACACCTGCGTGCGAGACTTGAGCCGCGCCCTGGCCGGCAGCTCCGGGCGCGGCCGAAGCTGGAGGCTCCGCTTTGGGCGCAAATCCGAGTTTTGGGCGCAACAGCGACTCTATCTCCCGGGCGCCCAGATTACTGGTCAGGAAAATCATGGCGCGCGAAAAATCGACACGCCGGTTATCACCCAGCGTCAACGTCGCTTTATCAAGAATGCCCAGCAGCAGATTCCACAGGGCGTCACTGGCCTTTTCGATTTCGTCGAACAGCACAAAACTCAAGTTCACAACATCGCTCTGGTATTGGTTGAGCATTTCCTGACTGAGAAGGGGATGAGTCTCCCGATGCCCGAGATAGCCGGGAGGCGAGCCGATCAGTTTGGCGATTTCATGTCCATGCTGGTATTCGGCACAGTCGATTTTGATGATTGCGCGGGGATCTCCCGCCAGCGCTTCCGCTACGGCTTCCACCGTTCTTGTTTTTCCGGAACCGGTCGGCCCCAGGAAAAGGAAAGAACCTACTGGTGTGCCAGGTGTAGTCAGTCCCGCAAGAAACGTCTGATAGACATCTACAATCTGGTGGATTGCCTCATCCTGTCCTACTATCCGCTTACGCAGTTTCGTCTCGAGCGTCTCCGCTTCGCCTCCCACCCTCATCGGATCGAGCAACATCCCAACCGCAGCCATTGCTTTTCTCCCTTCGTTTGATTGGACGCACTACACCCAGTGGGCTGGTGTAAACGTTTTCTCTTCTGTTTGTAAATGACTGTAAAGCCGGTTCGGGAACCGCCGAACACAGCCGTCGCAGTGAATTCCTTACGATGATCCGAACGCGCCCATATCAGAGCCGCGACCGCTAGGGAGCGTCAACAGTAACGTTTCTCCGCGATAGGCCGCTAGCGCCAGCTTTCCATCAGAGGCTGCGCAAATAGATCAGGAGGCACTCCCTGGGTAATTGCAGCCTCCTTGGTGCAAATCCAATACTCGGGTTGCCAGCGCTCCTGGCGATCATAGGGCGGGCGATAGATGTAAAAGTCGCGGGCGCGGCGGCGAACGCGAGGTTCCGCCCGGGTTTCTTTTCCCAACACACACGCTTCCCGAAGCGCCGCTTCGTAGCTATCGAACGGCCCTTCGATGTAGTCCCGATAATTGATGATGTGCCACTCCATGGACCGGCAGAGGACGCTAATCTTTAGATTAGTTCTACAGAAACTAAGATTCAATCCGCTCTAGCGGGCGCCTGGACGAGAGCCCACCGTAAGAACTGT
>DATBID010000447.1:0-4134 GCA_036557125.1 Bryobacteraceae bacterium | reverse complement strand
TGGCCACGCGCGCCAGAGTGTAGACACCAAGACGAAATGCGGTCGTCACGTCGGGCCATGACAGTTCAGTTACCAAGAACCGGACAACCACATCGACAGCCCATATCAGCGCGACCACCACCGCCCCGTACCACAGGACATCGAGCCATCTGGTGTTGCTGAAGCGTCGTCCCGAAGACGGAGCTGAGTTGAGTAGCCTGGCGCGCAGCAGCCGTCGCAGCCCGACCGATCCTGGCCGTGTTACCGCGTGGACCAGCCGGGAGCAGCGGAGCACCTGCAAAAACCAGGAATGCGGGACCTGCCGTGCGGTCTGCTCGAAGCGAAACGTATCGGCCCATACCACGAGAGGGCGGAAAAGAAGCTGGTCATACACGATGATAACAAGCGTCATGGCCAGAATTGCCCAGCCGATCGCCCGCAGATCCTGGTGCGCGATCGCCACGGCGACATAAGAACCGATGCCCGGCAGTGTAATGCTGCGATCCCCGACAGTGATCGCCTCCGATGCGACCACGAAGAACCAGCCGCCCGACATGCTCATCATCATGTTCCACACCAGACCCGGCATAGCGAAGGGTACTTCCAGCCGCCAGAAGCGCTGCCAGGCCGGGAAGCAGAAGGCACTGCACGCTTCGTCGAGATCGTGCGGGACTGTGCGCAACGCCTGATAGAAGCTGAATGCCATGTTCCACGCCTGGCTGGTGAAGATGGCGAACACCGCAGCAAGCTCCGCGCCCAGGACGCGGCCCGGGAACAGTGCCATGAAGAACGTGATGGTGAACGAAAGATAGCCGAGGACTGGAACCGACTGCAGAACGTCGAGCAGTGGGATCAGAACGGGCTCCGCGCGCCGGCTCTTGGCCGCCACGGTGCCATAGGTAAAGGTAAAAAAGAGCGAGGCCGCCATCGCGGCCAGCATCCGAAGAACGCTGCGCACGGCGTAATCGGGCAGTCGCGCCGGATCCAGGCTGATTGGGGTCGTCGTTATCGTCGCGAGCGGCGCGAAGGTACCGATAGAACCCACTCCCAGCGCCACGACGACGCCCAGCACCAGCACCCCCGCCAGGGCATCCCAGGCTGCGGGAAACTGTCTGCGGTGAAGCCATCCGACAGGGCTGAAGACGATCGACATGCGCTATCCGGAGCGCGGAGTCGCAAGAAGGTGCCATGATTGGCGCATGTTAAATCCCCTCACGCAAATTTTTGGGCGTATGGGGACCATGACCGCATTGATCTGCCTCAACACTTCGAATGTCGTACCAAGGCCGTGGATAACATTCATCGTTCTTGCTTGCCCACGCTGAGGGTCCCCGGCTGCGGCTCAACCAAACGTCTTTCTTGCGGAGGATGGACCTCCTTCTTAGAAGCCGAGTTCTCGACCGGTCCGAGAGGGTCGTAGCCGCCGCGCCGTTCGGCCGATCGGAATCGCCTTAATGCCGTCGGAATTGAGCCGCCTGACGGACGAGAATGGCCATGCAGAGCGTGTTCAGCGGCCAGGGCAGTGCGGAAGTGGTTGCCTGGGCCATGAGGAAAAGCGCCTCGTCCGCGCCGTGGCGCGAAAAATAAGGCTACCGGCTGAACACTGCGGCGGATAACAGCAGGTGGACTGGGCAGACCAGTCGCAGGTGGGTTTCGATGCCCTCCCCGACTGCGGAAGGCTCGACGCTCCCCACCAGCAGCATCTGGGAGAACACCGGCGTTTCCGATTGCTCAGACAGGATGCTCTCCGGTGCCCGAGCCACAGCACCGCCGCGAACGCCTCGAGCGGCGATGGGGGCGCTTTAGGTTCTCGCAGGAGCGCCGGGATTGTTGACTGGTGCGATTTGGGAACTGCGCGTCACCGTGCGTTGATCCAGATCAAGGATTGGGGGCCCCTGGTCCTGCCCAAAGTACCCGCGAGGCGGGGCGACGTACAAGGCACCCGGGGGAAGTTCAACAGGAGAGGTAGAGTGCCATTATCAGCTCCACAGGATATGTCGCTGGACGATGCCGGCGGGCAAACCCGCAGCGGATTGGAGGGAAACCCGCCGCCGCAAGGGCCACGCTGGCTGATCGCCTTATTAGCAAGCGCGTTTGCGTTTACAGTGGGCTTCGCTGTCTCGATGATGGGGGTGACCGGCATTCCGATCCGCGGCGCTACATCCCGATTCAACCGAGTTGGCCATCCTGACAGCTATGCCTGTGTTGACCGGCGCTTGCCGCTTGGGACGTGGACCGGCCGCTTTGGCGGTCGAATGATTGCCTTGTTGAATGCCTTTCTGGTACTGTTGGCCCCACTCAGCACGGCCGCGCAACACGTACCAAATCCAGCGGCGGGCCGTAAACTGGCGGAGAACTGGTGCAGTTCCTGCCATGTGGTTGGGCCCTCGCAAGACCGCGGCACCAGCACAGGTGCTCCAGCGTTTGCCGCTGTTGCCGACATGAGTTCCACGACGGCGATGTCTCTACGGGTCTTTCTCGTGACGCCACATTGGCGGATGCCCGACTTGCATCTGACCCGCGATGAGATCGACGACATTACCGCGTATATCCTTAGCCTGAAAGAGAAATGACATCGTTCGTGCGACATGCTTTCTGCCGACGCCGGCACTGACCTGGCCGAACCGCATGATCCCATGCCGGTCATCCCGGGGCCGCATCGCGCCGCTGATCGACGGCGTGATCGACGTCGCCCACACAGCAGTACGTTGGCAAAAGCAGATCCGGCTCGTCACTATTCATCCCGGCACTATGCCTGCTTCGGCGATGCTGCGCGGCTTTGATCCGTTCTCGTGCAAGCATGGCCTCATAGTCGGTTTGCGTGAAGTCTTGCGCCTCCAATGCCGCAATCTTGAGCTCCGACGATTCGCCCATAACGGCCTGAACAGACATGAGGCTCACAATATCCTTGCACGCGCCCTGTTTTCAATCGTCTCGGCGGGCTTCGTCCCCACCCACCGAGAAGCAGGTGTTCCACGGCTCCGTCATCGGCCCCAAAGGATGTCTTCGACGTCAGCATGTCTATAAACTCTGAAGGTCCAATATGCCCGAATCGCAGCCCGCAGAGCATCAATTCGATATCATCGCGATTGGGGCTTCCGCTGGAGGTGTGGAGGCCGTATCCGACCTATTGCGGCAGTTGCCGCGTGGTCTTCCCGCGACAGTCTTCGTAGTGGTTCATCGGCCGAGCGACAGAGTAAGTATGTTACCGCAAATCCTTTCAAAAACAACACAGCTCCATGTCGCCACGCCACATGGAGGTGAAAGGCTTCGCCATGGCCATTGCTTGGTTGGTACACCGGAACGACATTTAACGATTGGTCCCGATCTGTGCGTGCATTTGCTGCCAGATCATTTTTATCGTGGGCACAATATCGATGCCCTCTTCACCTCATTAGCACTCTACGCAGGAAACCGGACGGTCGGAGTCATCCTATCCGGCCTGCTCAAGGACGGAGCGTTTGGGCTAAAAGCAATAAAAGAGGCCGGCGGAGCAGCACTCGTTCAGAGTCCTGGAGAAGCAGCTTACCCAGACATGCCGCGGAACGCGATAAATTATGGAGGCCCGATCGATTTCATAGGACCGATTCGGGCACTCGCCATCGAGGTGGGTCGTCTCGTTGCGCCAGTTCCCAAGAACCGCTTATCTCCGTGCAGTAGTCGAGGCGCTTGACCCGTCAGGGAATCACCATGTGCTAATGCCGGAGCCCGCGAGATCCTGGAGCCCGGGTCCGCCGACTCGGCCGTACTCGCTTGGCTCCGGGCACATTGGGGAACTGCGGAGTCGCCGCGCCGGGTCGTCGAGCGGCCGGAGGCCACGGCGGGCCGGCGGCTGCGGCCGCTGCACTGACATCAGCCATGGGACGTCCCACACTGCCCGGCCGGAGTGAGGCCCGATGGGACAGGGGAGGAGGCTCGGTGGAACGCCCGCGGAGACGCCGTTGAGGTAGATCAATGCCAATCTCTGCTCCTACGCAGAAATTGCTACGGGGAGCACAGACATGTCCATTGAAGCCAACCGAGTGATGACCACGAGAGTTGCCACTGCCAGCCCTGGAGACAGCCTTCTTGAGGTTGCGAAGTGCCTCGAAGGCCAAGGCATCCATGCGATGCCCGTGTGTGACGAGACTGGTGAGCTGGTAGGAATGATCAGTG
>DATBID010000446.1:0-6456 GCA_036557125.1 Bryobacteraceae bacterium | reverse complement strand
GTGTTTCTGGGCGATTTCCGCCATGCTCTGTTCCAGGCTCGTTACCCGAGTGCTCAACGTCTTCTTTTGTGCCATTCGGCTCCTCTCCTGCCAGATTCCGAGCTACTACTATCTTGACTCCAATAGCCACTGTTTGTCAGTTCCAGGAAAAAGTCGCTACAGGCCGCTGCGCAGGGCGATTTCCATAAATGGGTGGAACCACCGGCCCCGGGCGAGCGCCTCCGGTGAGAAGCCGCTGAAGCGCCGGACCTCCGCGATCATATGGGACTGGTCGGCGTAGCCGCACTCGAGAGCGACTTGCGCCCACCCGAAATGATTGCCATGCGGAATGTAGGCCAGCGCGGATCGGAATCGCGCAAGTCGGCAGTAAGTCTTCGGGCTGACTCCAATGTTCTCCCGGAACACTCGTGTGAAATGCCTCCGCGAAAGACCTGCCACCTCGGCAAGACGTTCTACGCTCAATGCTCCACCGTTCCGAATAATCCACCCGGCCATCTTCGGAACATCGAGGGAGGTGTTCTGAACTTGATGCGATGCAGCCATGCGCTGAACGAGCGCTGACTCCAGACGATCGAGACGCGCGGTGTCACTTTGCAAAGAGCATAACTCTTCCACGAGTTGGCTCCCTTTCGCACCCCAGACGCTTTCGAGAGCCACAACACGATCTTCGAGTTCCATCGCCGGCACACCCGGAATGACTGCTCCCGCGCGAAAGTAGGCGCCGATACTCTCTGCACGCACCGGAACGGAAGGCGGACCTGGCAATGTCATCGGCCCGATCAATTCTCCTGTGGGGAGGGCTGCATCTCTACGCCATGTGCCGTCCGGGCAGTAATGCTTATCGAAACTGAACACTATGCAGGGGTGAGCATCTGCAAATGCGGGCGCGCAGAAGCGTTCCCTCCCATCGAATTGCACATCCAATAATATTCTGCGTCTTGGTTCCTCCGCACCTGGCTCCGAGAAGGTGAAGAGCGCCCGGACCCAGCCGCGCAAGGCTTCACACGGCGCGTACTCGCGATAGCGTACTGCTGCGGGCCGCATTCCCATGATTCTCCCACGACCGCACATGTCCCATTTTTCCTATCACCCTGTTATCGCCGCGGGTAGACTCGGTCCATGTTCTGAAAGGAGGACATTTTGATGCGACAAAATTTGTATCTGACCGGCGCGGCGTTTCTATCGGCGATCCTCGGCTGCGCAAAGGCGAGTTCGTCCGACGATGCCGCTCCGATTATCGCGTTGACGAGGGAAGCTCTCGACCATTGGGGGAAGGGAGATGTACAAAAGCTTCTCGACTTGTACGCCCCGGGCATAACTTACTTCGACCCTTTCCAGCAAGAGCGCATCGAAGGAATCGAGGCAATGAGGAAGATCTATGCGCCTCTTGCCGGCAAGGTGAAGATTGCGCATTACGAGATCATCGCCCCGAAGGTCCAGCACTTCGATGATGTTGCGATTCTCACCTTCAACCTGGTAGACGACGTGGCCGAGCAGCCAGGTGGCCCGGGTAATGTTAGAGTGGCCTGGAACTGCACACAAGTTTACGTGCGAAGCAATGGCAAGTGGAGAGTGGTCCACGAACACTGGTCGTTCATAAAGCCCGAACTGAAGACCGCGCCTCAGTAGCTCAAAATACCCTCCTCTTCAACCTTTCCACTGTAAACTTCGCCGTCTCCGCCACGGCCATCACCGCCATCACGCCGGCCTGAACCGGATCGCTCACCACCAGGTCGGCCGCCTCCGGGACGCTCCCCGCCATATTCAAGCTGATCACCAGCAGCCCCGCCTGGCGCACCTCCCGCACCGCAGTCTCAATCTCGCCGCCCATCAGCGCGCCCGCCATCACCAGCGCCTTCGCGCGCGGCAAACGGGCTACGGCGCGAACCGCATCGGCCAATTTCTGCTCGCCTACCAACGGGATCGTATCTACGGAGATGTGCTCGCCGCGGATATTGTGCCGGTCCGCTTCCGAAACCGCGCCGATGGCCACCTGCCCCACTTGCGCGCCGCCGCCCATGATGATGATCCGCTTGCCGTAAATCTTTTGGAGCGTCTTCACCTTCTCGACATGCTTCACGATTTCGAGCCGCTCCAGATCGGCCACCAGCGCATCCGCCTCGCCCGGCAGCACCACCTCGAAATACGTGCGCGCCGGATTTGGCCAGTTGTCCAGAATCTCGACCGAAGTGATGTCGCCCTCGTGGCGCGCAATCACCCCCGTCAATTGATGCAAAACGCCGGTCTTGCCCATGGCGTGCACCACTAGTCCTATGGGATCGTTGTCCATGTTGTCGGTAGGTAGAATTGTTATTATGGCGCGACTGGCGCTTATTTCATGAAATCCGCCTCCGTCGAGCGCTTCTTCCAGTTCTCGCTGCTCGGCCTGGTGGCGAGCGGCTATCTGGCGGTGGCAGGCTCCGGTTATCTCGATACCGCTACGCTCGTGCTCACGGCTGCGGGTCTCGTGCTCCGCGGCCTGATCGTCGCCGGCATCGTTCGCCTCGAGATCCCGGAAGGCGCTGCCCGCCTGCTGGCCCTTGCCTACATTGCTTTCTTCGGACTCGACTACGCCTATCTCTCCCGCGATTTCGTGGTCGCCACCGTCCATCTGGTCTTCTTCCTCGCCATCACGAAAATTCTCACGGCCCGCACCGCCCGCGACTATCTCTACACTGCCGCCATCGCATTTCTGGAGCTGCTCGCGGCTGCGATTCTTTCGACGGAAATCAACTTCATCGCCTTTCTGGCGTGTTATCTGCTGTTCGCCATCGCGGCCTTGAGCAGCGCGGAAATTCGTCGCTCGCTCGAAAGGTCCGGCACAATCGCCAGAGGCGCTCCTGTCCGCTTTCACCCCCGCCTGATCGCACTCTGCGCACTCTCTACCTGCGGCATTCTGGTGATTACCGGAGGACTGTTTTTTCTACTGCCGCGAACGGCGGAAGCCGCATTCGCCCGCCTGATTCCCGGCCGCCCGTACCTGCTGGCCGGCTTCTCCAACCAGGTCACACTCGGGGAGATCGGCGAAATCAAGGTCACCTCGCGGCCGATGATGCATATCGCGATTTACAGCCGCGACCCTCTCAGCGGTCTCAAATGGCGTGGCGCGGCGTTGACCCATTTCGATGGCCGCCGCTGGTCGAATCCCGATCCGGATCCGCACGAGGAGCGCATCCCCGTGGTCAACGGCCACGTCAAACTTGCTTCGGCCCGGGAAGGCAAACGGCTCAACTATCACGTGCAATTGAACGAAGGCGATACCGATGCCCTGTTCTTCGCGGGCGAGCCGGTCAGTCTCGATTTACGCCAGTCGCTGGTTCTCCGCGATTCGAGCGGCAGTTACCGTCTGGCGCACGCTCCCCCCGTTGGATTTGTTTATGATGCCTACAGTCTGCTCGATGAGCCGCCCGAAATCTCGCCCCCGCCCGTGCCGGCCCCGGAACTGACTCCTGAGATGCGGCGGGAAACGCTCGAACTCCCGCGGCTCGATTCGCGCATCCCCGCCCTGGCGCGTGCGCTTGCAGGCCCGGCATCCGGAGCAGTAACGGATCTCGACCGCGTCCGGACCCTCGAACGCCGCCTCCGCCACGACTATACTTACAGCCTCGAGCTGCCTGATCGCGAAGCCCCCGACCCGTTGGCCGACTTCCTCTTCAACCGCCGCAAAGGCTATTGCGAGCACTTCGCCACCGCGATGACTGTCATGCTGCGGACTCTGGGCATCCCCGCCCGCCTGGTCACCGGCTTTCAAAGCGGCATCTATAATCCGCTTTCGGATTTGTGGGTAGTGCGCGCTTCCGACGCGCATAGCTGGGTGGAAGCCTGGATTCCCGGACACGGCTGGGCCACTTTCGACCCCACGCCTCCCGACCCGAACCCGCCTGCCTTCGCGCTCCTCTCGAACCTCGAACTCTACGTGGATGCGGCCCAAACCTTCTGGCAGGATTGGGTCGTCAGCTACGACCTTCGCCGCCAGGGCATGCTCTCGTACCGAATCGAAAGCGGCGCCCGAGGGTGGGGCATACGCTGGTTCGACTGGATGGCGGGAATCAGCTACGCCTGGCCCTCGCGCGGGCTTCCTCGCATTCGTCCCTCCGGTGTGGGCGGCGGGGCTCTGGTCCTGCTGGGGGTTTGTGGGTGGCTGTTCGGGCCGCGTCTCATCGGGAAAACCCGCTTGTGGACAGGTGTGCGCCGCGTCCGCCGCGGAAATGCCGGGAGGGGCGATGCCACCCTGCTCTACGAACGCATGTTGCTTGCCCTCAAACGCCGGGGATATCAGAAACCGCCTTGGTTTACCCCAGCCGAATTTGCGGCTTCCTTACCACCATCGCCTCTGGGAATCGCCGTAGGCGAATTCACCGCAACCTACAACCAGTGGCGCTTTGGGGGCCGCGCGGAAATATCCCTGCATCTCTCGGAAATCCTTGACCGGCTGGAACATCACAATTCGTGAGCTTTCGGCAGTTCTGCGTAGACCCGTCCCGCCGTTTGGTTGTCTCACTGTCGAGCAAATGGAGATAATCGCCGGAGCACAAGGCGACACCGGTGCCGCACAGCGGATGCGGCAAGCCAAGGCGAAGCTGTTCGCCACTTTCGCACAGAAGAAAACCGCATGAACAAAGGGCTGCGGAAATGTGGAAATTTATTAGGCGGGATTCCCACTTTCCCACGCTCGTTTCACCTGTCGAAAACCAACATGAAAGGAGTTGTTCAGTCAGGCCTGCTACCCTTGCCTTCAGGCTCATTTATGGATTAGAAAATGCGGGTGTTTGGAAGATATTGGTGGGCAGTCTGAAACCTCACTCATTTTGTGACAAGGACGTGGCTCTTGATTTCGATCGCGGTGAACCGGGAGCCCAACGCTCGCGTCTTCAGTAGTACTGTTGGAAGAGATGTGATCACCTAAACATTCAAAAGGCGTCAAGGGAGGTATTATGAATCGTCTATGTAGCGCAACCGTCTGCCTGTTGGCGTTTCTCACCACTTCAGTCCCTTCATGGGCCAAGGGCGATATGGTTCTTATCGAGATTATGGGTGGGAACCTCCCATCCACGCTCAAGATTACCGACCCGAGGATCGACAACTTCAACATATGGGCTGGCCCTGGGGTCAATAGCGTGGGTTTGGAACAAGCCGAAGGATTCATCATCAATTGGAAGGCTGGAATGGTCCAACATCGGCGCCCTCAGGTTGAACACTATCAAGTCGGCTTTTATGTGGGTTGCCGCACGATACCGGACGATCCGAGGTGCCTCGCCGAGAAACCGCATCTCGCCTACGTCGTACTGTACGACTATGATCGCCAGTCGAAACAAGGGTTCGTTTATCTTCCTCGTGTAGAAGAACCCTGGTGGGGTGGCTTGAACGGCAGCTCCATCTATCGCGGAAACGACATCGAAGGCCACTGGTTTTACGCGAACGATGCGTGGCAGAATTTCGTTGAGCCGATCCTTGGCAAAGCAACTTCGGTCGTGTCGGCGCACTAGCGGGATCGATCTACCACACTCTTTCTGATTTGGATGGTCGATTTGCGGTGCGCTAATGGACTCGCAACAGTAGATGGCCTACTTCCGAAGATGGCCTACTTCCGAAAAATCAGGAACGGTTGGCTCGGTTGACCTGGGATCGCCTCGACGAATTCCCATCCCTGCAAGGCATAGAAATTGAGCGTGTCATCAATGTGCGGCCGCGAAGTTTCGCACCCTCCGCACACCACGGTGTATTTGTAACGATGAGCCGCTGCAGCAGACAGAGGAGAGAGAACCGGCCGCAGCACGATCATGGACAAAAGAACTACGATCAGCGCAAGGCAAGTCTTTGAAAAATGGTCCATATGTGACCTCCGCAGCCAGTATACCCAAGCAGGTCTGCGCCATTTCTGGGACTTGCCGGAAAACATGGGTGGCAATACCAAGGAATTGCTCCCGAAGTTGCAGTTAATATCCATAGGGACCCGATCGTTGGCAGACAGGCGCGGCTCGCTAGCCGAAAACGTCTTTCGGATTCTGGCTTATGAACATGCCGATTCACAGTGATTCGAGAGGGCCAATTCACATGGCCGCCGACGATCCCTTTCGGCCAGGCGGATTCATCATACGTCAGCCGGTGGCAGTTGCTCGCGATAATTCCAAGGCATCCACTGGGCGGGTTGGCAGCCAGTTCCCGATGGTGCCGCAGTAGCTCGGTAAGGTAGTTAAACGAATTAACGCTGCATAGCTGGCACGTGTGGATCAGGCTCATGAATAAATCGCCCACCTGGGCTCCATTCAGAGTTCGAAAAAAGAAGGAATTCTTTCGGTGCAGAACCGTTCGTTTTAAACTTCTTTCAACCAAGTTGTTATCCAATGGTGCCCCAGCCTGGCGCAGAAACAGAGTCAGCGGTTGCCAGTGCCGCAGCAGATAACGAATCGCTTGCCCCAGCCCGGAGTTCGGCTCAGTCTTGTGTTGTGCCAACTG
>DATBID010000445.1:0-1741 GCA_036557125.1 Bryobacteraceae bacterium | reverse complement strand
ACAGTATCACATCTCTCCCGAAGAGGCGATCGCAGCTGTCAACCAGGCCACGGTAGTGATGCCCTCCGGTAATATGTGGACGGGCAAGATCGAGCGCATCGCCCGCACCAATGCCGCGCTCGGCGGCAACCTCGCCGAGTTACTAAACACGCCGATTCATCCGGCGGCCGGCGTCTCGGTCTATCTGCGCGATATCGGCACGATTGAAAACGGCACCGATATCATTTTCGCCTACGCGCACGTGGATGGGAAGCGTACGGTCTACATCCCGGTGACCAAGCGCGCCGACGCCTCCACTGTCGCGGTGATTGATGCTGTCAAAGCCGCAATCCCGGACTTCAAGAAAGCGGTCCCACCGGATGTGGATGTCCGCCTGGAATTCGATCAATCGCCCTACGTCACCAACTCGCTGCGCGGCCTGATTACCGAGGGCCTGCTCGGCGCGGCCTTGACGGGCCTGATGGTGCTGCTGTTCCTGCGGGACTGGCGCGGCGCCGTGATCGTCATCCTGAATATTCCTTTCGCGCTGCTGAGCGCCGTCATCGCCCTGTGGATTACCGGTCAGACGATCAACATCATGACACTCGGCGGCTTGGCGCTGGCGGTGGGCGTCCTGGTGGATGAAGCGACAGTGGAAATCGAGAACATCCACACGCGCATGCGCCCCGGCGTCTCCAAGGCCCGCGCGGTGGTGGAAGCCTGCAGCCGCACGGCTATGGCGCGCCTTCTCTCCATGGTTTGCATTCTGGCGGTCTTTGTGCCGTCGTTCTTCATGGTCGGCGTGGGCCGCCAGCTTTTTGTGCCACTGGCACTGGCGGTGGCCTTCTCGATGATCGCATCGTACCTGCTATCGAGCACGCTTGTCCCGGTCTTCTCCACATGGTTTGGCGCCGTGGGCTCTCACACCGGCAAGTCGCGCCTGAGCGCTTTTTACGAAATCTATCTGCGCGGTGTGCTGAAGCTCCGCTGGCCGCTGGTCTTGGTCTATCTGGCTTCCTCACTCGCGCTGGTCTACGTACTCTTGCCGCGCCTCGGCACCGAACTGTTCCCCGATGTCAACGCTCCACTGATGCGGCTACGCCTGCGCGCGCCGGTCGGCACCCGCATCGAGGAGACCGAGCGAATTGTGCTGCACGCTCTGGACATCATCAAACGCGAAGCCGGCCCGGGGAATGTCGAACTTACCAGCGACTTCATCGGCTTGATCCCTTCCAGCTATCCGGTCGATCTGATTCATCTGTTCACCAGCGGCCCGCAGGAGGCTATTATCCAGGTCGCACTGAAACCGGCGGGCGGGCCCGCCGAGGCTCTGCGCGAGAAGCTGCGCGCAAGCTTCCGCCGCGAATTACCTGGCACGCAGATATCGTTCGAAGCCGGCGATATCGTTAGCCAGGTAATGAGCTTCGGTTCACCCACGCCCATCGAGGTCGCCGTTCAAGGCGTCAGTTTGCAGGATGATTACGCCTACGCCGAGCGCGTGCGCGCGTGCGTCGCCAGGCTGCCATTCCTGCGGGACTTGCAATTCGCCCAGGAGAAGAGCTATCCGACTCTCGACATCGATATCGACCGCGAACGCGCCGGCCAGTTTGGCCTAACCATGGCCGACGTGGTGCATTCGGTCGTGCCCGGCACCTCTTCCTCCCGCTTCACCGACCCCAACTACTGGCGCGATCCTGCCTCCGGCAACGCGTTTCAGATTCAGGTGGAGCTGCCGCAGAACCGCATCCAGAGTGAGGAGGAA
>DATBID010000444.1:0-5211 GCA_036557125.1 Bryobacteraceae bacterium | reverse complement strand
GGCGGTGTCAAGAATTTTGTGTAAACATTCTCGCGGGTTGATGTTTCGAGCCGACTATACTGGTTATCTGTATTAGTTCAGACTTGGTCTGACAAGTAGCAGCTAGCCAACCAAGGCTGCCGCGCCTCCGCCTCCGCTTCGCTCAGCATGGCTTCGCTCCGTCTCCGGCGCGGCTGGTTTCGCAGGCACGCGATCGAGCATTTTTTCGTGAGCCAAATGAGTCGACTCTAAAAAAGTTTGCATCGGCGCCTTGCCGTAACAGTATTTGCCCGAGTGAGGCCGTTGCTCATGTACTCCTGCAGCCATTCCTCCACATCCGCCTGAAGTTCCTCCAAGCTACCGTACAGCTTTTTCCGAATCGCCACGCTATAAAACTCTCGTCCTGTGGAACCGTTCGCAGATCCCGTTGGTTTGCGGGGACCGCGTCTTGGTCTTGGTATGGTCGATGTTTTCCACCGCCAGGTAGAGCTGATATTCGTGGTGCTCCCGTGGACCGCAGTACTCCGTGCCGCGATCGGTGAGAACACGCAGCAAGGCAACGTCCTGCTCCTCAAAGAAGGGGAGGACCTGGTCATTGAGCATGTCTGCCGCCACCAGGGCATTCTTGCGATCATAGACCTTCGCCAAAGCCACTTTGCTGTAAGTATCGATAAAGGTCTGCTGATAAATGCGTCCTACGCTTTTCAGCGTGCCGACGTACTATAAGGTGTCCTGGGCGCCCAAATAGCCAGGATGAGCGGTTTCGATTTCCCCGTGGGCTTCTTTGTCTTGCTTGGCTTTCTCCATGGCCCGCACTTGGCTTTCGGTCAAAACGCGCCCGGCTGCTGGGCCAGGCGCGCCTCCAAAGCCTTCAGGCGCCGGGAAAAAGTCTGCAGATCGTGCCGCAGCCAGATGCTCCGAACCCCTGCGGGAGACACAAACAGTCCGCGCTTGGTCAGTTCATTAGCCACGCGCACTTGCCCATAAGCCGGCTGCTCTACCGCCAACTCCACCACCGCATCCTCCACCTGCGGCTCCACCCGGTTCTTAACACAAGGTTTGCGGCGGCTAATTTCCTTCAGAGCCAGCTCGCCGCCCTTCTCATAAAGTTCCCCTAAAACGATAGAAGCTGTCTCGCGAGTAGCCCATCACTTTACAGGCTTCCGAAACACTGCCGAGCATGTCGGCCAATTTCAACAGCCCCACTTTGTTCTTGATGATTTTCTGATCTGTTCCCACTGACATTTTCCTCTCGCGCCTTCGCGCAGTTTATCAGATAATGTCAGATTACGTCTGAGCTAGTTCACATTATAGTATCGCCATTTCAGGTCATGTCTTCAGCCGGATAGCGCGGGTCTGATGCAAGCAGCTTGTTCTGGATGGACCGAATCTACCTGCATCTGCGCTTTAAATAGCACCGCCCACAGGCGTTCTAAGATTGAATTTGGACGACCTTCACGCAGCCCTTAAGCGTCATTGGGGTTACGACTCGTTTCGCCCCTTGCAGGAGCGTATTATCCAGAGCCTGATGGCCAGCCACGATGTGGCAGTGGTGATGCCTACGGGCGGCGGCAAGTCCTTGTGCTATCAGTTGCCGGCGCTGGTGCTGGGCAAGACGGTGGTGGTGATTTCGCCGCTGATTGCGCTGATGCACGATCAGGTGGCGCAACTGGCAGACATGGGAATTCCGGCGGCGGTCCTCAACAGCACGCAGCCGCCGGAGGAGCAGCATGCGGTGATGCGGGCGGCCGTGCAGGGCGCTTTCCGCCTGATCTATCTATCGCCCGAGCGGCTGGCGCGCCCGGATACGGTCCGCTGGCTGCGGCAGGTTCCGGTGGCGTGTTTCGCCATAGATGAAGCCCACTGCATTTCCGAATGGGGCCACGAATTCCGGCCGGAGTACCGGCAGCTCAACGCCTTGCGGCAGCACTTCCCGGAGATTCCCATCGCGGCATTCACGGCCAGCGCGACGCAGCGGGTGCGGCACGACATTCTGCACCAATTGCAGCTTCGCGAGCCGCATAAGTATATCGCCAGCTTCCACCGGAAGAACCTGCGGTATGTAGTCCGCGAATGCGACCGGAAGAGCCATGAGAAGTTGCTGTTTGCAGCCCTGCGCGCCTACCGCGGCGAGAGCGTGATTGTTTACGTGCCCACCATAGCTACGGTAGAAAATACGGTGGATGATCTCGACGGCAAAGGGATTGCCGCCGTGCCTTACCACGGGCAAATGGATGCAGCCACGCGGCGGCGCAACCAGGAGATGTGGATGAACGACGAGGTGCGGGTTCTAGTGGGAACCATCGCGTTCGGCCTCGGCATCAACAAGCCCGCGGTGCGCGCGGTCATTCACACCTCATTGCCGAAATCCCTCGAACAGTATTACCAGGAAGCGGGGCGGGCGGGCCGCGATGGGCTACCTTCGGATTGCGTGATGCTCTGGCAGCCCAAGGACACGGGCCTGCTGGCGTTTTTCATCGAGAAGCTCAACGACCCGGCCGAGCGGCAGCGGGCGTGGCAACGATACCACGCGATTCTGCGTTTCGCCGAAGCACCGCGCTGCCGCCATCTGCAAATCTGCCTTCACTTTGGGCAGGTGCCGAAATGGCAGCGCTGCGAAATGTGCGACGTTTGCGGGAATGTGCCGGAATGGCTCGCGGCGCCGGAAAAAGCGCGGGTGGCTGCTGCGGCAGAAGCCGAAGGGGCTCCTAAGCCTTCTCTGCCGAAAAAGCAGGAAACCGCAAAGACCGCACCCGCTGCCAGACCCGCGGGTAATGGCGTTTCGGGCGAATTGCTCGATTTTTTCAAGGAATGGCGGCGGCAGACCGCGGAACGCACTCGCGTGCCCGTCTACGTAGTGTTGAGCGATGCAGCGCTCGAGGATCTATGCCGCAAGCGACCGGCCAACTTGCGCGAACTGCTTGCCGTGGCGGGTTTCGGCGAGCGCAAAGCGGAACTGTATGGCGCGCAGATTTTTGCGAGGTTCGAAGCCTTCGGCCGCGGCGAGCGGGCGGCGGCTGTGCAGGCAGTGACGGCATCCCCAGCGGAAGAGACTATCCGGTTGCTGGCGGAGGGCAAGAGCTTTGAGGAAATCGCGCAGATTCGCGGCCGCTCGGTTTCGAATGTGGTGAACCGGGTCGCAGACTTGGTGGAGAAGGGCCGCCTGGAATACCGCATGGAGTGGGTGGGGGAGGAGAATCACCGGCTCATCCACGAAGCGATCGGGCGGCTGGGCGCCGAAAGGCTCAAGCCTCTCCACGAGGCACTGCCGCCGGAAATTACTTATGACCAGATTCGTCTGGTGGTGGCGTTCGCGCGGCGAGCCGCTCAGGCCCTCACCTGAGCATACAGTTGTTCAAACGGGATCGCTTGGAAAAACGGCTGCTGTTGCGGCTCGGCCTGGATCGTTATGGTCCCCGACTGGTGTTTCGTAATCAGCACCACGCCCGCCGAAGGAGGCTTTTGTCCCCGGGGCAAATCGTCGCCCTGAAAGACGACGGCGAGGGGCACATCGGCAATCTCAAATTCGGCGACTGCAAAGCCCATACCGGGATCGGATTTCACTATGGTTTGAATCCGCTTGCCAGGTTCCAAGGAAAGGTAATGAGCTAGCGGATTGATATCGTCCGCCGCCACTTCAGGGTACTTGCTCAGATACGATTTGCAATCGAACAGCGGGTGCGGATTGCACGCATCGGCGCCGCTTGCGGCAAAGTGGGCCAGGAAACCGCTTGGGCCAACCTGGATTCCGGCGCCGCTGCGCGCGTAATATTCGGGTTGAAACAGCGGATGCGGTTTGCGGCCCTCCCCGGCGCCATGGCTAACGTAATGCAGTAACGGCGGAATGCGGGTTTCGCGCACATCCGGATTGTGCTCGAGATAGAACGCCGGATCGAAAAACGGCGTCGGCTGCCGGTGTGCATGGCGCAGGTAGTGGCCCAGTGGATTTGCGCCAGCCACATCGGGGTATTTTTTTTTATAGAACGCTGGATCAAACAGGGGGTGCGGTTTCTTGAGCTCGAAAGCGCCTCGCAACAGATAGTGGAGGAGAGGATTTGTGCCGGCGCCGATTTCGGTATAAGTTGCCCGATAGTATTGCGGATCGAATAAATCTGTTCCATAGCGGCGCGAAGAGAGCCAGAGGGTAAAGGCGTCCAGAGGGACCGCAGTGAGGCGGCGAAGTTTGGTGAACCAGTTGGGCTTTGGGAAAGGAGCGGAGGCCGTGATTGCTCCTTCCGTGCGCGTTGGGGTTGGTTGTTCTTGGCTGCGCGGGCATCGGCCGACACGTTTTCCTGGCGGCTGCGAAATTCGCTGTTCGAATTCCTGCAGCTTCGCGCAGGCATCCGGAACCAGCCGGAACCGCCGCTCGACTTCCGCTCGCGCGCAGTCCAGGAGTCTAATATCCAGCTCGTTCCAGCGAAGCAATTCGGCATACACCGACTCATCGCAAGCGGCCCTGACTTTTTCTATTCTCTGGGCGAGACTGCCCTCCAAACCGCCGGTGACGTTTTCCGCAGGCAGTGCGCAATCCAATTCGGGGAAAACCGGTTGCAGGCGATGCTCCGCGGCCACCATGCCTTTGTTGAAGCAGTCCAAGACTCCCAGGAATGCGGCACTCCGAATGCGCTCAGTAGCGACTAGAAGATCCTTTCCCTCCGGCTCGTCGGAATCGCCCCCGCAAGCTAACTGATTGACTTGCACATTCCTGATGTAGAGTGGCTGCTGCTCGACCAGGCCGGCTACAAAGTAGCCGAGCGATCCCTGCGCCAGATCACTGAGTGGGTCGCCAGTCGCGGGGTGCGAGTGATAGAAGTCGTAGATGGACCGGATGCGGTCGATGGGATCCCGAAGAAGGCAGATGTCAAGAAACAGGAAGCCTGGGAATCTGGGCGTGGGATAGCGGAGTTGATGACTGGATATAGCTTTAATGGAAGGATTTTGCTTCAGAAAATGGAGGAGATCCTGATTAGAAACCAGCCCTTCGCGATCGGGAGTTTCGATTCGGGAGAATGCGCCGCGGAAACTGCGTTCCAGCATCTCTTCGATAGTCGATCCTGCGTTCTTGAAGATGTGATAGTGCAGCAGGACGCAGCGCATGGAGGAACCTAGAACTCGACTTTTTCGTAAATATCCGCAAGCAAAAGGCGGCAGCCGATGGAGGTTAGTTCCAAAACGTCGGAGGGATTTCCCACTGAGCGCAAGACCCACAAACCGTCCTGCCCGCGGGTGAAC
>DATBID010000443.1:0-2583 GCA_036557125.1 Bryobacteraceae bacterium | reverse complement strand
AGGGGCTTGACCAGCGGCTCGGGAAGAAAATCGGCGAGGTCCCAGAACATCACCGCGTCAAACTCCTGGCGTCCGAAGCAGAGGTTGTCGCGCAGGTAGCGTTCGACATCAAGCACGGTGACACCCTCGCTGTCGCGGACGAAGAGCGACTTGTCATTGGCCAGGCGAAGGACGTCTTCCTGGTGGAAACGGTGCCCGAGGCCCGTCATGAAGGTGATGTTGGCGGGCGAAGTAGCACCCAAGTCGAGGATGCTCAGGCCCTCTTCGCGGGAGATGGCGCGAATAAACTCGTTGAATCCGGTCGAGCGGCGGCTGAGCTTTTCTCCCGGAGAGGGTCCCTGCTCTGTGCCGCTGCGAGAGCCGCTGAATAGTTTGCTAAAGATGCCAGGGGCCACGGGCACCATTGTATGGGCAGAGCGCCGATGCGGCAACGGTATCCAGAGCTGGTAGGAATCGGGAAGAGAAAGACGGAACAGGGCGCACCATGGGATGCGCCCTCGGTTTTACATCTTTTTTTGTTCGAGCAGTGAGCCCTGCGTGGAAGGGGGTGCCGTGATGGGAGCAGCGGCAGCCGCTGCCTGTGGCTTCACCTCGGGCTTCGCGGCGGGCTCAGGCTTCTGGATATCGATTCCGCCCTTGAAGAAGGCGCCGTCGTCGATGGAAATGCGCGCCGTAGAAATATCGCCGGCCAGGGAAGCAGTCTTGCGCAACTCGACGCGCTCGGTGGCATGAATGTCGCCGTTAAGGCGGCCATGGACGACGACATTGCGGGCTTCGATGTTGGCACGCACCCGGCCGTTCGGGCCGATGGTCAACGTCTGCCCCTTGAGCGAAATGGAGCCCTCGACCTCACCATCGACGATGAGATCCTCGCTGCCCGAAAGCTCACCCTTGACGACAACCGACTTGCCGATGGTGGCGACGTCGGCCGCGCCGCGGAGAGGTTCGCTGCGAACGGGTTCGGCCGGACGCGGCGGCGCAGAACTGACCGGCAGCGATGACGAGCCGGCAGGAGTAGGCTCGGGTGTTGTCGTGTACTCGTCTTCCTTACGCTTCCACATTATGTGAGCTCCATGAGGCGATCGCAGCAGCCCGCCGGGCAGGCCGCTAAGACACACCTCAAAATACATGATATTCGCTGCGAAAAAGGATACTCAACCAGCGCCAGTGCCGCAAATCATTTTATCCTGGGCGGGAGGAAATACGATGACTTTCGGGGTCCGCCGCGGCATGCCGTAGCCAGTGTTCGCCGGTCACAGCCCGCTCGATTGGGCTCTCGTATAATGGCTTGTTTTGTGAGCCTCCCGGCCTCGCGCACTGCGAATCCTGGGCCGGGAGAGCAGGACTCATATGACGCAGATTGAGCTGATTCTTGGGCGTGAAATTCTGGACTCCCGCGGAAATCCTACTGTCGAAGCCGACGTCATTTTGGAGAGCGGCGCCCGTGGCCGGGCCGCCGTGCCCAGTGGAGCCTCGACCGGAGAACACGAAGCATTGGAGCTGCGCGACGGCGACAAGAGTCGCTACGCCGGCAAAGGCGTGCTGAAGGCCGTCGACAACATCAACGAGGTATTGGCGGGCGAACTGGAGGGCATGGACGCCAGCGACCAGCGTGAGCTGGACAACACCATGCTCGCTGTTGACGGTACTCCGACGAAGAGCAAGCTGGGCGCGAACGCCATCCTGGCTGTGTCGATGGCGGCGGCGCGCGCGATGGCGGACCACCTGGGCATCGAGCTTTACCAGTACCTGGGTGGATTCACCGCGGGACTGCTGCCGACGCCGATGATGAACATCCTGAACGGTGGCGCTCACGCCGACAACAATGTCGATTTCCAGGAATTCATGGTGATGCCGGTCGGCGCATCCTCTTTCAGCGAGGCTCTGCGCTGGGGCGTGGAGACCTTCCACGTGCTCAAGAGCGTGCTGAAGAAACGCGGCTATAACACCGCCGTCGGCGATGAAGGAGGTTTTGCTCCTTCCGTCAAATCCAACACCGAGGCAATCGAAGTAGTGCTTGAGGCGATCACCCAGGCGGGGTACAAGCCGGGCGAGCAGATTGCCATCGCGCTCGATCCTGCTGCCAGCGAGTTCTACGACAGCGGCAAGAAAAAGTATGTCTTCAAGAAGTCGGACAAGAGCGAGCACTCGGCCGAAGAGATGGTGAAATTCTGGGCCGATTGGGTTCGGCAATACCCTATCGTCTCGCTGGAAGACGGCTTTGCCGAGGACGACTGGGATGGCTGGAAGCTGGTGACCGACGAGCTCGGGGGCAAGATCCAGCTGGTGGGCGACGATCTGTTCGTGACGAACGTAGAACGCCTGCAGCGCGGTATCGACGCCGGCGTAGCGAATTCGATTCTGATCAAGGTGAACCAGATTGGCTCGGTCAGCGAGACCATCGATGCCATCAACCTGGCTCGCCAGAACCGCTACACGGCCGTAATCTCGCATCGCTCGGGCGAGACGGAAGACACCTTCATCGCCGATCTTGCAGTAGCGACCGGGGCAGGGCAGATCAAGACCGGCTCGGCCTCGCGCACCGACCGCATCGCGAAGTACAACCAGCTGCTGCGCATTGAA
>DATBID010000442.1:0-4287 GCA_036557125.1 Bryobacteraceae bacterium | reverse complement strand
CTGGTCGAAGCAACTGGCGGCGCTGGGCACAAGTTGTCCCGATCATTTCCTGCGCACGCGGATATGCCCGCTGTTTGTCGATTGGGATCCGGCTTCGGGCGTGGAGACACTCAAGTCGCAAGTCCGGGCCGGAGCCGAAGCCTACCGCCGCGAGTATCAGCAATATTACGAGAGCTTCGCTATGCCCGATTCACCGAAACTGCGCGACACGAACCCGTCCGTAGTCCTCATTCCTGGAGTGGGGTTGTTTGGGTTCGGCAAAAGCAAAAAGGAAGCCCGCATCACGACCGAGTTTTTCATCAATGCCATTCATGTGATGGCCGGCGCCAACGCGCTCGATAGAGGGGTGGTGGCACATCCATTACCGCATGCGCGCCGGCCGGAACAGTCGCGGGAGTTCGAACAACTCCACAATTACGTCGCTCTCCCTCGCTCGGAGGCGTTTCGGATTGAATATTGGGCGCTCGAAGAAGCCAAGCTGCGGCGAATGCCTCCGGAAGCTGAATTCAGCCGGAAAATCGCGCTCGTCATGGGTGGCGGCAGTGGGATTGGGCGCGAGGCGGCTCTGCTGCTCGCGCAGAAAGGGGCGCATGTGGTGGTTTGCGATCTGGACGCAAACGCGGCAGCCATCACCGCCGCCGAAGCGGAGCGGCTCTCTTCGAAAGAGCAGATCGCCGCCACGACGGCGGATCTCGCCTCCGCGGCCAGCCTCGCCGAAGCCATCCAATTCACAGTTTCGCAGTTCGGCGGGCTGGATATCATCGTGAATACCGCGGCTATTTATCCGGTGCCCTCTGATGGAAGCCGCTTGACCGGCGATCAATGGTCCTTGGCGTTCCGGGTGAATGTCACGGGCAACTGGCTGTTGGGTGACGCAGCCGCAAGCGTTCTGGCGGAACAGGGGCTGCCCACAAGCGTGGTCCTTACGAGTTCGGCCAATGCCGTGGTTCCCAAAAAAGGCACCGAGGCTTACGACACCAGCAAGGCGGCGCTGAATCATCTGGTCCGCGAGATGGCAGTGGCCCTCGGCCCCAAGGTGCGGGTCAACGGCATTGCGCCGGCGACGGTGGTGGCGGGTTCGACCATGTTCCCTCGGGATCGTGTGATCCACTCGCTCGAAAAATACAACATTGCGTTCGCCGAATCCGAGTCGACCGAAGAACTGCGCCGGAAACTGGCGGATTTTTACGCGCAGCGCACGCTCACGCGCCAGCCGATTCTACCGCGGGACTGCGCGGAAGCCATCGTGTGGCTGGCGGGCGAGCGGAGCGCCAAGACAACAGGCCACGTGATTCCGGTCGATGGCGGTTTGGCAGAGGCTTTCTTACGATAAATGCGATGGCCACGCCGCTTGTGGAAGCCCGGTCGATCTGCAAGAGCTTCGATGGGGTAAGCGCATTAAAGGATGTTAGCTTCGATCTGTTGACCGGCGAGGTGCACGCGCTCGTGGGCGAAAACGGCGCGGGAAAATCCACGCTGATTAAAATCATTACTGGAGCCGTGGCGCCCGATTCGGGAACGCTGGCGGTCGGCGGGAAACAACTTTCGCGGAATACTCCTGCGCTAGCGCGCTCCTGGGGAATCGCAGCCATTTACCAGCAGCCGGCGTTGTTCCCTCACCTAACCGTCGCTGAGAACATAGCGTGGGCCAGTGAGAGCCTGGGCCTCTGGCGACGCCGGCAGCTTAAAACGCAAAAACAGCGTGCGCTGGAATTATTAGCCCAGATTGGCGCGGCTTTCAATCCTGAACGGCTCGCCGGCACCCTAAGTATGCCCGAGCAGCAAATGGTCGAAATCGCGAAAGCCATCGGCATGGGCGCACGGATTCTGATTCTGGACGAGCCGACTGCTTCACTGACGGATCGGGAAGTGGACCGGCTGTTTCAGGCAATATCCGGTCTGCGCGCCGGAGGCTGCGGCATGATCTACATCTCGCATCGCCTCGACGAGGTCTTCGCCATCGCCGATCGTGTTACGGTTTTGCGCGACGGGGAAACCGTTTCGACCCACAAACCCGGCGAGTTGGATCGGTCTAGGCTGATTGAACTGATGGCGGGCCGCTCGATAGAGGTGGTATTTCCCAAACGCGAGGTGGCCATCGGCGAGACGGCTCTCGAGATTCGCCATCTCTCCGCCGCAGCGGCGGGGCTGCAGGACATCTCGATATCCGTTCGAAAAGGCGAAATTCTGGGAATTGCGGGGCTGACCGGTTCCGGCCGCACGGAGTTGGCGGAGACCATCTTTGGTCTCAGACCGCTCGATAGCGGCGAGATCCGTATAGAAGGCCGTCCGGTTCGCATCAGTTCACCGGCTCAAGCTATCGATGCGGGCGTGGCTTACGTTCCCGAGGACCGGCGCCGTCATGGAGTTGTTCCCGAAATGTCGATCTCGGCGAACACCACGCTCGCCGTTCTGCCGAAAATCTCGCGCGGGGGTTGGCTCGATGCTGCCCGCGAACGGGTGCTGGCCGGGCGCTACGTTGGCGATCTGCGGGTGAAGACTTCTTCCATTCGTGCTGCCGTGGCGACGCTTTCCGGCGGCAACCAACAGAAGGTTGCCCTGGCGCGCGCGCTGGCCACCGAACCAAAAGTCCTGATTCTCGATGAGCCCACACAAGGTATAGACGTAGGGGCAAAATCGGAGATTCACCGGCTGATGATCGGCCTGGCGGAACGCGGCCTGGCGATTCTCATGATTTCGTCGGAACTGCCGGAAGTGTTAGGTATGAGCGATCGGATCGCGGTTATGCATGCGGGCTCTATCGCCGGAATCCTCGAACGCAGCGAAGCGACGCAGCAGAAGATCCTTACGCTGGCGTTGGGGCACGCGCCAGCGGGGGAAATGGCGCGGGTGGGCGAATGAGCTCTTTGCGCGTTCGCGAGTGGTCCGTGGCCGGGGCTATCGCGTTGCTTTGCCTGATCCTGGCTTCGCTGGCACCCGGTTATTTCCGGCTCGAAAACCTCAGCGCGATCCTTCTGGCGAATGTTCCGGCCCTGATCATGGCCTTGGGAATGACGCTGGTGATCCTGACAGCGGAGATCGATATTTCGGTCGGATCCATGTTTGCGGTCTTGAGCGTCGCTGCGGGCGTGCTTGCCAAAGATGGGCTGCCGGCTCCCGCCGTGGCATTGGTAGCATGTCTTGCGGGAGCCGCGTTGGGAGCTTTGAATGGCGGCCTCGTTGCGTATTGGCGCGTGCCCTCCATCGTGGTGACATTGGCCGCCATGATTGCCTTGCGGGACGGGCTTCGCTGGGCCACGCAAGGCGCGTGGGTTGAGAATCTGCCGCGCAGCTTCCAGTGGTTCGGATTACGGCAATCCCAGTACACCCCGATTGCGGCTTTCGTGGCTGGCTCGCTTGTTATCGCCGCCGCGTGGGCATTGGACCGCCTTACTGCGGGGCGGGCCGTGTACGCCACAGGTTCGAACCCGGAAGCCGCGCGGCTGGCCGGGCTCGATACACGCCGCATTGTCTTGGCGGTCTTTGCCCTTAATGGCGCGCTTGCCGGGGTCGCGGCGCTTCTGAATGCCGCGCGCTTTAACCAAATTCCAGCCAACACAGGCCTCGGCCTCGAAATGAAAGTAATCGCCGCGGTGGTGGTCGGGGGCACGGCCATCAGCGGCGGAACCGGATCCATTCTGGGCACGCTGCTCGGTGTGGCTCTACTGGGTGCCATTGGTCCGGCGCTTACGTTTTTGGGCATCAATGCCTACTGGGAAAAGGCCATTCAAGGAGGCATCATTCTGGCGGCGATCGTTACCGATACTTCGCGCGCCCGCCTTCACCTCCTCGGAAAGAAGCCTGGAAGGAATCATGCAAGCGACGCTGCCACAACCGGCACTTAGCCGGTGGCGGGATCAACTCTCACCGAATGGCGAGTGGATTCTGTTGCTGGCCTTGCTTGGCGAAGCAGGCTTGTTCGCCGCCATCGCGCAAAATTTCCTTACGCCCGGCAACTTCTTCGAAATCCTTCGCTCCAGCACGGAGCTGGGGCTCCTTGCCCTGGCGCTGACGCCGGTGATCATAACCGGAGGCATCGACCTATCGGTCGGCTCCATGATGGGTCTTGCGGCGGTGCTTTTCGGCGCTGCTTCGAAGGATTGGCATTTCTCGCTAGTCCAGGCCGCTGCGGTTGCCTTGCTGGCCGGCGGTCTCGGTGGAGGACTGAATGGCCTGCTGATCGCCCATTTCCGGCTCCCTCCGCTGGTGGTTACGCTGGCGACATTCTCGCTGTTCCGGGGCATCGCGGAAGGGCTCACGCACGGAGCAGTCAATTACACGGATTTC
>DATBID010000441.1:0-32411 GCA_036557125.1 Bryobacteraceae bacterium | reverse complement strand
CTATGGCGGTGATCATAGATCGCACAGTTGACCCTAAGACCGTTATCGAGCGCGGAGGGTTTCCGGGCGCAGGCGGAGCACAGTAGAAGTGGCTGAGATACCGGTTGGGAGAAATCAGAAGGTGATCCTTCCCACGGGTTGCACGCTGAGGTCGTGTGCAAGTTCCGCGTAAGTCACCACCGGCGTATTCGGGAATTCGATGCTGGTCAGCGCACGCAAACGCCGCCGCAGGTCAGGAGGCGTGAGGAGGGCTGGAGAACTGGCGGTTGCCGGGAGTTGCTGAAGTTCGCTGCGGATCGCCTTCCGTACTCTATCTGCGGAATCCTCCGGCAGGTCCTCGTCCGAGGACAGGACATCGACGATCGGCTTGTCCAGCAGATAGACGACGGCAACGCCGGAGGAGCGGCTAATCTGACTTGTCAGTTCCCGTGCCATGCCGGCCCTTAGGCGGGCAACTGGATCGGGATCGGCTGCCGCGGCAGCCAGGCACTCGCAGACCTTTCGCATGTTCCTGAGCGAGACACCTTCCTCGGCGAGTTCTCGAAATATTCTCGTAATCGTGTGAGGCGGGAATAGGTCGCGAATATAACCGGCAATGGCAGGACACTGAGTTTTCAGCGAATCGAGTAACCTTTTGGTTTGCTCGCTGGAAATCAGGCAATAGCCTTTCCTGCGCATCAGTTCGGCTATGCAGAACACCAGATAGCCCCTGGCGTTCCACGTTGTCAGCCACTCTAGTGCTGTCCGGTGAGTCATATCCACTATGGCGTAAGGAACGCCCGTCGTAGGGTGATTCGCGGGCCGGGCATGGAAGCGAAACTGCCGGACACGACTGGCGCTGTCGTTGACCAGGCATTCGTTGGGACCGAGCCCCGCAAGCGGAGCTGTGTACAGGTCGTTCACTCTAAATTGGAACGATCGCGAATACATTGTTTCGTCGATCGCGAAGACAAACGTGGGCCGAGGGAGTCCCCGTTCGGCAAAGATCGTTTCGCCAAGCAGCTTGAAATCTTCCGCCCAGTTTTCGGTTCCCGACGTGAGTTCCTCAAGGTAACGCTCCGGCATGCGGATCTCGATCGTGTTTCTGATCAAACGGTTGAGCAAGTTCTCCCGGATGTCATCACGGCCGGCAGAACTGCCTGCGAATGCCTGCGCGACCGCAGCCGTATCTCTCAGGGATACCCCAAGACGTAAGAGGTCTCGCAGGACTTCGCTCGCACTTGAAAGTATTTCCGGTGAGGCGCCTCGACCTAGCAGTTCTGCATAATAGCAGTCGAATTGGACCGGACCCAACAGGAGCGAGGCATTCTCGCTTGCCACATGCAGGCAAACAAGCTGCAGATAGCGCGTTGCCACCGTATCGATACGCGCCAGCAGCCACGCTTTGATGGCCTCTCGTTCCGGAGAAAACGAACCATGCTGATCGAGCAACTGTCTCAGGTTGAGTAAAGTGACCGTGCAGTAATTCGCAACTCGTCCGCCGATTTCGAGGCCGAAGAAACGGTTTTCGTCCGAGTTGCCGGCCGGAGCAGACGCAATCCGGAAGTCGACTCGGCCCGGCACTCCCAAGCCGGCACAGAGTTGCTCGAGCGTCGTCTGAATTAAACTTCGGATGCGCTCAACCGCATCAGCCTTCTCGAGAGCGGCGTTGATGTCGAAATCGAGTTGCAATCTGACTTCGAGCACCGGGTCAGGCTGCGGTGACGCCGGGGAGTTCGGTGTTTCGGATTTGCTCATTAGCTTCCTCGCTGGAGAGAACGACGACATTCCGGAGCTCGGCTTCCGGCCGAATGAGATCGCGGATTACATCGGCAGAATCGAGCCCGCGTGTAATCAGTGCGATTCCCGATGTGCCGTCTGCCCGCGAGTCGGAGCCAAACGCCGTCCGGAGTGCATCCAGCACCCTTTCGCCCGCCTCCGCGGCACGATAATCCCCTCGCAATAGATCGGACGCGAGTGCCTCAATCTCATCAGGCATGGGCTTCACCTCCCACCCGGGTCCGTTCCCCGGCAAACTGGAACGCAGCGCATACCGCGCCTTGCGGACCGCAATGGAAGCCGTGTGTTCGTCAAGAAAGGTTCCTTGCAGCGCCGTCAGGATCTCTCGAATGCCTGTCACTGGGACTCTCTGCCGGAGCAGACCCTGCAGCACGCGCGAAAAGTAGAACCGGCGAGCGGCCGAAGGCAAGACGGTATCGATCAGCGTCTTGACGGCGGCATCCTGGTCGAATGCCGCGAGAAGGGTCTGCGCATCATCGAGCCACATAAACTGGTCGAGGTTGCGAACCAGAACGGATTCCAGATGCTCAACGACGTATTCGATCTCCGAGGAGTGTACCGGCAACCCGGCTGATCTCACGCGATCTGTTTCCGACGCATCGACCCAAACGCCGGCGCACCCCGTAAGCGGCGCGTGGCCTTCAACCAGGGTCGCGGGGTCTATCTTCGCTTGAAGCAGCTTCGCCATCGAAGCGGACGAGAATCTTTTGCCCAGCGGAACCTTGCCTCGTTCCAGCGGGAGCGGGACTTCGTCAATGAACATGGCGTATTCGTCTGCGGCCAGGTTCTGATTTCCGCGAACCCGGATTCCGGGGACTTCTACACCCCAACTGCTTTTGATCCGGCTTCGAAGGTTCGGGATATGGGTACTGAACAGGTCCCATTCGCGCCAGTCAGCGTACGCAGCTTCTGGAATCAGGCCGTTCCCCAGTTCGAGCGCGATTCTGGGCGTCTCAATGCCGGCTTCGCGCTCGCGCATCCCATACCGATCCGAGAACCACGAGAGCATGGACCGGCGATCGGATTCTGCGATCAGCGCACGCGCGTATTTCCCGAGGAACCGCCACACCTCCCAGAACGCGGATTCATTGGGCAGGAGGCCGCGCAAACGCTCGGCGAGTCTGGCGCCCTCAACTTCCGGTCCACCGCCCGCTGCCTGGCCAAGCAGATGGATTGCATGTCCAGGCTCGCCACCATTGAGCGCCAATAACGCAAGCCCGGCTGACGCGCTCTGTCTTATCGAGACGCTGACGAGTGGGTTTGCCGAGAGTTCCTGATAAATCGAGGCAGCCGCTTCGCCCCTGAATGCGCGCACCAGGCTGTCGGCCTCATTTAGCCGATTCCTGGCGGCAGTCTGGAGGGCTGCTTCTGCTTCCGGGAATTGCGCGCTCGCGCGGCCGGCTAGCGCCCCGTACCGCTCGGTCGCTTCGGCATGGTTCTGGTGATCCGCGCCGAGGCGCGCGAGCCCCGCCTGGACGCCGATCCACAACCAGCCATTCGCATCGGAATCCCCACGAATTTCGAGCATGCGTTTCAATTCGTTTTCTGCCGGCAACTGAGAAGCAGCGGGCGCTTCTGCCCTTTTTCGGGCGAGCACCTCGGCGCCGGTTTCGGGATCCGTCATCGCGCGTCTGATGCGCTCTCGTTTCGCGGGATCGGGGTGGTGTTCGGCGGAATAGCGCAAATCGCGGATGAAATCGTCTACATCGCGCAGCCTTGCGCTACTCATGCCATAGGCAAGGACATCGCGCCCGGCATTTTCGTCACCCAGCGTAATCGCAAACAATGCTTTCATTAGCGCCAGGCTTGGATCATACGGCAGGGCGAAGTTCGCTTCATAGGCAGCAAGAAACTCGAGCGCCAGGCCGCCGGTGGGTTGACCAAACACGGCGAGCCAATAGCACGCATAAGCGGATTCGATACAATCGCCCCAATCGCCAGGCGTGTACCGTTCCTTGATCCCTTGATACTCCCGGATCGCCTCCGGAATCCGTTCGAGCATCCGGTAGCAATCCGCGATTAACAGGTACGACCAGGATTGCTGGAATTCCTTAATGCCGGCGGTCGCGAGTCCGAGCGCCTTTTCCGCTTCGCCGGAGCGCAGCAGGACGTACGCTTCGACGAGATCGGTCCATCCCGCCGCGCCTTCCGCACGGCGTTCTGCGATCAGTTCCCTGGCGGCTTCGAACTGGCCGCTGTTAACCGTGGTGATGATCCGCTCTTCTAACGCAAACCTCTTGTCGTCGGAGCGGCTGGCGTTTTTGCGGGCTTCGCGCGTTGCCCAATCTTCGTTGGCCCATAGATTGAGATAGCGGTACCATCGCCCGAGGCTGCCTAGATAGTACGGGTCATTGGAGTACAGGAGTTTGAGAGCGCGCTCCATGAGGCACACCGCTTGCCATCCCAAAGACCAGCGATCGGCTCCTTCCAGCTTGGCGAGTTGTTCGTTGATGTTCGCGCGAATGCCTAAAGCCCATGCGCCCGAATCTGCTTGTATGCTCTGCGCGTGCTCCCAGATGCGCAGAGCCTCCTGAATGTAGGCAACACCCACCGGCAGCTTCGCTTGTGCGAGTTCAGGCGTGTTTTCGGGGTAAGAACGCCTTCGCACAACCTCGCTTAAAAAGAGCCAGGTGTTGGAATCTTTAGGCGCAAGCTCTGTCGCGATTCTGAGTACGGATTCGGCGGCTTCGAGTTTATCCTCGGAGTTGAGCGCCGTGGCGATGTCATATAACCGGGCTGCGATGTCCTTTTTTTGCTCTTCGTCCGCGCTAAGGTTGAGACCCGTGTACCGAAGCAGCTCCACGGCGCGGTCGTGCGCACGCGCGGCCGCGTACAGCTTTGCAGCCAGCAGGAGTTGCGCGGCATCTGCTTCCTGGTACCGTTTCGATCGGAGCCACGGCCACTCCGCTTCCAGCCACGGAAGCAATGCCGTGACGGTGCTGGACGGGACCTCGTCTTCCGCCCGCTTGAGAAGATTCTCGCGCTCGCCGGGAGAGACCACCGCACATTGCACCAGGGTCCGAAAGGCGGAGTCCGGCCGGTTCGCGGCCGAGTACGCACGCGCCAGTTCCGACAGGATCTCTTTGTCACCCGGCGCCCGTCCGCGCTCCCGCAGCGCCTGTTCCATCGCCGTAACAGCCTCGGCCGCACGGTTCTCGGTGAGGAGAACCCGGCCCTGCTCGAAGAGAAGATAACGGAGCGAGGATCCCTCAGACGGGAACAAGTCTTCAGGCATGTTCCTTTCCTCTATGCGGTCCCCTCAAAGGCATTCCTTTGCTTTGGAAGAGGTGAAGTGGAGTCGTACTCGCGCGGAAGGCGGCGCGTGTCTTCAACGAAGCTCCCGGGTTCCTCGCGCTTCTTTACCACCTGCCGGTAAATCTTGTGGGGTTCCGGGCTATCGCCCCCGCAATAAATGAACTCCTTTCGTTCATCGATTGTGCCTTCCACCCGCCAATTGCATGTGGGGCAGTAAAGGAAGCCGGCACACTCGATGCAGCGCTTCGAGTTGGAGCCTTGATTACCCGCGAAACCGCACCACGGGCATTTGCGCGCCGGCTCCGGCGGGCGGTCCGGGACCGCGCCGGCGCTGGATAATCCTACGCCGGGGGATCGCACGGTCTCTGGAATCAAAAACCCTTGAGCGTTCGTGTTGTCTTTATCGAGACCGAGGTACAAAACCGGTATGCACGCCGCTGCTTCGCCTGACCGGCTGCGTGCGATCTGCATCGCGCGAAAGATCGGTTGTTTCTGTTCCAGAACCGCGCGAAAGAAAGCCTCGGCGAAACTGTTCGCCGCGGCGTTTTGGATCGTGGTCTGCATGGCCACAATCGCCGGGATCCCTGTCTGTACGAGCTCACTGGCGACGCTGGATAAAGCACGGTACGCCACCGCGGAATCGCCCTTCGCCGCGGTTTCGCACGCCTGCAGGAAAGCCAGCCGGACGGAACGGTGATCCTTTAGCTTATCCGCGAGGTTCCTGCCCTGCCGCCAATCGGCTTTGAAATCGCTGCCCACGAAAGCGATCTCGCCGCCGCTTTCGCTCGATCGGCCATGTCCCAGAAAGTGAACCACGTGCGGTTTGAACGATGCAAGCTCAGCCAGAAAGGCATCCCAGGTTGCCGCCGCGTTCCGGCCTTCCGCCATTGCAAGGATCGGGTTGCTCTCGTGATCCGTCGTCAAGGTCGTGAGTTGCAGCCCTGGAAACTGCTCCATCGCCGATACGACTGCCCGGAATTCGAGCGGCGGCTCATCGGCCGGGCTGGTGGCCACGAGAAGGACTTTGAGGAGCTTCTCACCCTCCGATGCTTTCAAAGAGAGTCCCCTGACGTGACTGCCCTTGGGCCGCCGAACCAGCGCGATCCGGTCCTCGGTGGCGAGGAAATAGCCGCTGCCGCCTTCTTCCCGCCGGTACAAGTATTCCCAAGGCAGGTCCGTCAGCTCATTGGTAACACCTTCGAAGATCAGATCGATTCGCAGGAACGCGTTTTCCTCCGCTCGCAGATCGGCGTGGAACGACTCTCCGAAAGTATCGCTGAGGAGAACCGAGTAGAGATATTCGCCGAGCAGCTCCGTCTCATCCTGGCGCAGCCGGTTGGCGCGCAGCATCTTCAGCAGATTGTCGAGCGTGCGCCCTTTGAGGTTAGTGCGGTTGTACGAGATGGGCTTCGTGTCCACATACTGGCCGTCCTTGGTCAACATCACCTGGTCAGGCCGGATCACAAGCTGATACGAGTGGATAGGGCAGGTCTCGAGCTGTGCAAGCTGGCTGGAAGATGGGCCGGCGACCGATGCCATAGGTTTGCTCTTAGAAAGTCATGCTCCTAGAACATCACGCTCCTAGAAAGCCTTTCCAGGAGACGGGGCCGCGACGGAGCGGGACGCCGGCCTCAATGAACTCGCGGTAAATCTGCGGCAGTTGCGTCAGGTTGCGCACAGCGCGGCTGAACAGCCTATAATTGCGGCGCACCTCCATCTGTCCGGAAGCAGAGATTGCGCCGGCGTCGTGCGGGACCTGCAGAATCACCATCAGCCTGGGGCTCTGTTCGCTGTGCAACTCGGTTCCGCCGATCTGCCACCAAACCCATTCGAGCCCGGGCTGGCTGGTAGTTACCAGGGCGGAGTTCCACCGGAACCGCATCGGTCCCACTCCAAAGGCTGCTTCTCCTTTGGCGGCGCCTCCGACCTCGGCGCTGCCCTTGACGCCGGGGCCTCCGGCGGCGCCGGTCGACAATTCCACCTGGCCGGTCTTGACCTCGAATCCGACATCCGGTTTTATCGATACTTCAAGGTTCAGGTCCGCCTTCAGCATCTCCTGCAGTTTTCCCGCGGGGAACATCCCTTGAACTTTCGGAGAGCGGTTCTCGTGTTCGGCTGTGAAATCCACTCGGACTTTCAATTCGTTGAACTTATATGGACCAGCCGGCTGCAAGTCAAAGGGAAAGCCGACCAGGTAATAGTCGTTGCGGCTGGAATACGCGGATTCCTGAATGGGCATTGGGAGCTTGGCTTGCGCAAAGGCTTCGGTTCCCGACAGCGCATACACCTCGGGCCGCTCGCTGAAACGCGCTTCGTCCTGGCGGAATTCGCGCAACCGGATAGAAGCCTCGTCCGGCGCGGCTTGCCCCCCGCCGGCGCCCATCCTGTTTGCGAGGTTGTCGCATGCCGCCGCGGCCTCTGCAAGGAGGTCATCCCGGGACTTTCCAGTGCCGGTTTCGAAATCCTCGAGGCGCGGGCCTTGCATCATGGTAAGTCCTCCCCGGCAGCTTCTTTGCCTTCCAGGTAAATCGTCTCCAGGCGGCCCAGCGTTTGCGGCCGGTAGACGGTCGTTCCGCATTCGGGACATTTTCCTTGCAGAACGCCAGGGAGGGTCAACGTGCGCCCGCGGAACGGCATCCGGACTTCAACGTGCCGCGATTGGAGATGGCCCCGCGCGCAAAGGCACTTTCCGAAATCAGGGGTTTCTTCCATGTACAATGACCGCCTGTTGTTCGAGCGATTTTAGCCCGAATAGTGCGCCAATTACAAGAAGAGGTCTGTTCGCGGTTCGAGTTGTGCAGCCTTGACACAGACGAACCTGTCCGCAATTCTAGATGGCAGATCGTCAGGAGCGAGGGTATGGCGGAACAAGAGAATCTCGTGACCCCGTCGCGGCGGGCCTTCCTTGCGGGCATCGGAGCGTTTGCGTTGCCGTCGAGCAGACCACTACGTGCCGCAATCGTGCAGACGGATTTTTCGAAGCTGCCGCCGTATGGCAACGGCACTATCCCGGCCGGCATCCGTTCGCGGCGAGTCGCCGACGTGAACGGCATGACGGTGCAAATTTTGGAGGCAGGGCACGAAACTCCCGGCCGGCCGGCAGCTCTCCTGTTGCATGGGTTCCCGGAGCTTGCCTATAGCTGGCGCAAGGTGATGCCGTCTTTGGCGGCGGCTGGATACCATGTGATCGCTCCAGATCAGCGCGGCTATGGCCGAACCACTGGATGGGACGATTCCTACGACGCCGACCCGGATCCGTTTCGCATTCTGAACATGGTTCGGGATGCAATCGGGTTGGTCTACGCGCTGGGCTACCGTTCGGTAGCGATGATCGCCGGCCACGACGCGGGCGCGCCGGTAGCTTCGTGGTCCGCGCTCATCCGGCCGGATATCTTCCGTTCGGTGACGATCCTGAGTTCGCCGTTTGCAGGTGCGCCTTCGCTACCCGTCGACACAGCGAACGGGGCGCCCCTTCCGCAGCGGGCAATCACCGATGACGAGTTGGATGCCCAATTGGCGAAGCTCAACCCACCGCGCAAGTATTATCAGAACTACCAGCGAACGCGCGGCGCGAATGATGACATGCTCCACGCGCCGCAAGGTTTGCACGCCTTTTTCCGCGCGTACTACTTCTACAAGAGTGCCGACTACAACGGAAACAAGCCCCATCCGCTGAAGGCACGCACCGCCGAGGAGATGGCGCAGATTCCGACATATTACGTGATGGAGAAGAACAAAGGGATGGCGGCGACGGTCGCGCCGTTCCTGCCGTCCGCGGATTATGTTGCCAATTGCAAATGGCTGACGGAGCTCGAGGTTGAGGTGTATGCGACCGAATACCGCAGGACCGGCTTTACCGGCGCGTTGCAGGGATACCGGGTGCGCCGCGGTTCCGATCCGAAAAGCATCGGGGAGATGCAGACCTTTTCGGGGCGGACGATCGATGTTCCCTCGCAGTTCATTGCCGGAAAAAGCGATTGGGGAGTCTATCAAACCCCCGGCGCGGTGGACACGATGCGCAATACCGCTTGCCGCCAGATGGTGGGATTTCATCTGCTGGAGGGCGCCGGACATTGGGTCCAACAGGAACAGGCGGAACAGGTGAGTGCCTTACTCGTAAAATTCCTGCGCGACCACAGCAAGACCTGATCACAACCGGGATGCTCCGCCGTCCGAACAGCCAAACGCCATCGGCGAGTTTCTGACTCTCGACTGTGGCGGGCGGAGCCGTTGCTGTGCGCACTTCACCCGGCATGGGAATCGGATTCACTGGCACATTTGCCACTAAGAAGCTGTTAGCATAAAAATCTATCTTTCGTCGTGAAAAAGGGAGGTGATCGTTGGCCGAGGTCCACATTCAGGATGGTGAAACCCTTGAGAACGCGCTCCGCCGCTTCAAGCGCAAAGTTATGCAAGAGGACATCATTAAGGAAGTAAAGCGGCACGCTTTCTATTTGAAGCCGGGTCAGAAGAAGCGAATCAAATCCGCGCTGGCGCGCAAGCGCAATCGCAAGAAACGCAATCGCGACATCGCCCAGAACGAAATTCGATAGTGGCTGCGTCGGGTAGGCGCTATCATTACTTGCCGTCAAAGGAATCACCCATGAAGAATATTTTCGTCGGGAACCTCAGCTTCTCAGTAACGGAGCAAACTCTCCGCTCCCTTTTCGAAACCTATGGTGCTGTCGAGCGCGTCAACCTCGTCACGGATCGGGACAGTGGGCAGCCCCGAGGCTTTGCGTTCGTTGAGATGACCAACAATGCCGAAGCCGAAAAGGCCATAGGTGCCCTGAACGGACGAGAAGTGGAAGGCAGAACGCTAAACGTCAATGAAGCACGGCCGAAAGAAGATCGCTCGAGTCGTGGCGGCGGGTTCGGACGTAAGCGCTGGTAACCGTGCTTATCCCGGCCGGCCGGCACCCGTTCTGGATGGCGAGCACTCCAGCCCTCATGCGCACGTCTCGTCAGGTTTGCGAGATGTGCCATCAGTAATTCGGCTTGTGTCATTATAGGTAGAGCAGCTTTATGGAATTCTCGCTCACCGGATTCAGCCAAAGCGCTAACGTTCGCTTGTATGCCTTTGAAGGCGTAACCGGTGACCGGATACACCGAGAGTTCACCGTCGGCGTCGATCTCAACCTGGCCCGGCGATACGCCATCTCCCTGCAAGAGTTGCCTCTACTGTGTCGGAAACTGTTGGAAGAGCAGCCAGCCATGGGCGAGGTCGGTTCCTTAACGTTCTCTGAGCAGGAAATGCTCCTTATTTCCGAGCGGCGCGCGGAAGCCCATCGCGAGGCGGAACAGAAATCCAAGAACCGTCGGCGGCCTCCATCGAGTAAAGTCGGGCAAGCCTGGCGTTAGACAACAGCAGTCCGCGAGAGAAAATGCCGGGAACTTATGTTGTACTACAGTACAAAAATCTTACTCCGGAGCATCCTCGAATCGCTCGAAAGAGTCGATGAAGCCCAGTGGGATGATCGGCTCGAATTCGGTAACCAATGCCTCTACGAAATTCACCAGATGGCACGCCAATCATATCAACCGTATAGAAAAGATTCCCCAAATGTTCAGTGGCCGTCGCAGATCCCGGATTCTGAGAAAGCTAAACAGGCCATACCTCACGTAAAACGGATGATGAAAGCCATTCACCGCCGAGATCAAGCCGCCGCACTGGAAAGTGCGAAGGCCGCTCTCGCTGCAATGTGATGTTCATTTTCATCAAGGAGCCGCCCTTCGTTTCGTGAGAGCCAAATCCTAAACGCGGTAATTCGTGTCTGAAATCACAATTAGCGCACGATCAAGCGCAATTGATGCCACGCCTTTGGTTCGCGGCAACGTTTAAACTATAAAGACCTCACACTAGCGGAGGTGCGGCGTTGATGAAGCGCTTAGGATCGTTGACCGCTGCAGCCGCCCTGGCGGCAATCGTTTTCGCCCGCTCAGGCACAACCGGGCCATTCAACAAACGGCTCTCCCCGCAACAGCAAATCCTTCATGCGCTGAACCGGTTGACGTTCGGGCCGAGGCCAGGCGATGCCGAAGAGGTTCGTCGCATCGGCTTGAGCAAGTGGATCGAATTGCAGTTGCATCCCGAACAGATTCCCGAAAACCCGGTGCTGGAATCCAAGCTCAAGCCGCTCGAGACTCTGCGCATGAGTCTGCCCGAAGTTGTTAAGAACTACTCGCCGCAGCCGCAGACCCCGATCATGATCCAAGCGCCGTTTCTGCAGCTCAATACTCTGCTTTCGGGCGAGCAACGGCAGAAAGTATTGACCGGCACCGCCGAGGAACGTACCGCAATACTCAAGGCACTGGATCCGGATAAGCGCAAACAGGTATTGGCCGCGTTGCCCCCCAGCGTCCTCGCCTACACACCCGCCTATAAAACGGAAGCAGAAGAAGCGCAGAAAATGCGGCAGGAGGAGATGCAGAAGGAAAATCGCCGCCGCAATCCCCAACTACGCGATTTGCTGAATGCGGATCAGCTCAGCACGGCCCAATCCGGCGACCGGGATCGGCTCACGGCGCTATTAGTCTCCCTAGACCCCGACCAACGGCGGTTGGTGGCTTCGCGCCTTCCGCAAAAGAGCTTGGCCCAGGTTCCGGAGTATCGCCGCGAAGGTCTGCGCAACCGCACGCCCCGGCAGGTGGCAAGCGAAGATCTCAAAGAAGCCAAGATTCTCCGCGCGGTCTACTCGACCCGGCAGCTTGAAGAAATGTTAGTTGATTTCTGGTTCAACCACTTTAACGTCGACACCACCAAACAAGTGTCCCAGACTCAGAATCTCGGCCATCTGCTGATCGGAAGCTACGAGCGCGATGCTATCCGCCCCCACGTTCTGGGACACTTCCGCGACCTGCTTCTGGCGACAGCCCGCCACCCGGCGATGCTCTACTATCTGGATAACTACGAATCGGTATCACCCGCCAGTTTTGAAGTAGGTCCGTTCGCCCCTGTTAGAGGCATTGTGAACGGCGTGCCGAACAGCATCATCCCCTCGCCCTTTCTCCGCCAGGCTCACGGAATCAATGAAAACTACGGCCGCGAGGTGATGGAGTTGCACACACTCGGTGTGAAAGGCGGGTACACGCAAGCGGACGTGATCGCCGTGGCCCGCTGCTTCACCGGCTGGACGGTCCGTAGCCCGCAAGATCCCGAGTTTGTCTTCGCTCCTTTCATGCACGATTTCGGAGAGAAGATCGTGCTCGGACACAAGATCCCGGCCGGCGAAGGCGAGCAGGACGGGCTCGCGGTGATCAACATGCTGGCGCGTCATCCTTCCACCGCAAAGTTCATTTCGCGTAAATTGGCGCAGCACTTCGTAGCCGACAATCCGCCGCAGTCCCTGGTTGACCGGATGACACAAACCTTCCTTAAAACGGACGGAGATCTGCGCGCCGTGCTGGAAACCATGTTCAAGTCGCCGGAGTTTTTCTCTGAAGGCGCGTGGGAAGCCAAGGTCAAATCACCGCTCGAACTGGCCGTCAGCACGGTTCGCGCGATGGGGGCGCAAGTGAGCGACGCCTGGATGCTTGTGCAGAAAATCGCCGAAATGGGCGAGCCGCTCTACAGCAAACTGGAACCAACCGGATATCCGGATACCGGCGAATCGTGGCTCAGCACCGCGGGCCTCTTCGCCCGGATGAACTTCCCGCCAGCATTGGTTTCGGGCCGTATTCCGGGAGTCATTCCCGACTCTTCACGCTGGAAAGGAATGGGGGGACCGGCCATCGCCCGCGATCTGCTCGGGCGCGATGCCTCCCCCCAAACTCTCACGGCGATCGAGACGGGCCTTCAGGGCAAAAAATCCGATCCGTCGCTGATCGCATCGTTGATCCTCAGCTCGCCTGATTTCGAAAGGAGATAAGACGCCATGTTGACCCGGCGAATTTTCCTGCGCGGTTCGGCCATCGCGATGGCCGGCATGGGAGCGGCGCCGTTGTGGCTGGCTCGCGCCGCGGCGGCCGGAAGCAGGAAAAACAAGACTCTGGTGGGGATTTTTCTGCGCGGCGCCGCTGACGGACTGAACATCGTTGTGCCGTTCGGCGAAAAGCGCTACCGCGCGCTGCGTCCTACACTCGCCATCGCGCCGCCCAGCGGACAGAACAGCGGCAACGGACCGTTCGGCTCGATCGATCTCGATGGCGCATTTGCGCTGCACGGCGGATTGCAACCTCTCAAGGCCCTATGGGATCAGCGGCATCTCGCGATTGTCGAAGCCACGGGTTCGCCTGATCCGACACGCTCGCATTTCGATGCCCAGGATTACATGGAATCGGGTCTGCCCGGCAAGAGCGGGCAAAACGGTTGGCTGAATCGTGCGCTGCCGGCGGAACCAGACGCCTCGCCGCTGCGCGCCGTGGCATTGGGGAACCGCGTGCCGCGCACTCTGCGCGGTGAGCATGAAGTGATCGCCATTGGCAACGCGCGCGAGTTTTCAATCGAAGATCAGGAAACGGCATCTATTCTCGAGAACATGTACTCGCTCACCCCGGACGCGCCGCTTCGCCGCACCGGCAAGGACGCCTTTGAAGCCATGAAGATGATTCAGTCCATCGATCAGGGCCATCCCGGTCAGGCCGGCCCGCCCAATGCCCTGCGCGCACAGGGCGGCGCGCTGGGCCGCAGCCTGGAGCAACTGGCGCGGCTAATTAAAGCGGATGCCGGCGTCGAAGCCGCGTTTGCCGAAATCGATGGCTGGGATCACCACGGCAACGAAAACGGCCAACTCTTCGGTCTGTTACGTCAGTTTTCGAGCGCCATCGCCGGATTTTTCGACGAGATGGGAGATCGGATGGAGGACATCGTCCTGGTCACCATGTCCGAGTTCGGCAGAACCGTGGAGGAAAACGGCAATGCAGGCACCGATCATGGCCATGGCAGCCTCATGATGGTCATGGGCGGGCCGGTCGCAGGCGGCAAGATTTACGGCAAATGGCCCGGTCTCGAAAAAGAGCAACTCTACGAAGGCCGCGACTTGGCGATTACCACTGACTTCCGCGCCGTCTTGAGCGAGTTGGTGCGCGGACATCTGGGGCAGAATGACCTGAGCGCCGTCTTCCCCGGATTCGACCCCGGCCCACCACTAGGACTTTTGCGGGGATAATCACAACACAGGAAACAAGCGCCATGAGCCAGAAATCGCATTTGATCTTTGCCTTTGTCGCCGGCATGGCCGGCGCAGCGGTCATGCACTATGCCGCGCCAACCCTGGCGCTGGCGCAAGACCAGACCCCAGTCACAAAGGAAATTCGGGCCCAGAGTTTCGCGCTGGTCGATGCGTCAAACAATGTCGTTGGAACGTTCACTTCAGAACCTGTGCAGGGCGTTACGATTCGTTGGCCCGGAACTCCCTCGAAAGTACCCTCACATATCGTTTTGCGCGATCCGAACGGACGGGTAATCTGGACTCCGGACGCTTCGACGAAGATGTTGCCGCTCGCCATGCGGTGACCGGTTCGTCCCCCGCCTCCCCCTTTCCGCTCCGCTAACCGGTTGTGATAAAAAAGGAGGACCTGATGAAGCGCTCCGTTGACGTGTCTTCACTCCTGGTTCTGATCGCTTCGGTGGTGGGTTTGGGGCCGGCCGCGCACGCGCAGGATCCATATCGCGCGATGTTGACCACTTACTGCTTCACCTGCCACAATACCCGCGCCAAAATCGGCGGGTTGGCCCTCGAAGCTCTGGATCTTCATAACGCACCGGATGACGCCCGCACCTGGGAGAAGGTTCTCCGCAAATTGCGTGGGCATCTGATGCCGCCGCCGGGCAATCCCCAGCCGCCCCAGAAAGATGTCGATTCGTTCGTCTCCTGGATGGAAGAAACGCTCGATGCCCATCCGCAGGGACCGAAGGCCGGCTATGTGCCCATCCAGCGCCTGAACCGCACCGAGTACGCCACGTCGGTGAAAGCGTTGGTGGGTGTGGACGTGAATCCGAAAGACGTGCTGCCGCAGGATATCCAGGTAGACGGCTTCGACAACATCGCTGCCGCTTTGAGCGTCTCGCCCGCATTCCTGGACCAGTACATCACTGCTGCCCGGCACGTGGCGAAACTGGCGATCGGCGATCCGAGCGGCCGCGTTTCCAATGTGAAGTATTTGATCTCGGCGCTTCAGAATAATGATGAACCGCTGCCTCCCGGCACCCGCGGCGGCGTGCGATTCAAACACAATTTTCCAGCCGATGGGGAGTATCGCATCAATCTCACCGACCTTTCCGTGGGTTTGTACACCAACACGATGGAGAATGAGAGCACGCTGGTGATCATGCTCGACGGCCAGATCGTGTTTCGCAAATCTATCGGAGGGCCCACCGATCTGGATCTCGCGGAGCGCAAGGGACCTGAGGGGCGCAAAGAGATTATGGAGCGCTTCTCGAAAATTCCCGTCCAGGTGCGGGCCGGGGTGCACGATATTGTCGTGGCATTCATCGACCGCGCCCACGTGGAGTCCGACGAAAACGTAGCGGCTGGATTCGGCGGAATCGGTGTGCTGGGCTTCGGCAATGGCAACGGCCGCATGGCGCGTCTTAATGACGGGATCGAAATTGTCGGGCCTTTCCACTCGACGGGAGTTTCGAGAACCGCTAGCCGCGCGCTGATTTTCGTCTGCGATCCTCAAAAAATCGGAGAGGCGCCGTGCGCGAAGCAGATCACCGCGAACCTGGCGCGGCGCGCATTCCGCCGGCCGGTCAATGACGAGGATGTAGCCCGCCTCATGCGGTTCTATGAAGCCGGGCGTCAAAGCGGTGGGACCTTCGATGACGGTATCGAGCAGGTGGTGGCGGCCGTGCTTGCCAGCCCGGATTTTCTCTACCGCGCGATTCGGGGGCCGAAAGGCACCCCTTCCAACTCCGAATTCGCTCTCACCGATTTGGAACTAGCGTCCCGCCTCTCTTTCCTCTTGTGGAATACCGGTCCGGACGATGAACTGCTCTCGCTCGCGGCGTCGGGCGGTTTAACCAGGCCCGGAGCCGTGGAAAAGCAAGTGAATCGCATGCTGGCCGATCCCAAAGCTTCCAGCCTGGTCACCAGTTTTGCCATGAAGTGGCTGAATCTCACATCGCTCGACTCCGTTCAGCCCGATCCGAAATTATTTCCCACCTTCAACGAACAACTGCGGCACGATTTCTCCGAGGAAGCCGAAGCTTTCATCGGTAGCATCCTTTTGCAGGATCGCAGCGTGCTCGAACTGCTCACTTCTAACCACACCTTCCTGAATGAAAGGCTCGCCCGCCACTACGGCGTTCCAGGGGTCATCGGCAGCCAGTTCCGCGAGGTTGTGGTGCCCGAACAGGAACGCGCCGGTCTGCTGGGCAAAGCCGCAGTGTTGTTGCGGAGTTCGTATGGCGACCGCACGTCTCCGGTATTGCGGGGGGCGTGGGTGCTGGACAAGTTGATCGGCACCCCTCCGACGCCTCCTCCGCCCAACACCGCCACCGACCTCTCGCAAAAAGCGGGCGAGACACCGAAGACCGTGCGGGCGCGGCTCGAGCAACATCGCAACAAGGCAAGCTGCAACCAGTGCCACGGCGTAATCGACCCGACAGGTTTGGCTCTCGAAAATTTCGATGCCATTGGCGAATGGCGCACCATCGACCGCCAGGCGAACGCTCCCATCGATGCCAAAACGGTGCTGCCCAATGGCGTAGCGATCGACGGCCCCGTGGAACTTAGAGCGCAGTTGGTCGAGCGCCCGGCAACCTTCGCGCAGGCCTTCACCGAAAAGCTGATGATGTACGCGCTCAACCGGGAGTTGGAATACTTCGATATGCCGCAAGTTCGCGCTGTAGTTCACGCGGCCGCCAAAGATAATTACAAGTTTTCTTCCATTGTTTTGGGAGTCGTCAACACCGCCGCGTTCCGTAAGCAGGGTGCAGCGGCTAAATGATTGGGTGCTGTCAGGAGATCGCATGTTCCTAACGAAAAAACACATCGCCCGCAGAACGGTATTGAAAGCTGCCGGAGTGAAGTTGGCGTTGCCGCTTCTCGATGCCATGGCGCCCGCTGGTACGGCGTTCGCCCAAACTGCCACCGTGCCCAAGGTGCGGACAGCCTTCTTTTACATTCCCCACGGCGCGATCATGTACAACACCTCGCACGGCCCGGCGATGGATAAGTGGACGCCAAGCGGCTCCGGGTCGGATTTCAAGCTCAGCCCGATCCTGGCTTCGCTCGAGCCTTATAAGAAGTACATCAGTTCTTTCGGCAACCTGGAAAACGCGGCTACCGCGGGGTCGGTTCATACCTTCAATCCCGCGACCTGGCTGAGCGCCACCCGTCCGGATACCGGCGGTCCCAAGGCGCACATGGCCACGACGCTCGATCAGGTGATTGCGAAGGTCATCAGCCAGGATACACCGCTGCCCTCTCTGGAACTTGCTTCGGAGACCACGGTCCAAACGGCGGCCGGGGGCGGAGGCTCGTATACGACTCTTTCATTCCGCGACGCCGATTCGCCGCTGCCCATGGAGTACAATCCGCGGAAGGTTTTTTTGCAGCTTTTCGGCGAAGGCGACACGCCTCAGGAACGCTCCGCGATCAGCCACCAGACCAGCAGCCTGCTCGATCTCGTCATGGACCGCACTAAGAAGCTCCAGAGTGAACTGGGAAACGGCGACCGTGCCGTGCTCGATGGCTACCTGGACAGCGTTCGCGAGATCGAGCGCCGCACCCAAATGGCAAGCTCCCATAGTCTGTCCGGTCTGAAGATCCCCGATGCGCCGGTCGGCGAACTGGATAAATTCGATGAGCAAGTGAAGTTGATGTTCGATCTGCTCGCCCTGGCGTTTCAGGCCGATCTCACCCGCGTTGCCTCATATATCATGGTCGCGGAAGGCACCAACCGCACCTATAACCACATCGGCGTCCCCGATTCGTTCCACCCCGTATCCCACCACGCCAACGATATCGAACGAATCAATAAGCTGGTCAAGATTCAGACCTGGCACGTGCAGAAGTTCTCGGAATTCGTGAAGAAGCTGGCGGAAACGCCGGATGGGCAAGGCAGCCTGCTCGACCATTCCATCCTGATGTACGGCTCCAACATGAGTAACAGCGACCTGCACAACAATTATCCGGAGCCGAACATCGTGGTTGGCGGCGGCGCGGGCAAAATGAAACTCCTCGGCCAGCACTTGGTGCTGCCGGAGCGCACTCCCATCGCCAATCTCCACTTGACCCTATTGCAAAAGATCGGCGTCGAACGCGACAAGTTCGGCGACAGCACCGGTACGATCGCGGGCGTGTAGCATGAACCGCAGAGAACTCTTGCTCGGCGCGTTGGCCATCCGGTCCCTCAAAGCGCTTAGTAGCTCAGAGCTCGCCATAGTGGATGCAGGGGGCGCCAACGTGGTGGTTTTTCCCGCCCCGGACGGTCTCGTGCTCGTGGACAGCGGCCCGCCGAAATCTATCCAGAATCTGCCGGACGCCTCAAAGGTACGGACACTCTTCAACACCCACTACCACCTGGATCAAACCGGCAACAACGAAATCTTCGCCGCGGCTGGCGCGACGATTATCGCCCACGAACGTACACGCCAGTGGATGTCGTCGGACTACTGGGTTCCGGCCGAGGACCGCTACGAGAAAGCCCGTCCCAAGGGTGCATGGCCTACGGAGGTGTTCGATACTACCGGCTCTTTGAAAGCAGGACCCGAGCAGATCGACTACGGCTACCTGCGTCTGGCTCACACCAGCGGCGATATTTATGTCCATTTCAAGACTTCGAATGTGCTCGCAGTCGGTGACGTAGCATCGCCCCTCCGTGATCCCGCGCTCGATTATTTTACCGGCGCCTGGATTGGCGGGCGCGTGGACGCCATGGATCTTCTACTCAAGCTCGCCAACGACCAGACAAAGATCGTCCCCGCGTATGGTCCCGTCATGACGCGCGTCGAGTTCAAGGCCGAACGCGACCTGATGGAAGAAGTCCGGTCGCGCCTGTTCAAACTGGTTCGCGAAGGCGACGGTCCTAAGGAGATGTTGGAGCAGGGCGCTCTCAACGGCCTTCCCCGAACGTGGAAAGACTCGTACAAATTCCTGTATGACGCAGCCAAAGGGCTGTGGGCACACCATGACAAACTCGACCCCAATGTCGTGTAAACGCTCCGTTCTCGCGCTCATCTGTGCGGCCGCCGCTGTCCCGCTTTCTGCGCAAGCTCCGAAGGTCTCTCTCGCCAATCTGATCGAGCAGGGAAATCGCAAAGCCGCCCTTGAGCAACTTCGCTCAGGAGCGGATGTAAACGAGGCCCAGCCCGATGGAACCCGCCCCATATATTGGGCTGTCTACCACTTGGATTATGAACTTCTCGACGCGCTGATCGCGAAAAAAGCGAAAGTAGACGTCGCCAATCAGTTCGGTTCCACGCCGCTGGCCGAAGCCGCCAAATTGGGCGATTCGCGGATGGTCAAAACGCTGCTGGATGCCGACGCCCGGCCCGATACCCCCAATCAGGACGGCGAAACGGCGTTGATGCTGGCGATCAAGACCGGAGAATTGCCCGTAGTCGAAATGCTCGTCAAAGCCGGCGCTAACGTCAATGCCAGAGAAACGTTTCACAAACAAACGGCCTTAATGTGGGCCGCCGCCGCGCCGAAAAATGCCGGCGAAATGGTAAAGCTGCTGCTTTCGAAGGGCGCCGATTTCAAGCCTCGGGCGCTCTACAGCGATTGGGAAAGCCAGATTACTTCGGAACCTCGCGCCCAATATCGTCCCGTCGGAGGCCTGACCGCGCTTCTCTATGCGGCGCGCAGCGACTGCTACGAGTGCGTGGATGCATTGATCGGCGCGGGCGCGGATGTGAATAGGCCGACTCCGGAAGGTGTCACTCCGCTGATGATCGCTCTCGATAATGACCACAGCGATGTTGCCAAACTCCTGCTCGATCGCGGGGCAAATCCCAACCTTTGGGATTGGTGGGGCCGCACCGCGCTCTACATCGCCATCGATCGAAAAGCCACCGCATTAGCGCCTGGACGCGGCCGCGGCGGCCGTAGAGCGGCGCCATCGGCTTCCGGCATGGAGATCATCAATGCCCTGCTGACGGCGGGCGTCTATCCCAATCCGCAGCTCAACATGCACCGCCCCAGCCGCGGCGGCAACAGCGGGCGCTTCATCGAAGAGTTCCTCAATACCGGTTGCACGCCCTTGCTCCGCGCTACAATCGCCGGCGATGTGGAAGTGGTGAGGGCACTGCTGGATAAAGGCGCCTCCCCCAACATCGGCGGGATGGGTCTCACTCCGTTCCTAATTGCCGCGGGCGTGGGAACCGGCGGGCGAGGAACCGGCCTAGCCGCGTCCACCAGCGCAGGCGGCCCCGTGAACCGGGAGATCATGGATCTACTTCTCGCTCACGGCGCCGATGTGAATGCCCAAGTTACGGACACCCAGACATACTCTCTGCGTATTTCGCGCGCCCCCTCCGCCACAGAAGGCATGACGGCGCTGCATGTGGCCGCGCAGGCGGGCAGAGTCGATGAGATTCATTATTTGCTGGAGAAGGGAGCCAGAACCGATCTGGCCGACAGCAACGGACACAAGCCGATCGATCTCGTAGGCACGGGCGGCCCGCAGCCCGCACCGGCAGGCGGAGTAGCAACCGCAGCCCAAATTCGCTCTGGCGTGGCAACCCCGGCCGAAATTCGCTTTATTCTCGAGAACGCGGCTTCGCAAAGGTAATCCGGAGATCAGCCATGTGGCGTGTTAAAATTAGCCAGGAGGCCATGTGGAACTGCAAGCGATCGCCGATGTTTTGGGCGGCCGGAAAATTCTGGGCAAGACTGTAAGGGAGCCGGAGGATCTGGCGCGGCTCGTCCGCAAGGGCTTACCCGCTATTTCCGTCACGGCTCTGGCGGAAAAGCTGCATCTCGGAAACAGAGTGATTGGGCAGAAGCTGGGTATCCCTCAGCGTACGCTTACCCGCCGGCTCAGCGACGCTTCGCGTTTGACCCCAGCCGAATCCGACCGCACGGTTCGCATGGCGCGCGTATATGCGAATGCGGTTGAAATGATCGGAGATCGGGAAAAAGCGACCGCCTGGTTGGAGACGCCCAATCGCGCTCTGGGTGGCGACAGGCCACTGGATCTTCTGGACACGGACGTGGGCACCCGCATGGTAGAAGACGTCCTGGGCCGCATTGCTTATGGCGTCTACAGCTAGTGCGCTTCTGGCGCATCTCGAGGCGCCGTTACGCCGACGAAGCTCGAAGCGGTGAGGGTGCGCGGCTGTACGGTGGGCGCTGGAATAGCCGGGGAGTGCGCGTGGTGTATGCTTCGACGTCGCTTGCACTTGCTGCCGTGGAAACGTTTGTGAATTTGGAGCCGAACCTCATCCCGGCTGACCTTGTGTCGATCGAGGGCGAAATTCCCGATTCGCTTTCGGTTCGCAAACTGGATCCGAAAGTTCTTCCAAAGGGCTGGTACCGATCGAGAGACGAGTCACTGCGGCGATTTGGCGACGAGTGGATTCGCAGCGCTGCGAGTGCTGCTTTTCTGGTTCCTTCTGCAGCCATTCGTGGTGACTGGAATGTGCTGCTCAACCCGGCTCACCACGACTTCCCGCAAATCCAATTCGGGAGCCCTGAGCCGTTTGAATTCGATGCGCGGATGTTCCGATAGCGCGCTCCCGTTCCGATTTTTGCCCTTTGCATCCGCATCACGCCCGCCCGCGCGCCGGGAGCAAAAAAGCCTCTTGCGCGTTCACCGCCTCGGCGCCCGGTGCGGGTTGCCGCTTCGGATATGCTCCGGAAGGCTGCATCCGGCGGGCTTTCACGGTATCCGCAAGATAGGTAGCCAGCACGCCATCCAGAATCCGGCGAATCAGGCCGGGATCGCGGATCGGGACCAGCACCTCCACGCGGTGGTCGAGATTTCGCGGCATCAAATCGGCGCTGCCGATGTACATCTCTTCCTCGCCGCCATTGCGGAAAAAGTAAATCCGGCTGTGTTCCAGGAAGCGGCCGACAATGCTGGTTACTTCGATCTTCTCGCTGATGCCCGGCAGGCCGGGGCGCAGACAGCAAATGCCGCGCACCAGAAGCTGTACGCGCAAGCCCGCCCGAGATGCCTCATACAAAAGCCGGATCATCGGCGGATCCACCAGCGCGTTCATTTTGAAGATCATCCCGGCGTCGCGGCCCTCTTTGGCGTGGCGGATCTCGCGCTCGATCAGCGCGGTCAGCCTCTCCCGCATGTTCACCGGAGCAACCAGCAGACGGCGGTAATCGGACTTGCTGGAGTAGCCGGTTAGATAGTTGAACAGATCGCTAGCATCGGCGGCAACGTCTTCATCAGCAGTGAACAGGCCAATATCGGTGTAGAGGTGCGCAGTCACCGCGTTATAGTTGCCGGTGGAGATGTGAACGTAGCGGGCGATGCGGTCTTGTTCGCGCCGTACCACCAGCGCAACTTTGCAGTGAATCTTGAGCTGAGGGATTCCGTAGACCACATGCGCGCCCACTTTTTCGAGCGCGCGGGCCCATTCGATGTTGCTCTCTTCATCGAAACGCGCCTTGAGCTCCACCAGCGCCGCAACCTGCTTTTCTTCCTCCACCGCTTCGAGCAGAGCTTCGACAATGGGCGAGTTCCGGCCCACGCGATAAAGGCAGATCTTGATGGCCAGCACAGCGGGGTCGTGAGCGGCCTGGCGCAGGAATTCCACCACGGGCTGGAAGGACTCGGAGGGGTGGCGCACCAGAATATCGCCCTGGCGAATGCGCTCGAAGAGATCTTCGGCCGTGCCGCCCGCGAGCGCTCCGGCGAGAGGCTTGGGTACGGCGGGTACGAAGTTCGGGTATTTCAGATCGGGGCGGTCGATCGAATAGAGCGCGAAGAGGCGCTTCAAAGAGAGCGGCCGGGATGCCCGGTAAACTTCGCTTGCGCTGATTTCGAGGTTCGTTTTGAGAATATCGAGGATGTGCGAGGGCATGTCATGGGTGACAATGAGGCGCACCACGCTGCCGAATTTGCGCTGCCGCACGCCTTCCTCAATGGTCTCCAGCAAATCCTCAGCTTCCAGTTCCTTGATGGCGATATCGGCATCTCGGGTCACATGGAAGGGATACGCTTCCACAACTTCCATGCCGGGAAACAACTCGGAAAGATGCGCGGCGATGGCATCTTCGAGCCACACAAATTCCAGTTTGCCCGGGTGCGCCTGCTTGGATTTGGCTTTGGGGAAGCTGTTTAGCAGAATCAGCTCCGGCAGGGAATCGGGTACTTTGACGCGCGCAAAATGCTCGCGGCCCTTGGGAGAGCGAATCATTACGGCGAGGTTCAGGCTCAGATTGGAGATGTGGGGAAAGGGCCGGCCGGGGTCATTGCCGAGCGGAGTGAGAACCGGATAAATCGTGTCGGTGAAGTACTGCGCCACGCGGCGCTGTTGGGAATCGGTGAGACCGGCGTAATCGCGGATGACGAGGCCGGCGGCTTCCAGTTCCTCCATCAGCCGGTCGAGGCACTTGTGGGCGTCGCTCAAAAGCTTCTTTACGTCGCGGCGGATGGAGACAAGCTGTGCGCGAGGGCTGAGTCCATCCGGCCCCACTTCCGTGCTGCCGGCATCCAGTTGAGCCGCCAGGCCTGCAACCCGCACCATGAAAAATTCGTCTAAATTAGACCCGACAATGGAGAGGAACTTCACCCGCTCCAGCAGTGGGTTCGATTCGTCTTCGGCCTCTTCCAGCACCCGCCGTTGGAAAGCCAGCAAACTGAGTTCCCGATTGATGTAGAGATCGGGCGATTTCAGGTCGATGGCTCCGGCGGGCTGGGTTGGGTGTGAATTTCGAGAAGCTTCGACGAGGGCGCTGGAGCCCGCAGTCGCTTTTTTCGGCATCGCTCGCTTCATTGTAGTGTGCTTGCCTGAACCGCCGGAAACGGAATAACGTATCTACTTATGTGGGGCAAGCGCTCTCGCCTGCCAACCCCACTGTTTTTAGAGCCAGAATGCCATTTTGTAGCCAATGTGGAAAGCAGGTGGACGCGCGCGATGCCTATTGCGGCAACTGCGGCGCCCGCCAACCGTTGAATGCGTCCTATGCGGGCGTGAGTCCTGGGGAGCCTTTCGAGCGCATCTCACCCCGCACGGCGGCGATTTGTTGCTATATTCCCGGGCTGGGCTGGGTGGCGGCCATCCTGGTGCTGGCGGCGCAGCGGTTCCGTAACAACCGCGCGATCCGTTTTCACGCCTTTCAGGGTCTATATTTATTTGTGGCCTGGCTGCTCAACGATTGGGTGGTGCGGCCCATCTCCAACGAGCTTCGCCACTTCCCCCTGCACGGGCTGATTGAGGCGGTTCTGCTGGTCATGTCCATCTTCATGATGGTAAAGGCGGCGCATAACCAGGTGTACGCGCTACCGCTTTTCGGCGAGCTGGCCGAGCGCTCGGTTTCCGAGCAGTGACGGCCTCAGCAGAGCCGTTGCGCTGAGCCCCATTGCCCCAGCCAGTGCCAGCCACACGCCCGGCATCGCCGGGTTGCCGGTGCGGTGAATCAGGTAGGTGGAAATGGCGGGAGTGAAGCCGCCGAAGATTCCGGCCGCCAGGCTGTAAGCAAGCGAAAAGGCGGAAGCGCGCACGTGGGCGGGCATGATCTCGGTCAGGAAGACGACCATCGCTCCGTTGTAGCTGCCGAAAATGGTTGAGAACCATAGAGCCACGATGAGGAGCCGCGGGAAGCTGGGATGGGCGACCAGCCACGCGAGCGCGGGGTATGCCGTGAACAGGGCAAGTAGGGAAAACGCAGCCAGTAGCGGACGCCGGCCAATGCGATCGGAAAGCGACCCCATTACCGGCAGCCAGAAGAAATTGGAAAGCCCCGCGCACAGCGTTACCAGCATGCTTTGCCGCGTGGACAGATGCAGCACGCTGCTGCCATAAGTGGGCATGTAGGCGGTGATGAGGTAAAACGTCACCGTGGTGGTTGTGGTGAGCATCATGCCCAGCACGATTAGCCGCCAGTTTTGGCCGACAGTGCGCCAGACGTCGGCGGCGGAAGGGCGCCGGCGCTGAGCGAGGAATTCGTCGGTTTCCGTGAGCGAGCGCCGCAACACGAATAGGAACGGCAGCAACAGGCATCCGATGAGCAGCGGGATGCGCCATCCCCAGGCCATCATTTGCGCGGGAGCCAGCGTAGAGGCCAGAACAATGCCCAGCACCGCGGCGAACATTACCGCCACCTGCTGGCTGCCCGATTGCCAGCTTACATAAAAGCCTTTGCGGCCCGGCGGCGCGATTTCGGCCAGATAGACGCTGACGCCGCCGATTTCGACACCCGCCGAAAGGCCCTGCACCAGCCTCCCCGCCACCACCAGCAGCGGCGCCAGCAGACCCAAGGTGCGATACCCTGGCATGCAGCCGATGGAGAGTGTTCCCACGGCCATGAGCGCCAGCGTAAGCAGCAGCCCCTTACGGCGGCCTTGGCGATCGATGTATGCCCCAAGCACCATGGCCCCCAGCGGGCGCATCAGGTAGCCCGTGCCGAACGTCATAAACGAGAGCATCAGCGAGGAGTACTCGCTCTGATTCGGAAAAAATGCCCGCCCGATGGCCGCGGCATAGTAGCCGAAGACCATGAAGTCGTACATCTCGAGGAAATTGCCCACCGAGACGCGGACCACGCGGCCGGCGGAGGCGGCAGTGCGAGATGGGGCGGTCATGAGCTAGGTTGACTCTATCAAATCAGGCGCACGACGGTCTCGAAGTGGTAGGTCTGTGGGAAGAGATCGATGAGGGTCATTCGATCGATCCGGTAACCTGCCCCAAGCAGCCTCGGCAGATCGCGCGCCAAAGTGGAGGGATCGCAGGAAACGATGGTGACTCCGCGGGGATGGAGATCGAGCAGCCGGCGCACCACGGTTTTCCCCAAGCCCGCGCGCGGCGGATCGAGCAGGACGAAATCGGGGGCCGTTTCCAGCCCCTCCAGATATGCTTCCGCCGTGGCATGCAGTGGGGTCAACGCTTCTGCCCTGCCGCCTGGCTCCTGCCCGGCGCTCTCGCTGACATTACGTTGCAGGTCACGAAACGCCGACCCACTCGCCTCTACCGCCACAACCTGCCCGAAAGATTTCGCCAGCGCCACCGCAAACAGTCCGACGCCGGAATAAAGGTCCACCGCCGTCTCTCCTGCGGCCCCGGGTACCGCCGTTTCTACCAACCGATCCAATAAGAACCGGTTCACCTGAAAAAACGAGTTGCGGCTCACGTGGAAGCGGTCTTCATAGTGGAGATCGCCGGCCACAAACCCGGGAATGCGTTCGGCGCACCAATCGAAAAAGCGGCGCGCCACCGGCTGCGCGGAATCGAGCACATTGAGTTGCACTTGCCGCTCGTCGGTAAAGACTTCGAGCGAGCGCACAAACCGCGGCCAGCGCCGGTCGCCAAGCATGCCAAGCAGAGCGCTGATGGTCTGGTTGATTTTAGGCGATGAGACGGGGCAGTGAGTGATCGCGCAAAGCTTGTGCGAGCGGGCTTCTCGATAGCCCAGGTTCCGTCCTTCGCAGTGAAGCTGCACGCGGTTGCGGTAAGCCCAAGGCTCCCCGGCGATCACCGCGATTTCTGAGGGCGGCTGGATCTTACCCAGCCGCTGCAGTTCCTCTTCCAGAATGGCGCGCTTGGCTGCGAGTTGCGCCTCGTACGAAGCATGCTGATATTGGCAGCCGCCGCAGCGGCCGAAGTAGGGGCAGGGCGGAGGGACACGATCGGGCGCAGGCTCCAGCACTTCGAGCGTCCGGGCACGCACGAAGCCGGGCTTTTCCTGCTCCGGCTCGACGCGTACGCGCTCGCCCGGCAAAACAAAGGGCGCCAGCACCACGCGACTGGGCTTGCCATCTTCGGCTACACGCGCCAACCCGTCGCCGCCATACACCAGCTTCTCGACGGTTACTTCGAAATTGCTTAGGATAGGAGTTTACCCTCCCTAATGAAAACACGAGTTCTCTCCGGAATGCAGCCTTCCGGGAATCTGCACATCGGCAACTATCTGGGCGCGCTGAAGAACTGGGTGCGCATTCAGAATGATTACGAGTGCATCTTCTGCATCGTTGATTTGCACGCGATTACGGTCTACCAGGAGCCGGCGGAACTGCGGGCGAAGATTCGCGAAGTTGCGGCGCTATATCTGGCGGCTGGCATCGATCCAAGAGTCAGCGCGGTGATGGTGCAATCGGCCGTGCAGGCGCACGCGGAATTGGCCTGGATGCTCACTTGCGTCACTCCTGTAGGCTGGCTGGAGCGCATGACGCAATACAAAGCCAAAGCCGCGAAGGCGGAATCGGTGGGCGATGGCCTGCTGCAATATCCGGTGCTGATGGCCGCCGATATCTTGCTCTATCAAGCCGGCATTGTGCCGGTGGGCGAAGACCAGGCGCAGCACCTCGAATTGACCCGTGATATCGCGCAGCGCTTCAATTCTCTTTACGGCGAAACGTTCGTTGTTCCGAATACCAGCCTGCCGTCCGTGGGCGCGCGAATTATGGGCCTGGACGACCCCACGCAGAAGATGAGCAAATCGGCCACGGGCGCAAACCACGCAGTAGCCCTGCTCGATCCGCCGGACAAGATCCGCAAAACCATCATGCGAGCGACCACCGATTCCGAGCCGTGCGTGAACGTGGAAACCGCTGGGCCTGGAGTGCTGAATCTGCTGGCCATTTATCAGGCGTTTTCAGGCACGAGCGATGAGCAGATGAAGCAGCATTTTCAGGGCATGCGCTACGGTGACCTGAAAAAGCAGGTGGCGGAGATGGTGGTTTCCCATCTCGAACCCTTTCAGCAGCGCTACCGCCAGATCGTCTCCGAGCCCGGGTATCTGGACGGCGTGTTGCGCGAAGGGGCGGACCGCGTGCGCCCGATTGCGGATGAGACGGTCCGCCTGACCAAGGAGCGCATGGGATTGTACGTGTAAATCTCCCGATGTTACGCTGAAATTTTCCCCTTCTATGAACCAGATCGAAGTTACTTTGCCGGACGGGAGCAAGCAGTTCGTGCCCGCGGGTACGCGGCCTATCGATATCGCCAATTCGATCAGCCCGCGCCTGGGTGACGCGGCGATTGTCGCTAAGGTGAACGGTGAGCTTTTCGATCTTACCCGCCCTCTCGAAAGCAACGCGGAGGTCCGGATACTTACTCCGAAAGACCCGGAGTCGCTCGAAGTCTATCGCCACTCGACGGCGCACCTGCTGGCTGCTGCCGTGCTGGAGCTGTATCCCGAAACCAAACTCGGCATCGGGCCGCCCATCGAAAGCGGCTTCTACTATGATTTCGACCGCGCCGTTCCGTTTACTCCCGAAGATCTCGAGAAGATCGAGAAGAAGATGTGGGAAATCCAGGCGCGCAACCTTCCTTACGAGCGCGTTTACACCCGAAAGGAAGAGGGCCTGAAAAAATACGCGGATGCCTGGATGAAATGCGAGCTGATCACTGAGCGCGCGGGCGAAGTCTTCTCGGAGTACACGCTGGGCCCGCACTTCATTGATTTCTGCCGCGGCCCGCACATTCCCAACACTTCCAAGATCAAAGCCTTCCACCTGCTTTCCATCGCCGGCGCGTACTGGAAGGGAAGCGAGAAAAACAAGCAGTTGCAGCGCATCTACGGAACTGCCTTTTTCACGCGAAAAGATCTAGAAGATTACCTTAACCGGCTGGAAGAAGCCAAGAAGCGCGATCACCGCAAGCTCGGCAAAGAGCTGGAACTGTTCACGGTGAGCGAGGCGGTGGGTTCGGGTTTGCCACTGTGGTTGCCGAAGGGCGCGACCATCCGCCGGGTGCTGGAAGAATACATTCTGGAGAAGGAGCGGGTGGGCGGCTACCAGCACGTCTACACACCGGATCTGGCCAAGGTGGAACTTTACCAGCGCTCCGGGCATTGGGAACATTATCACGACTCGATGTTTCCTCCCATGGATCTGGAGACCGAGAAGATGGTTCTCCGGCCGATGAACTGCCCGCACCACATCCTGGTGTACGAATCCAAGCGGCACAGTTATCGCGAACTGCCGGTGCGCATCGCCGAGCTGGGCACGATGTACCGCTACGAGCGCTCCGGCGCCTTGAGCGGCTTGAGCCGCGTCCGCATGATGACGCTCAATGACGCCCACATCTTTTGCACGCCCGAACAGATCAAAGAAGAATTCGCCGGCGTGCTGAAGCTGGTCGAACAGGCTTACAAAGACCTGGGCATCACGCAATACCGCTATCGCCTCTCCTTACGCGACAAAGCCGACAAGGAGAAGTACGTCGACAACGACGCCATGTGGGAGCTCGGCGAGCGCATGCTCCGGGAAGCTATGGACGCGCTCGGATTGAATTACTTCGAAGCTCCCGGCGAAGCTGCGTTCTACGGTCCCAAACTCGATATCCAGTTTGCCGACGTGATGGGGCACGAGGAAACCTATTCCACTATTCAGGTGGATTTCCATCTGCCCAACCAGTTCGGCCTGATATACATCGGCGCCGACAACAAAGAACATCGCCCCGTAATCATCCACCGTGCTATTGTCAGCACGATGGAACGCATGATCTCGTACCTGATCGAGCTCTATGCCGGGGCATTCCCGGTCTGGCTCGCTCCCGTGCAGGCGATCGTCTTGCCCATCACCGATCGGCAGAACGACTATGCGCAATCGGTGAAAGCAAAGCTGGAAAGCGTCGGTATCCGCGTGTCCCTGGACGATCGGAACGAGAAAGTCAACCTGAAAATCCGCGAGGCCCAGCTCCAGAAAATACCATACATGCTAGTGGTGGGAGATCGCGAGCAGCAGAATGGCGAAGTAGCGTTGCGGCATCGCAAGCGCGGCGATCAGGGCGCCAAGCCGCTCAAATCCCTGATCGCGGAGATCCGCGCAGCCATCGACTCAAAGGTTGTTGCCGACTAGATAAGGGCCCGGAGCCGCCGGGCGCCGAAGATCAACAGGAGGCCGGCGGCCACCAGCCACGTCATGGAAGGCTCGGGTACGCCAGTAAACAATCCGTCGTTGGTATTGATTTCGACCGTGTGAAACGTGCCGGCATCGACCGTGTTCCAGCCGCCTACATCCCCAGTCAGAGCATTGTTGTTGTTCAAATTCACTAGAAAATGTTCTCCCGGTGCGATTCCAGCGCCGCCCGAGAACAAGATGGTCACTTCGTCTGTGGTAGTGACAGGCGGGGTCTGGAATAGGATCACGCACTGGGCGAAAACATCTGTCGGATCGCATGTAAAGGTTGGCGTAGCGGGCGGAGGCAGGTAAGCCCCTATTCCGGAACCCGGCGGCAACCCCGTCAACTCCGGCCCGCCTACGCTGTCCTCAAATTCCAGCAGGTTAATGGTGCTGCCTGTGTCATTGAAGAAGTCGCAGATGCCGCCACCGTCCGGGCTTATGGGGCAGATGGCGCCGAGCGAGATCGGGCTGCTGAAGCCGCCGGCATCGATGGAGATCTGCGGATCCGGCGCCGGCTCCAGGTCGGCATACGCAACATAAGAAAAGCCCGCAAAAAGAGCGGGAATGAGTGCGAGGCTGGTAAATCGCATGGGTCCCCTTTGTCGGACTAGTTTACAACGTTTTACCGTCGCTTTTCGCACAGAAAATGCCGGCCCCTACCGCAGGGAGTACCGAGTGCTCCAGGACCAAGGACTAGTTATCTTTAGACTGAGAGTACTGTTTGGCCAGATTCTCGAACTCCGGCGAGGCGCGAAGGGCCTTCAGTTCGGGATCGCGGGAAGCTTCTTTCCACGAATACCCGTTCTTCAGGGCGAGGGCGAGGCTTTTGAGGGCCTCCGCGTTGCGACCCGCCAAGGCATGTACGGTAGCTTCGTCGTACATCAACGTATTCAGCGCGGGTTGGAGCGCGCGGGCCTGTCCGATGAAGCTTTTTGCGCGCCCGTCATCATTCTGTTTGGCATAGAAGAGCGCCAGTTCTCCCAGCGCCTCCGCATCTTTCGCATTCACTTGGTAGCTTCTGAACGCAATGCCAATGGCCTGATCGTAAGCTGCTTTGGCCTTGGCGGTATCGCCGGACCAGCGATAAGCATCGGCCAGATCTCCGCGAAAAACGAAGTTGTTCGGCTCCATCTCCACGGCTCTGGCGAATTGGGTGACTGCTTGGCGATACTGCTCCAGGAAGAAGTAAGCGAAGCCCAGGTTCGCAAAATAAGCGGCAACCGGCTGTAGCTTAATCGCTTTCTGGAATGTCGGAATCGCTTCTTTCCACTCCCCCTCGCGCAAGTACACGGCGCCCTCATTGGCATAGCCGGCGGCGCGATCCGGATCGAGCGCTGCAACCTTCTTGAAGGCCTCCAGCGCTTTTTCGTTCTGCCCCAGGCGGAAGTAAGCAGATCCAAGCTGGTTGAAATTGCGCCAGAAATACGGGTTTACCTGAGTTGCCTTGATGTAGGCGGCAATTGCCTCATTCTTCCGGCCAGCATTTATGTATGCGAAACCCAGACGGCTGAGGGCTTCATCGGAGTTGGGCGCCAGTTCGAGTGCGCGGCGCAGTTCCGCCAGCGCCGCGTCTGTCTGTCCGGTGTAGGTAAATACGCTGCCCAGGGCGAAATGCACTTCGGGGAGCTGGTCATTCAGCGCCTGGGCCCGCTGTGCGGCGTACAAGGCCTGTTGCGTATAGCTGCTGTCTTTGGTGCGATCGAAGAGGTGCAAATAAGCGTCGGCAAGGCCAGTGTAAGCCAGCGCGAAACGCGGATCAGCTTGCCGAGCGTCGTCAAAGAGCTTAACCGAGCTCTTCAGCGTCTCCACACCTTGCGCACCACTGGCCAGGCTTTTTCCCCTGAGATAGAGCTCGTACGCGCGGGTGTTCTCGGTCGGATTCACGGAACGCGCCGATTCATCATTCGTCAGCTTGATTTCCAGAGCATTGACGACGGTATTGAAAGCGTTATTTTCGAGCGTGAGCAAGTCTCCACGCGCTCCGTCGAATTCCTGATGAAGAAGCGTGCTTTTCTTTCCCGCATCGTCAAGCGAAAGCCTGATCGAAATTTGGTCGCCCGAACTCTGCACCGTGCCGCTCACCAGCAGGGTGACGCCGAGCGTCCGCGCAATCTTAGCCATTTTGGCCGGATCGGCCGAAGACAAATCCTGGTTGCCCACGGCCGCCCTTACCGCGTTCGGCGAAGCGACATACATGTTCCGCAAGCCGGATAGCTTGGCTGAGATGGAATCGACCACGCCATCAGCGACGTATTTCGTATTTTCCGGATCGCCCAAAACGCGAAACGGCAGCACGGCCACATAACGCTCGACCCCGCCCGTATGGAAAACCAGTTTGCGGGTGGCCGGAAAAGAAAAGAACCCGGCCGTGACACAAACGATGGCCGCCACGCCCCACCATGTCTTTCGCGTGGGCTTCGGAATCTGAATGCTGATGGTCTCGGCGTTCCGCGCACTAGGTGGGG
>DATBID010000440.1:0-8626 GCA_036557125.1 Bryobacteraceae bacterium | reverse complement strand
CGGGCGTCACCTCGGTCGGGTTAGCAAATGCCGCCCCTCTGGAATCGTTCCTAAGCCCCAACAATCCGATCTATGTCGAAGGCAAGCCCTTCGCACCAGGCCAGTTGCCCCCCGTCCGGCGGTTCCGCATGGTTGCGCCGGGATTCTTCAAGACGATGGGAACGCGCATCGTCGCGGGACGCGATTTCACCTGGACCGACCTTTATGAGAAACGGCACGTAGCTATAGTTTCCGAGAATCTGGCGCGGGAGTTCTGGCGAGATCCACGCGCGGCGCTCGGCAAGCGGATTCGTGTCGGCACTACCGATGTGTGGCGCGAAATTGTGGGCGTGGCCGAAGACGTTTACGACAACGGCATGCAAGTGAAAGCGCCAGCGATCGCATACTGGCCGGCTCTGATGGACGGCTGGCTCTTTGGCCGCAATCATGAGTCCGTCCTCTACTCCGCTATGTTCGCGATCCGATCTAGCCGGGCGGGAACGGAGGGCCTGCTGAAGGAGGCGCGGCAAGTCATCTGGTCGCTTAATGGCAGACGGCCCATATTCCTCGTCACGACACTCAAGGATCTCTACGATCAGTCCATGGCACGGACCTCGTTTACCCTCGTGATGCTGGCCATCGCCGGAGGGATGTCCCTGGTGCTCGGTATCGTGGGGATCTATGGCGTGATCGCCTACGCAGTTTCGCAGAAGACCCGCGAGATCGGTATCCGCATCGCACTGGGCGCGCAGCCGGCGAAAGTATTGGAGCTATACGTGCGCCATGGGCTGGTGCTGGCAGGGATTGGGGCCGCGCTGGGGCTGGCGGCCGCTGCAGGGCTTACACGGCTGATGTCGTCGCTATTGTTTGGCGTCAAAGCGCTCGATCCGCTGACGTATGCGGCTGTGTCGGCGCTGCTTATAGCCGCCGCTGTGCTGGCCAGCTATCTTCCCGCACGCCGGGCGATGGCCATCGATCCAGTAGAAGCGCTGCGGGCGGAATAAGCCGGTAGTTGCCTGCCCGAGTGTGATGGCTAACCGCCGGCGGCAAGACCGCCGGCGCTACCGAGAGGCTGAGGGGCTCGCTTGACCAGGAACAGATAAGCGGCGATGCCGGCCAGCAGGAAGATGCCGATGGTTTGCATAGGGACGGTGTAGGAGCCGGTGACCTGTTTGAGCCAGCCGGTGAGGATGGGGGCGACGATGCCGGCGAGGTTCAAGGCGGTATTCTGAACACCGGCGACTCGGCCGGCGGCGGAGCGCGGCAGCAGCGTTTGGGTCAGGGCCCAGTAATTGGCCGTCGCGAGGCCGAGTGCCGCCATAGAAAAGATGGCGAAGAAGACGGCTGTCTGGTTGGAGCGCGCGAGCGCGCCGATGACTTCGGTAGAGGCGCCGAGTAATCCGGCGATGGTGAACCAGCGGCGGGTGGCTGCGGGATCGGCGCCGCGGCGTATGAACCAATCGGCGGCGGCGCCGGCGGCGATGGCTACGATGCCGGTGCCGGCGAAGCTGAACATGGTGTAGATGCCCATGGAATTGAGCGAGAGGCCGCGCCGCTCGACGAAATACCCGGGCAGCCAGGTGATGGAGAAAAACAGAAAGTAGTTGTAACAGAAAGTGCCGATCATGGTTCCCCAAATAACGCGCGAGCGCATGAGAAGAGAGAGCGGCAATGGAGGCGGCTGTTTGTGTTGGGTTGTGAGGGCTTTGCTCCTTGTGCCTTCGCGCCTGCTTGTGCCTTCGCGCGCGAACAGAATCCACGGCACGAGCCAGACCATACCTCCCAAGCCGATGGCGCGAAACATGCTGCGCCAACCGAAGTGGCCGATGAGCCATGCGGCCAGAGGCGCGCCCAAAGCGGGTCCCCATTTGGTGGCGCTGACGAAGATGCCGGCGGCGAATCCGCGCCCACGCTCCTCGACGTTGCGATGAATCCAACTCAGGCCGGCGGGGAAGATAAGCGATTCGCCCACGCCCAGCAGCAACCGTAGGGAGACAAGCTGCCAGAGGGTAGCGGCCCCGGCGGTGACAGCGCTAGCGGCGCACCAGAGGAGCAGGGCCGCGCTGACGGGCCACTTGATGCCGGCACGATCGATCAGCAAGCCGGCAGGGATTTGCAATAGCGTGTAACTCCAGAAGAATGCGGAATTGACGAATCCGCGTTGCGCATCGGACAGATCGAAAAAATTTTGGAACTCCGGAGTTGCCAGCGCCACAGATAAATTAGTGCGATCTACGTAGGCGATGACGAGTCCCGTGCTAAGCAAAAGGAGTGTGAGCCAGCGCCACATTAGAAAAAGTGTATGCGGAGGTTAACGGAAGCGCAATTGCGGTAACCATTGCCCGGAACGGGCCATCTATTCTTGTTCATGTTTACGTGCAGGACTCTTATTGCTTTATTTCTGCTTTTTTCCGGTTTGGCGGCAGCGCAATCCGGAGAACCCTCGATAGCGCCGATAGACAACAATGCTGCCGGCCAGCCGACACCGCCGGTCGACAAACATATTTTCGGGGTTCTGCCGAACTATCGAACCACCGAGAATTCGTTTCCTTATCAACCGCTGAAGGCGAAACAAAAACTGACGATTGCAGCGAAGGATTCTTTCGATTGGCCAGCTTATGTTACCGCGGCTGGATTTTCGGGGCTTTACCAGATCGAAAATCAAAATCCCGCATTCGGACAAGGCGTGGCGGGTTATGCCAAGCGCTTTGCCACGGCGTACGGCGACCAGATGCTCGGGAACATGTTTCAGGAAGGCATCATACCCGCTGTGTTTCATCAGGACCCGCGATATTTCCGTCTGGGCGAAGGAACCTTCCGGCACCGGCTGTTCTATGCATTAGAGCAGATCGTGGTAGCGCGCATGGATTCCGGAAAAAAGACGTTCAACTTTTCGGAATGGGGCGGGGCCGCGGCGGCGGTGGCGACTTCAAATGCGTACTATCCGAACACGCGCGACTGGGACGACAATCTACAGAAGATGCTGGTGGCGTGCGCGACCGACGCGTTTTCGAACGTGGGCAAAGAGTTCTGGCCGGATATCAAGAGACATTTTCAGCGGCGGCGGGAGGGGAAGGATAGTTCGCATTAGGACCGCTCCCTCTGGTCGCGGCTCGGAAGTATAATAAGCGCACCGCGGAGGTTCGGATGCGCAAGAAGGATATTTCCCGCCGCAGGTTTCTGGAGGGCACGGGCGCGGCCCTGGTGGCTGCGTCGGAAGTGCCCGCGATTCACGGCCAGACTTCGTCACCTGGAAATGTTGCCCGGACCACGATTCACCTTACGGTGAATGGGGCGCCTCAGAAACTCGAAATCGAAGACCGTTGGACGCTGGTGGAAGTGCTGCGCGACCACCTGATGCTTACGGGCACGAAGATCGGCTGCGACCGCGGCGAATGCGGTGCATGCACGGTGATGATAGACGGCAAACCGGTGTACTCGTGCAGCCAGCTTGCTGTTTGGGCGAATGGGAAATCGATTGATACGGTCGAAGGACTGGAGAAGGGCGGGACGCTCGATCCGCTACAAAAGGCTTTCATGGAGCATGATGCGCCGCAGTGCGGGTTCTGCACTTCGGGCCAGTTGATGAGCGCGAAGGCGCTGCTGGGGAAGAATCCGCATCCGACGGCGGAAGAGGCGCAAGCTGCGATGACGGGCAATCTGTGCCGCTGCTCGGCGTATAACCGCTACGTGGAAGCGACGCTGGCTGCAAGTGGCGCAGCGATTCCTGTGGGAGGCACGGCGCAATTTGTAGGTGAGGTTTCGCCGCTCAAGACCGTGGGCCATCCGACGACGCGCATCGACGCGTACGAGCGCGTGACGGGAAAGGCCAACTACACAGGCGATTTTCATCTACCCGGCATGTTGTACGGGCGGGTGCTGCGCAGCCCGCATCCGCACGCGCGCATAAGATCAATCGATATTTCGAAGGCGGCGGCGATGCCGGGTGTGAAGGCGGTCCTGACGCATGAGAATTGCATGGTGGTGTGGGGAGCGGGCGGAGTTGCCGGAGGCGTGCAGTATAACGACCAGATTAAGAAGATCACGAAGCAGCGGCGCTATATCTTCAATAATCCGGTGCGTTTTGTAGGCGAGCCGGTGGCGGCGGTGGCCGCAACGGACCGGCATGTGGCGGAAGAAGCGCTGGCGCGCATCGTGGTGGACTACGAACTGCTGCCGCATGTGCTCGATCCGGAAGAGGCGCTCAAGCCGGGCGCGCCGCAACTCTGGCCGGATGGCAACCTTTCGCTGAATAACCAGAACGAGGCAAGGCCGATTGTGCAGCGCAGGGGCAAAGTGGATGAGGGCCTGCGCGCAGCCGACCGTGTGTTCGAAGACCGCTACACGACTACGCTGGTGCATAACGCCCAGATGGAGCCGAGGGCGGCGGTGGCCGCTTGGGAGGACGATAGCCTCACGGTTTACACGCCTACGGGCGGAATTGCGAATTGCCGGAACGATATGGCGCGCGACCTGGAAATTCCGATGGAAAAGGTGCGCGTAATCAGCCAGTACATGGGCGGCAATTTCGGAAATAAGAATCAAAACCAGGATGCGGACCTGATTGCGGCCATGCTGGCGAGGCAGGCGGGCGCGCCGGTGAAGCTGGAACTTTCGCGGCGCGACGATTATATCGGCATGCACGGGCGCTGGCCGACGATTCAGTACTTTAAAGTGGGCGTGGATCGCGAGGGCGTTTTGCAGGCCATTCAGTTGCGCGGCTACAGCGGCATGGGCGGCTACCGCAAGAATTCGGGTGGGATCGGCGGCATTGACGCGTTCCAGTGCGCGAACACGGAAACGACGGTTTTCCCCGTGTACACAAACCGCACGGTTTCCGGCAACTTCCGCGGGCCGGAATATCCGCAAGGCTATTTCGGTTTCCAGTCGATGATGGACAGCGTGGCCTATCAGGTGAAGATGGACCCGGTGGAGTTCGCGTTGAAGAATATGACGCGCAAGCCGGGCGATGGGGAGTTTACCAATTACACGCTGGATGAATGCATTCGCCGCGGGGCGGAGGCGTTTGAGTGGAAGAAGCGGTGGCATCCGGAGCCGGGTTCCGACCGCGGACCGATCAAGCGCGGCGCGGGCATGGCTTACATGGCTTTTCGATCTGGCTTGGGCCGCAGCAACGCCGTGATTCACGTGGATTCGAAGGGCCAGTATTTCGTACACGTGGGTGTGACGGATGTGGGCGCTGGCGCGAAGACCACGATGGGGATGATCGCGGCCGAGGCGCTGGGAGTGCCGCTTTCGCAGGTCACGGTGGTGTGGGGCGACACGGAGCATTGCCCGTATTCGGTGGGCGAATCGGGGAGCCGGACTACGATCATGACCGGGCATGCAGTGACGGAAGCGGCGCGCGACATCAAACGCCAGATTGCCGAGAAGGGGTTGCCCACGGGGAATGACGTGCTGACCGCGTCCGCCGGGCCGAATCCCACAATGCCGCCCGGCAAGGTGCGCAACGCCTTTGGCGCGCATTTCGTGGAAGTGGAAGTGGATACTGAGCTGGGGCGAGTGCGAGTGGTGAAGTATCTGGCGGTGCACGATTGCGGGCGGATTGTGAACCCGCTGACGGCGGAGGGGCAGATCAAAGGAGGCGTGACCATGGGTATCGGGATGGCACTGCATGAGGATCTGCTGTACGATCCGGCGAGCGGGCAGCCGCTAACGCCCGGCTATTATGGCGCGCGGGTGCTGACGCATCGTGATGCGCCGAATATAGAAGTGATGTTCATTCAAAGCGACGATGGCTACGGACCTTATGGGGCGAAGAGCATTGGGGAATCGGGGAAGGTGCCATCGGTGGGCGCGGTGGGGAACGCGATCTTCAATGCGCTGGGGCATCGGATGAAGGATCTGCCGATCAGCAGGGATAAGATTCTGCGGATGCTGGCCTAATTACTCACACCGCGCGGGGGAGCTGGCGGTACTCGCGTTCGGAGTCGGTGGGGAGCAGGACCCACAGGGTGTAGATGCCGATGGCGGTGCCGAAGGGGGGATCGAAGAGATTCAAGATTCCCATGACGATGGCCAACATGCGCGCCCAGCTTTCACGCTGCAACAGGCCCCAACCAGCCGCCAGGCCAAGCGCGGCAGCGATCAGGAACACGAAACCGATTCCGGAGAGCATCTGGTGCACGAAGAAGGGCATGCCGGGAATGTAGATTCCCCCGCGTCCGATGCCCATTAAGGTGACCGCGGAAAGCAGGCGGAAGCCAGAAAGGATGAGCCAAAGGAGGGCCACTATACGCACGTGCCGGGCGACGCGTCCCTGCGTGGGTGCGGAGACTGGCGGGGCAGCGCCACCGAAGGCCTTCCCGCAAGCCTGGCAAAAACGCGCGCTGTCAGGGACTTGGGCGCCGCATTGATCGCAGAACATTTATTCCTCCCGCTGGTTTCACCATATAATACGACACGCTGTGCCGGGTTGTTCCTTGCGCGGCCTCTATCTATACTGCTTAGAGACTAAGGAGCACAAGATGAACCACCGTTCCCGCCGCGAGTTTCTGCAAATCGGAGGCGTGGCTGCCGCCTGTGCCACACTGGGGCGAGCCGCCGAACCCACACTGGGCATGATTTTTCCGCCAGCCAATTATCCGGTTCCTCCGGAGGCTCATGAGCTGTATCCCACGGGCGTGAAGTTCCTCGCGGAAGGCGTGGGGCTGGAGCGGATGACACCGGAAGAATACGACCGGGTTTTCGACCGCATCCTGCCGGCGGCAAAGAAGCAGGCCAAGGAAGGGGCGAACGCCATTGACGTGATGGGCACGTCGCTGACGTTTTATAAAGGCGCGGCTTTCAATCAGCGGCTGATCGACACCATCAAGAAAGAGACCGGGTTGCCCACGACGACCATGAGCACCGGGATTGTGGAAGGCTTGCACGCCGTGGGCGGACGTCGGGTGGCTGTGGCTACGGCGTACAACGACGTAGTAAACCAGCGTCTGCGCGTGTTCCTTGAGGAATCGGGCTTCGAGGTTCTGACTGTGAAGGGGCTGGGGATTGTGCGATTTGAGGATTCAGCGCCGGTGACGCAGGAAGGCTTGCTGAAGTTCAGCGGGGACGTTTGGGAGTCCGTGCCGAAGGCCGATTCGCTGGTGATTTCCTGCGGTGCGCTGAAGACACTCGACCTGCTGGTCCCGCTGGAAAAGCGCTGCAAGGTGCCGGTAGTTTCGAGCACGCCGCATGCGTTGCGGGCGGGGGTGCGGCTGCTGGGGTTGAGCGGACGCGTGCCGGGATATGGGTCGCTGCTGGAAAAGGGTTAAAGGGCGGTTATGGCACGGCTTCCAGATGCCGGTAGAAGCCGAGATCGGCGGCAGTCAGCAGCTTGGTGGCGAAAATGATTTGCCCGGTGTGCATGGAGAAATGCTCCACCACGTGGTAGATGGCTTCCAATACGGAAACCTCGTAGCCTTGAATGGTGTGGCGCGCCGCGAGTTGCGCGGGAGTTAACTGCTCAATTACAGCTAATGCGCTTTCGATGGTAGTGCTCAGGCGTTCGCGCAGTTGGTCTTTCGTGGCGGTGCCGCGGGCCGCGAATTCGCTGGGGCGATTGCGCGTATCGGGACGGTTGCCGATGGTGGAAACGATCCACTGGCCGACGTTGCCGCAGAGGTGGAGCACAAGGTTGCCCACGGCGTTTTCGCTCTCTTTTCCCCGGACCCAGACCTGCTCCTCGGTCAACTGATCGAGACAGACGTCGACCCTAGAGGATAGCTCACGCAGCTTGCCGGCTGAGTAGTTGAGAAACTGCTGCGCCAGAGTTCTTTCGTCCATCGGTTAGCTCCGCTTGCGTGACGATTTTTTCGCGGTGGATTTTTTCGCTGAACCCTTCTTTTTCGGCGGTACCTTCGCGCCGGCCTTCCGCGCTTCGCTCAGCCCAATGGCAATCGCCTGCTTCCGGCTTTTCACTTTCGCGCGGCCGCCAGATTTCAACTGGCCGTGCTTGTACTCGTGCATCACCTTTCTAACTTTTGCTTGTGCTTTTTTCCGAGCCGTGCTCTTCTTTTTAGCCGCCACGAGTTTCCTCCTTTGGCAAGTATATCGGTGAAGAGTAATTACGTTGCGAAAAAGCTGGAAGAAATCGTACGTCGGGTATGCTGAGGAGAGCGGGGTGTGGTGACGAAAGTTCATGTAATCGGCGGAGGATTGGCGGGCTCGGAGGCCGCGTGGCAGATTGCGCGGCGCGGCGTGCGCGCAATTCTTTATGAGATGCGGCCGGGGCGCGAGACGGCGGCGCATGGTACGGACCGGCTGGCGGAACTGGTATGCAGCAATTCGCTGAAGTCGGAGCAGCAGGCGACCGCGCCGTGGCTCCTGAAGGAGGAGTTGCGGCGCTTCGATTCGCTCTTGCTTAAGGCGGCCGAAGCGGCGCGCGTACCGGGCGGGCATGCGCTCACGGTGGATCGCGACATCTTCGCCGAGCGGGTGACGGAAGCGATTCGAGGCGAGCCTTTGATCGAGCTGCGACGCGAAGAGATCACGGCAATTCCCGAGGGCATTGTGATTGTCGCTTCGGGACCACTAACGAGCGGCGCACTGGTGGCAGAGATTGCGCGCATTACCGGCTCAGACCGGCTGTACTTTTACGACAGCATCAGCCCGATTGTGGAGGCTGAGTCTGTGGATACGAGCATCG
>DATBID010000439.1:0-5161 GCA_036557125.1 Bryobacteraceae bacterium | reverse complement strand
CGGCTATTCCACCTGCCACTGGTGCCACGTGATGGAGCGGGAATCGTTCGAGGATGAAGGCATCGCCGAGCTGTTGAACCGGGACTTTGTGCCGATCAAGGTGGACCGGGAAGAGCGCCCGGACGTGGACCGCATTTACATGACTTTCGTGCAAGCGACTACGGGAGGAGGCGGCTGGCCAATGTCCGTCTGGCTAACGCCGGATCTGGAACCGTTCTACGGTGGCACCTATTATCCGCCGGAAAGCCGCTGGGGGCAGCCGGGTTTCGCGTCCGTACTAAGGCAGATCGCATCCGCGTGGCGTTCCGATCGCGTGCGGGTGATGGAATCGGCGCGCGATGTGATCGAGCAACTGCGCAAATCGGTGGCGGTTGAGGCTGCCGGTCCGGGAAGGCCAGTGCTTGATCCGTCCATTTTGGATAGCGGCTTCTTTGCCTTCCGCCGCACGTTCGATACGCGCCTCGGCGGCTTCGGCGGCGCGCCTAAATTTCCGCGCCCGTCGGTGCACAATTTCCTGCTGCGCTATTGGGCCCGTACGAAAAACCGTGAAGCCCTCGAAATGGTTTTGCTGACGCTTCGCGAAATGGCGAAGGGCGGCATGCACGATCAGCTCGGAGGCGGCTTTCACCGGTACTCGGTAGATGAGCGCTGGTTTGTTCCGCATTTCGAGAAAATGCTCTACGACCAGGCACAGCTTGCCATTTCCTATCTGGAAGCGTTTCAGATCACCGGCAAGGAGGAGTTCGCGGCGACGGCACGAGGCATCTTTGAGTACGTTCAGCGTGACATGACCGATCCGGCGGGCGGATTCTACTCGGCCGAAGATGCCGATAGCGTAATTGACCCTGCGAAGCCCGAAGCGAAAGGTGAAGGCGCATTCTACATCTGGCCGGCGGAGGAAATTCGCGAGCACGCGGGGCTCCCCTCCGCAGACTGGTTCAATTACCGCTACGGCGTACGCGAGGATGGCAATGTGGCGCACGATCCGCACAGCGAGTTCACGGGAAAGAACATTCTGTTTGAAGCGCACACGCTGGAGGAGACCGCGGCGCATTTCGGACAGGAGACGGGCGACATGCGGGCCGCGCTCGATCGCGTGCGCGGAGCGCTGTTTGCAGTGCGTGCGCGCCGGGTGCGTCCGCACCTCGATGACAAAATTCTGACCGCTTGGAACGGCCTGATGATCTCCGCATTGGCGCTGGGGGGAGCCGTGTTGCGGGAGCCTTTGTATGCCGAGGCTGCCCGGCGCGCGGCCGAATTTATCATCGCCCGTATGTACGATCCCACCGCGGGAGCATTGTTGCGGCGCTATCGCCAGGGCGACGCCGCCATTCCCGGCTTTCTTGATGATTACGCTCTCTTCACGCAGAGCCTTCTGGATCTGTATGAAGCGCAGTTCGACCGGCGCCACCTTGAGCTCGCCATTCGGCTGACGGAGAAGCAGCGCGAATTATTTGAGGATAGTGAGCACGGCGGCTTCTTCAGCACGGCCGCAGGGGATGGCAACCTGATACTGCGCGTCAAGGAAGATTATGATGGCGCCGAGCCCTCCGGCAATTCCGTGGCTGCATTGAATTTGCTCCGCCTGGCGCAGATCACGGGCCGCGCGGAGTTTCGCGATTCGGCCGAGCGGCTGATTGCGGCTTTCCGCTCGCGGTTGTCAGCGGCGGCGATGGCCGTTCCGCAAATGCTGGCGGCTTATGAGTTCCTGCTGAGCGAACCGTGCCAGATCGTGATTGCGGGGGAGCGGAGCGCGCCGGATACACAAGCTTTGCTGGACACGGCGTTTCGCCGGTTTGTGGCCAACCGTGTGCTGCTGCTAGTGGATTGTGCCCAAGCACCGGCGCTAGCCCCTGAAGTAGCCGGGATGCACCCGCTCGATGGCCGTGCGGCGGCGTACGTTTGCCGCAACTACGCCTGCCGGTTACCGGTTTGCGACCCGGGCGAGTTGGCCAAGTTGCTACAATAGGCCATTCATCAAAGCAGGAGGAACCATGGAAAGACCAGGCGCTACCACCATGCGCGGCAACCCCTTGACGCTGCTCGGACCCGAATTGAAACCCGGCGACAAAGCCCCGGATTTCACGGTCGTCGACAGCAACCTGAAGCCTGTAACGCTCAAAGATACGGGTGGCCAGGTGCGCATCATCAGCGTCGTTCCGTCACTCGATACCCCGGTTTGCGATGCCCAAACGAAGCGGTTCAACGAGGAGGCCGCCAAGCTGCCGGGAGTCGATATTCTTACCGTAAGCATGGATCTGCCCTTTGCCCAAAAACGCTGGTGCGGCGCGTTCGGGGTAGACAAAATCAAGATGCTGTCGGATCACCGGGAAGGTTCCTTCGGCGCCAATTACGGGACCCTGATTAAGGACATGCGGATTGAGAGCCGGGCGATTTTCGTGGTTGACCAGAACAACACGATTCGCCACGCGGAATACGTGAGAGAAGTGGCCGATTTTCCGAACTACGAAGCGGCTCTATCGGCCGCGAAAAACGCGTTGGCCGCAAGAGCGTAGAGGAGGCGGGCTGGCTTCCCCACTTTGACGCGCGCGCTAGAAAACCCGGTGGTGCGCGGCAGCGTAACGCTTGCCATCGGCGTCTTTACCGGCAACATCATCGGGTTCGCGCGGGTAGCGCTGACGGCGTATCTACTGGGCACTCATAGCCGTGCCGATTCCCTGGCCGTGGCTATGGGGCCGGTGGATGCGCTCAATTTGATGCTGATCAACAGCATGGTGTTCAGCTTCGTTCCCATGTTGGCCGCCGAGAAGCCCAGCGCTCGAAACGCCATTTTCCTCCGGCTGCGGAGCGCTTTTTGCGGATTGTTTCTGGGGATCTCAGTGCTGCTGATCGCGGGCGCTCCGTGGCTGATGCGCATTCTGGCCCCCGGTCTCGATCCCGAAGCTTTCCACGCTGCCGTTGTGCTCGCCCGCATACTGGCTGCTTCCACGGCCGCGGCTGGAGTGGCGGCGCTCTACTGGGCGCTTTTGTACACGGAACGGCGCTTCGGACCAACGGCTTTCTACCAGGCAACCCTGAATCTTTCGACCATCGTGGCCGCAATCGGCCTCTGGCGGGCGATGGGGGTCTATGCTTTTGCGGTAGGGTACGCGCTCGGAGCGTTTGTCCAGTTGGCGGTGGTGCATATGGCGGCCCGGCCGTTCTTGCATTCGGCCGAATTGGAGGCAGATGCGGGTTACGGGGCTTTGGGATGGCGCCGGCTACTAGCCAAGCCGGGTTTCTTTCTGGCTTACGCCGCTGGCCTCACTTTGAACGTGACGTTTACCCGCGCCTACGCGACGCATGCCGGCCCGGGTATGGCGGCGGCGATGGAGTATTGCCTACGCGGGGTCGGGGTGCCGCTGGCGATTCTGGTAAGCCCTCTAGGAAATTCGCTGCTGCCGGAGATTGCCCGCCTGCGCAGTCGCTTCCGGTTACGCGAGGCCTTCCACGTTATAGACCGCACTGTCTGCTTCACCGGCCTATTTGCGATTGGCATCTCGGCCGCCGCTTTGCTGCTGCGGCATCCCGCGATCTCCTTGCTTTTCGAGAGAGGCAGTTTCACTGCGGCCTCGACGCGCCTGGTGGCGGCGGTGTTCCTGGGATTCGGTCCCACGCTAGTTGGCTGGAGCGTGATGGAAATGACCGCGCGCTCGCTGTTCGCGCTCGACCAGCCCTGGCCGGCGGTGATTGCGAGCCTGGCGCCGGTGCTGGTGAACGCGGCTTTCACCTTGCGGCTCGAGCCGGTAGAACCGCAGTGGATCGGCGCCGGCGCTTCCCTGGGAGCTTTTGGCGGGGCAGTGCTGCTTCTTGCGATTGTTCATTGGAAGCGGGTTAAGTGGTTGGGGGCCGCGGTTCGCGCCGCGGCCGAGTTGCCCTAACCCTGAGACGTACACCATAATATATTGGTACTCAAAGCCCGAACCGTGATGAGTCGATGGTCTGTGCCGGTTGTGGTGCCCTCAATCCCGACGACGTAAAGTTCTGCGGACAATGCGGAAAGGGGTTCTCTCGTGCCGACCAAACCGAAACTGTTGTTCTGGATAGAGGCGCAGCGGCCGCGCCTTCCCCGGCCCTCGATCGCTCTCAGGTTGTGACCGGCGTGATGTCCCCGCCACCGGATATCACGCAGGGCGCGACATGGGGTGGTCCCGCTGCTACATCACCGGTCGAATTTCAGCCGGGCACTTCTTTCGGCCCGCGGTACCGGATCGATGCTCTCTTGGGCCAAGGCGGCATGGGCGCCGTTTACCGCGTCTACGATTCCGAGCTGGGCCGCACGGTCGCGTTGAAACTTGTCCGGCCCGAACTGGCCACCAGCCCGCAGACGATGCAGCGCTTCAAGCAGGAACTGCTGCTGGCGAGCAAAATCTCGCATAAGAACATTCTGCGGATTCATGATCTGGGCGATTGGAACGGCATCAAGTTCATCACCATGGCCTTTGTGGAAGGCGCCGACCTCGCTCACCTGATCGACCAGCACGGCCAGCTCCCGCTCGACCGGGCACTAAAGTTCGCCAAGCAACTCTGCGCCGCTCTGGATGCCGCGCACAGCGAAGGCGTGGTGCACCGCGACCTGAAGCCGCAGAACATTCTGGTGGACCGCGCGGATAACGTTTATGTTTCGGATTTCGGGCTGGCGAAGTCGCTCGAAGCGGAAGCCACCATGATGACGCGGACCGGCCAGATCCTGGGCACGCCGCGGTACATGTCTCCCGAGCAGGTAGAAATAGGGACAATCGATCACCGCAGCGATCTTTATTCGCTGGGCCTCATCTTCTACGAGATGTTCACCTCGGATGTGCCGTTCCGCGGGGAGTCCACTCTCCAGCTCATGTACCAGCGGGTAAATGAGAAGCCCAAAGATCCGCGCACGGTGCGTCCGGAGCTGCCGGAATACATCGCCAATATCATTCTAAAGTGCCTGGAAAAGGACCCGGCCAAGCGGTATCAGAATGCGCGAGAGATTCTGGCCGATCTGGAAGCCGAAAAGGCGCCGGAAGGTTGGCAAGCTAAAGCGCCTGCCCCACCCAGTGCGCGGAACGCCGAGACGATCAGCATCCAGATCCCGAAGCCCACGCGAAGGACATGGTGGGGCGCGGCGGCTATTCTTTGTGTCACAGCCGGATTCTTTTCTCTTCCGGCCACCCGAAGATTGGTT
>DATBID010000438.1:0-7730 GCA_036557125.1 Bryobacteraceae bacterium | reverse complement strand
GTTCTGGCGCGCGGGGCACGAAGCGGACAAGCGCGCGGCCTATTCGACGCTGCTGGCAGCCCTGAAATCGACGGTAGTGGTGCTTTCGCCCATCGTGCCGTTTGTGACGGAGCGGATCTGGCAGAACGCGGTGCGGGGATTAGAGCCGGGCGCGGCGGGATCGGTGCACCATGCGGAGTGGCCCGAGCCGCCCGCGGGATGGCGCGATGAAGCGCTGCTGCGGAGGACGGAGACCGTAAGGAATGCGATCCGGCTGGGATTGAAGGTGCGGGCGCAGGCGCAGCTAAGAGTGAGGCAGCCACTGGCCAAGATGTATGTTGTTTGGGCGCCAGAGGCAGCCGCCGATGCACTAAGGGAGCAACTTGACGTCGTCAGAGCCGAGCTAAACGTCAAAGAAGTTGTTGATGCCGATCGTGACGTGGTTTTTAGCCGCACGGTGAACGTGGATTGGAAGAAAGCTAATGCCATTTTGAAGCGCGAAGCCGCCGTTTATCGCCGGGCCTTTGAGGCTCTGGATAAGAATACGCGCGACTCGCTTGCAGTACAGATTGCTCAAGGCGGGGATGTCAAGATCCACGGCATCGAACAAGTGCTGCCTGCCTCGGCGTTCCGGATTGATGAAGAACCCAAGCCGAGCTACGGCGTCGCTCAAGAAAACGGACTGCTGGTGGCGATGGATATGGGGCTTAGCGACGCCCTCAAACGCGAAGGGTTGGTCCGCGATCTGGTGCGCAACCTGCAAGTGGCCAGGAAGGATGCGGGGCTTTCAGTAAGCCAGCGCATCGAGCTCGGCCTTTCCACCGATGATGCTACGATTCGCGAGGCGATCCGCGAGCACGAAGAGTACATTCAGGACGAACTGCTCGCTACTTCGCTGGTGCATGGCATGCTTGAACCGTTTGGGGCGAAGGTGGACGTGAATCTGGACGGGAGTCAGGTTTCGGCGACCTTGCGCTGGTAAGTGGGGCCAGGCCTTACGCCTTTAAGAATTTGCGGATCTCTTCGAGCGTTTCTTTGGGCGCGCTTTCCTGCAGCGAGTGATTCCCGGGCAGTCCCTTGCCGCTCACTTCCACGCCTTCTTCTTTCCAGATGCCGAGCACGTCGTAGAGGCGGCCCATCGCGCCCTTAGCGGCCCAGAGCGTTAGTAATGGGCATTGAATCTTCTTGCCGGCTTTGATATCGGTATCGTCGTTCTTTAGATCGATGGAAGCGGAAGCCCGGTAATCCTCGCACATGGCGTGGATGTTTTCCATGGTGGCGGAGGTGCGCAAGTATTCGCGCTGCACTTCGTCGGTGGCGCGTTTTAGGAACTCCTGGTTTCTCGCGAATAGCTCGTTTTCGGGGCCCGGGGCCGCGCGGAGATAATCAAACCAGTGGAAATAAGCGCGCACGAAATCAAGCGTGACATGGCTATAGAGATAATGCGCGGGGACGATATCCATCACGACCAGCTTGCTGACTTTGTCGGGATGATCGAGCGCCATGCGCCGGCCGACCCGGCCACCGCGGTCATGGCCGACCATTAAGTAGCGGTTGTAGCCGAGGTGTTGCATCACGTCCACACCATCCTGGGCCATGGGGCGCTTGGAGTAGTTGGAGTGATTTTCGCCATCGGGCGGTTTACTGGAATCGCCGTAGCCACGAAGGTCGCACATGACCAGCGTGAAGTCTTTGGCGAGGTCCGGGGCGATTAAGCGCCAGGTGATGAGCGATTGCGGTGCGCCATGAAACAGCAGCACGGGTGGGCCGGAACCGCCGATCACTGCGTTGATTTCGGCGCCGGAAGTTTTGATCCGCTCGTTGCGGAAGCCGGCGCCGAAGAGGCGCTTCCAGGCGGGTTCGTCCTCGGCAACCGCTCTTTGAGCCAGCGCGGCCGCACCTGTGGCCAGGAGGAGCTCGCGGCGTGTGGATTTCAGTCGTTCAGACATCACAACCTCCTGTCGATTATCTCTCAGTTGCTCAGCACCTCGATGGCTCGTTGGATGGCGGGATCGCGCTGCGCCTCGATTTCATCGCCCTTTTCCACGCCGAAGGCCTGGTTGAAGATTTCGGTCTTAAGCCGGTTTTCGAGAAAGGGCCGCTCCAGCACCCATTCGCCTTGTCCGGGTTGGATCTGCTTGCCGGCAAGGTACACGCGGAAGTCGTCGAGGACTTGCGGGCTCACTTCGAACTCTTCATCCACTTTGTGGTTCGAAAGATACTGTGTGGCGAAAGTGGGGAACGAGCCGGAAGCCTCCAGCACGGCTTCCAAACGGTCGAGGCCTTGCGGCGCAATGACGATATCGGGCTGAATGCCGCCGCCGCCCTTCACGATGCGGCCCTTATCGGTGTGGAATTCCGGACCCTTTTTAGGCTGGGCCGTAGCGCCTGCGAGCTCGAACTGCGCTGCATCGAGCGGCTTCTGGATCGAGCGGCCGCTAGGCGTGTAATAAAGAGCTGTGGTTAGCGCCAGGCCCGCCCCTTCGCTGATGGGAAACACACTCTGCACCAGGCCTTTGCCGAAGCTGGGCTGGCCCAACACGGTGGCTCGGTCGTGATCCTGCATGGCGCCGGTGACGATCTCCGAAGCACTGGCGGTTTTTTCGTTGATCAGAATGGCCAGCTTGAAATGGTAGGGGTGCGCCTCATCGGGCACAACCTCGCTGTGCTCCGGCACATTGCGGCCACGCACCATGAGAATCTTCTGGCCGGGTTCGAGGAATAGCGATGCCGTGCCTTGCGCGGCCGTCAGCAGGCCGCCGGGGTTGTTGCGCAGATCGAGGATGAGGCCGTGCAGTTGCGCGCCGCCGAGTTTTTCGATGGCATCGCGGAGCAAGCCAGGGGTGCTCTCTTCAAAACTGGAAACGCGCACATAGCCGATGCCCGCTGCCGCGAAATACACGCGATCCACGCTAGGCGCGGCGACCTCTGCCGGCATGAGCGTGTATTCGATCATGCGCGCGCTGCCGGGACGCTTTACGACCAGACGTACCTCATGCTGCCTCGCCTCGGTCAACAGCTCGGTGAGCTGATCGAGACTCAATTGCGCGACCACGTATCCGTTGATGCCCAGGATCTCATCGCCTGGGCTGAGGCCCGCCTTCGCGGAAGGAGTTCCCGGCACTGTCTGAAGCACGATAATGCGGCCGGGTAAGAGCGAAACTACCGTGCCGAAGCCTTTTTGGGTTGAGGTCTCGAGTTTGCGGAGCTGATCGAATTGTTCCGGATCGAAGAATACGGAGTGGGGATCGAGACGCCGCAGCAGACCGGGAATGGCGCCTTGATAGAAGGCCTGGCGGGAATTGACCGGGTCGGCGGCGTTCTGCTCGATGAGCGCGTATGCGCCCGCGATGCTTTTCAGCTCCGATTCCAACTCGGGCTGCTGGGCACGCGCTGCCAGAGGCCATGCAAAGGCGCAAAGAGCGGCGGCAGCGGTGAAGCGCGGCATCATCGAGGTATGCCACTATTCTAACGGGCGCGGCGTTATTCGGGCCAGATTTCGGAAATCCGGATTTGGACAGCGGGGAAATGCTTCGGCGTCAGGATGCCTTCGGAAAGCAAGGCTACGCGCTCAAGCTTGCCGTTTCGGAGCTCGAGAACTGCGACGGTTTCCGGTTCGGGGTCGAAGAGCCAGACTTCGGGGACGCCGATGCTTTCGTAGTCGCGCAGCTTTTCCGCGATTTCTTTCGGAGTTTCGGAGGGCGACAGCACTTCGATGATGAGTTGCGGAGCCGAATGATAATAGCCGTCGCGGATCACCACCGTGGCGCGATCGAAAACTGCCACATCCGGGTTGCGACAAGTAAGCGGCATCCGCCGGACTACCAGCCCGAACGTGCTGGATATGAAAAGAGTGTTCTTGTGGTCCAAAACGGGTAAGAAAGCTATCTGTAGGGCGAGGATTAGTTCGGGATGAGGAGATTTATTCGGGGGCATGATGCGGATTTCGCCGTTGACGACTTCCTCGATTGCGTCCTGCGTGATCGGCATCTGGAGCCACTCTTCGTAAGTGACGGTTTTGGAGAGAGTAGCCATATGCCATTATTCTAGCCCGCGCCGGCTATTCGGAATCCTCGATAAGGCCGCGGCGCAGTTCGGCCAAGCGATCTTTGTACTGCTTGCGCAGCATCTTGCGGTAGGAGCGCGGGGGGAGTCCGGCGACGTGCGCGGTTTCGGCGAGGCTCTGTTCGGCCATAGCTGCGCTGGCGGCCAGGCGCGGACCGGCGTTGCGCAGGAACGCCGCATTGGCCTCGAAGCCGAAGGCCCAGATGGCCGGAAGAGGCTGCGAGTAGTTATCCCGCAGACCGATACTCTCAAACGGAAACCCGGAAGCCCAATCGACGTGATAGCCGGCCATCATGTTGGATGGATTCACCGAGACCTGCCCATGAGTGACACAGTTAGCTCCAGCAATGCGGTAGCGGCTGCGCAGCATTTCCACCAGCATGGCCGCGGCGCGCAGTTGCGCTTCCGTCATGCGGTTTTCCGCCGCGCCCGGCTCGGTCTCCGCCTCAAACGAGACGCCTAGGAAACTTTCATTCAGGTTGACATAGAACCAATGCTCATCGGCCCAAACGGAATAGCCGGCGTGATTGGCGGCATCGGTTTCGCGAACGATCCTGTAAACCCGGCCGAAACGATCGATCAGGAAATTATAGGCGCGCCGCCGCCGCACGTAGTCGGCGAGCGATTCACCGATGCGTTTCAGGACACGGTTTTGCTGTGGCTCAAAAGGCGCTTGCAGACTCTCGGTGGTGTGGAAGACGATGCCGATCGGAACCGTCCCCGGCTTTGCGGATCCTCCTGCGAGCGGGAACGCGAGATACGACCGCGGATGATTGGAGACGGTGAAGCGGTTATCGATTCTCAGCCCATTGCTGTAAGTTTCCGAGCTGCCGCTTTGCTCCACCAGCCAGACCTCCGCGGCGCGCTTTTCTACCAGAGCGGTGGGGGGCTTGGGATAGGGTACGGGCTTGGCCTGCGACGTGATGCGGATCAAGAGGATTGCAACAGGCAGTAGCAGCAGGGGCGCTAAGACGTATCCCACAAGCGGTATACGGCGGTAGATAGGACGTTTGCGCGGGGGAGTCTGAAGCTTCAGTGCCGGAGCGGCTGCTCGTAGGAACTTGAGACGAAGAACCGGATCGGAAATCCGTTCCGCGCACCAACTGACCACACCCTGAGTGATGGGCCTCTCCGTTCCGGTGGGCTCTGCGCGCATTTCTGGCTTCTTAAACGACGGACTACGCCCCAAAGCTTAGAGGAGGTAACCGGAAATAAGTCTCTGAGAAAATGCGGTGCCCGTAAGTACTATCACTTTGCCGGTAGAGATTAAACAAAGATTGCCCCTATTACTACCAAACTGGCGAGGGGATAAGGAGTTTCCAATGGCACGAAATTGGTTTCGCTTTTCCGTTGAAGATGAAACGCCTGAAACACTACAGAATGGTGCGCCCCGGTCGAAAAGCTCCACGGAAACAATGGCTCTAGCGCCGGCTCAGGAGGTTGTGGTGGAAGAGCCCCGCTCGCCCTCCCGTCTACCTGTTCCGGCGACCACGGTCGAGAACAACTCGTTCTACTCGTTCGAGCAGATTTACCAGAACTCGCCCGTGAAGCCGCCGCGGATCGGCTACGGGATCTTGAAAGTGGCCGCGATGGCGAACAGCCCGCATCTGGCCGGGATGTCCTCGGAGGCCAAACGCTGCTCGCTGTTGATGGCGCTGGACGCTGCCGGCGTAGAGATCGAAGATTTGCTGCAAGACGCGGTCGTGCGGCAGAAAGCGTTGAACGATTACGAGGAACAGCAGCAACATAAGTTGAAGGATTACGAGACAGCCAAGCTGGAGGAAAACTCCAGAATTCAGGCGGAGCTCGACCGGGTATCGAACCAGTTGTTGTCGCGGATCCAGGGAAATCTGGATGATATCGCGCGCGAGCAGGATAAGTTCCGCGCCTGGCAGCGGGCCAAACAGCAGGAGGCACAACGCATTACGGAGGCGGCCACGTTTTGCGTTCCACAAAGCGTTGTAGGCGGCGGGCTGGCGGAAGTATTGGAACGGGCCACATTCGCCCGGCGATGAGGAACTCAAAAATGAGGTAAGAAAATGTCAGCAGAATTGCGGACGAGCAAAAGTGAACAGGACTACACGCAACCGCTCGGGCTCGATGTGGGCACCAGCCGGATCGTGGTAGCTCGCAATACCGAACGGAAATATGAGTACGGCGCCGAACTCAATGCGTTCCTGACCCTGCCCTATTCCCGGCTGACGGAAAACCTTCTCCAGCGGGAGAACGTGTTTCATGAAGTGCAAGGCTCGGACATTGTAGTAGCCGGCAACGACGCCCAAAAGTTCGCGGAGGTCTTCCACGTAGAAACGCGGCGTCCCATGCGCAATGGTGTGCTCAATCCGAAGGAACCGCACGCCTTCGCAGTGATGAAGAGCATCATCGAGAAGCTGTTGGGAAAAGCTACAACGGAAGGGCAGAAGATCTTCTTCAGCGTGCCGGCCCGCGCCGATGGCGACGAAGGCAGCGACTCTTACCACGAAGCATCGATTCTCCAGATCCTCATGGGCCTTGGCTACGATCCAACGCCTATTGTAGAGGGCCTGGCGGTGGTCTTCGGGGAGCTGGGCGCTTCCAACTATACCGGCATTGGCATTTCCTGCGGCAGCGGCTTATGCAATGTCTGCCTCGCGGTGCTCTCGGTTCCGGTGATCAGCTTCGCCATCAGTAAGGCGGGAGACTTCATCGATACGCAGGCGGCGCTCGCCACCGGCGACCTGGCAACGCGCACGCGGGTGTTCAAGGAGCAATCGTTCGCCCTGAACGGCCTGACCAATGATCGTGTGCGCAACGCGCTCACGATTTATTACGAGGAAGTGATTGCGAATCTGGTGCGCTCACTCCACGAACGCATCTCGGCAGCGCAGCGTCTGCCGAAACTGGATCAGGCCATTCCGCTGGTGATCAGCGGCGGCACGGCTTCGCCGCAAGGTTTTCTCAACCATTTCGGAAAGGCGATGCGGGCATCCAATTTCCCGCTGCGGCTTTCGGAGCTGCGGGTATCCACGGATCCACTGAATTCGACGGCGCGCGGGGCACTGATGGCCGCGCTGTGTTAGCAGTCTGTTGAGCCGCGGCCGTCCGAAGGGAGTCAGAGTATAAACCTCCGGCTCCCGCTTTGTGCCAACATCAAAACAAATGGCACTTGAATTCACCACGTCCTACCTTCGCGACTCGCTCTCGCTGTTCCGCTACTACAAGAAACTCGCCGACCGCGCCTTTGCGCAAACCACCGACGAGCACCTCTATGCCGTTCTTGATGGAGATGCCAATTCCATCGCCATCATCGTGAAGCACATGGCCGGCAACATGCTCTCCCGCTGGCCCGACTTTCTAACCGCCGATGGCGAAAAGCCCGGCCGCGACCGCGACGCCGAATTTACCGATCCGCCCCAGCCGCGCCAGGCCCTTATGGATCTCTGGGAAAGCGGATGGCAGGCGCTCTTTACTGCGCTCGAGCCGCTCTCCGATGACGACCTCACCCGCCAAATCACCATTCGCGGCGAACCCCACTCGGTGATGCAAGCCATCAATCGCCAACTCCCCCACTACGCCTATCACTGCGGACAAATCGTGTTGCTGGCCAAGCACTACGCCAGCGACCACTGGCACTCGCTCACCATCCCGCGCGGCCAATCGGGGCACTTCAATCAGCGGGTGGCGTCGGGGGAGGCGAGCCAGCGGTA
>DATBID010000437.1:0-1601 GCA_036557125.1 Bryobacteraceae bacterium | reverse complement strand
AGCTTCTGAATGATGCTGTCGATGGTGACGAACTCGACTTCAAAAGGGTTACCAACCAAAACTTCGTTGAGCAAAGTGGCGCCGGGAGCGTGGTTGTGGGTGTCGATGAAGCCGGGTACGATGAAGGCGCCTTTGGCGTCCCACGTAGGCGTGCCTTGCCGGACGAGATTGCGCACGTCGGCGTTGGAGCCGACCGCCGAAAAGCGGCCGTTCTTGATCGCGAAACTTTCGGCGCGCGGCTCGCGCGGGTTGATGGTGATAACGCGGGCGTTCAAGACGACGAGGTCCGGGCCACCCGAAGGTGAGGCTGGCTGTTGCGCAAAAAGGGCAGGCGGAACCACGCTGGCTCCGGCAAGTGCCAGCAGATCGCGGCGTGTCGTGCGATGGGGCATTTTCGGCAGACCTCCCGGCTGGAAAGAGTCAAACATACCAGAGACAGCGGGAGAAGACCATGGGGGCGTCGGGGGCTCGAGGGGCCGGGGCTCTACTTCGATTTATCGCGGATACCGAAGTGCGACGCCAGCAGGGGGAAGGCGGCGCGCAACGATACCACTACACTCGGCACTTCATCCAGCTCGCTGCGTAACGCGACCATGATTCCTTTCACAACGCTGACACGGCGCAGGACGGCTACGCGCGCGGCCTGCTCGGCGAGGAATTGTACCTGCTCCAGATAGATGGTCCGGTCATCGGGGAGGTGCTTGGCCTGTTGAATGGCGGTCGCGAGGCGGCGCAGACCGTTGGCGAGTTGCTGGTTGCGTTCTTCCAGGTCGCCGATGACCTCGTCCACCTTGCGCGAGAGAGCGTCGGGCGCTAGCGCCGGCGCGGCCGAGGCCTGCTCCGGACGCGAGACTACGCCGACGGGGAAGCTCCCAGAGGTGGTTCGCGCCGCCGGGCGGAAATCGCCCCTCCCCGCGCCACCATGGGAAATGTTGAGAGAGAGTGCGGGCAGCTTGGGCTGCATCCGTACCGGTGACGGCATTTCTTGCTGCAAGCGTTCGATGCCGGCCTGCGCACGGGCATGCATCTCGGCAAATACTTCTGGAGGCGCCACCAGACTGTGTCTTCTGCACTCAGCCCGCAGGCTCCTCACATCGGCTTGGATGATCTCCTGGAGATGATTCAATTCCGCCGGCGATCCAAGCTCGGGGTAGTTACGGACCAGGTCTTTGCGGATAGAAATGCGGTGCTGGATCACCTGGTTCAGGCGGTCCAGATGGACTTCAAAAATTGCGTGCAGGCGTGCGTCGGAATTCTGAAGACCGCGGCGCGCCATCTCGGCCTCGATGCGCGATAGCCGCAGCTCCTGCTGCGTTTCGAGTTCGCGCAGGGCCTTTTGGAAGCGGCCCGCTTCCACGGATCGGGCTTGTTCCAGTTCACTCAACGGGCCGGAACCCTCCTTCCCCGGCGTGCACGAGAAGCATACGGCGCATGTCATCTATTAGTTTGCGGCCAGCCTTTGCAAACTGGAAGGTTGCCAATCGTTAAGGTTAGCGTTCCCGGGCAAAAGCGCGTCAGCGATTGATGCCGCGGAGGAGGCGCCGCGCGGAAAAGCCGGCGATGGCAAAGAAAACCGCGAAACTGATGGCAATCACGGTGAC
>DATBID010000436.1:0-5725 GCA_036557125.1 Bryobacteraceae bacterium | reverse complement strand
GGCCGCAATCCCGGCCACGATCTTTCCGCGTTGCATTGCTCTAAGGATTAAACGCGGGTGGGGGCCGCAGAGTTGCGGAGCTACTCCGTAAGCCGGCGGCGTGCGGCCATCTGCCGGCCCAGGGCCTGCTTTTGGGAAGCGGAGAGTTCCGCTTGCGCCAACGGGAAGACGCGCTCCTCCTCGGCGGCTATGTGGGTGTTGTATAGGTCGCGCAGCGCTGATAGCACCTGCGTCAGGCGCGCCGCATCTTGTGGCGGCAAGCAGTCCTCACGAAGCCAGCGTTGGCAGAGCTCCTCGGCTTCGCGGTGCCCGGCTTCCGTGGTTTTGTGTTCGCCTTCGAGCCGGTCCACCTCCGCGAGAACTTGCGAGACATGCTGGTCTCCCAGGCCGCGGAGCATCGGGAAGAGGTCTTGTTCTTCGTCCGCGGTATGCTTCGGCGCGGCCTCTCGAAAATAGCGAAGGGCGTTTTCGAGGGCGCGGCGTTGTTCCCCATCGATCGGGCCACCCGCCCCTTCCGTAGCCACGGTCAGCATCGCCTGGAGAAAGCGTTCGATGCGGCGGTGGCAGTCGGACAGCAATCCGATCGGGTTCGCAAAGGTGTTCTCCGAAGCGCCAATAGTGACCGGCATGGGTTCCTCCTTTCAGCTTACATTGCATTCGGGCAGGGACCCCTACCGCAGGCCGCCTGTGCCGCCTGTGCCGGTTCTCTCAACTCCCGCCCCGTACTGTTCGCTTCCGTGCGAACGCTCCGTGATCTTTCCGGTCCCACCGCAGTACCGTGAAGGTGGTGTCCTCATGAGAACCGCCCAAAGATCCGTACGGAAGCAGCCATTCAGTCCCAACTCGGTCGCCAAAGCCGCCCGTGTGCGCGGTGCCACCAAAGTGCATAGCATCTGCCCCTATTGCGCCGTCGGTTGCAGCCAGCTCGTGTTTGTGAAGAATGGTTCCATTATCGATATCGAAGGCAATCCCGAAAGCCCCATCAACGAAGGGACCCTTTGTCCAAAGGGCGCCAATACCTTTCAGTTGACGTCCAACCCGCATCGCATCACCAAAGCGCTCTATCGCGCGCCCTATTCCACGCATTGGGAAGAACGCCCGCTCGAATGGATGATGGACCGCATCGCGCAGCGCTTGAAGGAAACCCGTGACCGCGATTTTGTGGAGAAGCGCGAGGACACCGTGCTCAACCACCTCACCACGGTCGCCTCCCTGGGCGGCGCCACGATGGATAACGAAGAGAATTACCTGATTAAGAAACTCTTCAACGGTGGCTTGGGCATAGTCGCCATCGAAAATCAGGCCCGAATTTGACATAGTGCTTCGGTGCCCGGTCTGGGCACGTCATTCGGCCGCGGGGCGGCCACCAATTTTCAGGAAGATCTCGAGAACAGCGATTGCATCCTCATCATGGGATCGAACATGGCCGAAGCGCACCCGGTCGGCTTCCGTTTTCCCATGAAGGCCCGCGAGCGCGGCGCTACGCTCATCCACGTCGATCCCCATTTCTCCCGCACCTCTGCCATGTGCCAGCAGTATGTCCCCATTCGCGCCGGCAGCGACATCGCCTTCCTCGGCGGCCTCATCCGCTACGTGCTCGAAAACAACCGCTGGTTCCGCGAATACGTCCTGGCCTATACCAACGCCGCCACCCTCATCCGCGAAGACTACAAAGACACCGAAGACCTGGATGGCGTCTTCTGCGGTTTCGATCCCAAGCAGAAGGCGTACGCCCCGGAGCACATGTGCTGGACCTACGAAGGCGAAGCACACGGGGCCCCCAAAACTCATACGCCGCCGCAAATCAAGGTCTCGTCGTGGAGCGAGAAACTGGGCTGGCTCGATAATCCCATTCCGCCGCAGGATCTCACCCTGCAACACCCGCGCTGTGTGCTGAACATTCTGCGCCGCCACTATGCCCGCTACACACCCGCAATAGTCGCCGAGACCTGCGGCTGCTCCGAAGAGGAATTCCTCAAAGTCGGCGAAGCGCTCTGCGCCAATTCCGGCCGCGAGCGCACCAGCGCCATCGTCTATGCCGTCGGCTGGACGCAGCACACCACGGGCGTGCAGATCATCCGCGCGGCCGGGATTCTGCAATTGCTGTTAGGCAATATGGGCCGCCCTGGCGGCGGCATCATGGCTATGCGCGGGCACGCCAGCATCCAGGGATCGACCGACGTTCCCACTCTTTACGAGCTTCTCCCCGGCTACATGCCCCAACCGGCTGCCCTGCGCAATCATGGCACCCTTGCGGACTACCTCGATCAGGAGGAAGTGCGCCACGGGTACTGGGCCAACTTTCCGAAGTTTATGGTCAGTCTGCTCAAAGCCTGGTACGGCGAGGGCGCCCGAAAGCAGAACGAGTGGGGCTACGCGTGGGTGCCGCGCATCGATGATGACTATTCCCACCTCCCCACGTTCATCCGCATGTCCGAAAGCAAAGTAAAAGGCCTTTTCCTGTTCGGCCAGAATCCCGCGGCCGGAGCGCCCAACGCCCGCCTCCACCGCTACGCCATGCGGCAGCTCGATTGGCTGGTGGTCCGCGACTGGTTCGAAATCGAAAGCGCCTGCTTTTGGTACAAAGGCCCCGAAGGTGTGGACCCCACCACCATCGGTACGGAAGTCTTCTTCCTTCCCGCCGCATCTTCTCCGGAAAAAGACGGCACGCTCACCAATACGCAGCGCCTGCTGCAATGGCACGATAAGGCCATCGATCCGCCGGGCGATTGCCGCTCCGATCTTTGGTTCCTTTATAACCTTGGCCGTCGTCTGAAACAGCTCTATGCCGATTCCACCGCGCGGCGGGATCAGGGCCTCCTCAATCTCACCTGGGACTATGCTTTCGACCAATCGCCGATGCTGCCCGATGCCCGCCCCAGCCGCATTGCCGATGACCCGGATGCCGCCAAAGTCCTCAAGGAAATCAACGGTTATACCGTCGCCGATCGCAAGCTGGTCAAAGGCTTCTCCGAGCTGAAAGACGATGGCAGCACCGCCTGTGGCTGCTGGATCTACAGCGGCGTTTTCCCTGAAGAAGGCCAAAACCGCGCGCGCAGCCGCCGTCGTAGCCCCGGCAACTACACCAGTCCCGATTGGGGATTCGCCTGGCCGCACAATCGCCGCATCATGTACAACCGCGCTTCCGCCGATCCCGAAGGCCGCCCCTGGTCAGACCGCAAAAAGTACATCTGGTGGGACGAAGAGAAGCGCAAATGGACCGGTCTCGATGAGCCGGATTTCGAACCCGGAAAGCCGCCCTCCTACCGCCCGCAGCCGGGTTCCACGGGCATGGAATCCATCAGCGGCGCTTCGCCCTTCATCATGAAACCCGATGGCGTGGGCTGGCTATATGCGCCCGGAGGCACTAAGGACGGGCCTTTGCCGACTCACTATGAGCCGGTCGAATCGCCTGTCGCTAATCCGTTTTACGATCAGCAGTCGAACCCCGTCGAGCAAAACTACGACGTGCCGCTGAACCCTCTCGCGGCCCCGTTCGATCTGTCTTTCCCCATCGTGGCCACCACCTACCGCCTCACCGAACATTATTTGAGCGGCCCCATGAGCCGCTTTGATAGCTGGCTGAATGAACTCCAGCCGGAAATGTTCGTCGAACTGAGCCCCGAACTCGCAGCCGAGCGCGGCATCGAGCATGGCGGCTGGATGGTGGTTTGGAATAAACGCGGCGCCATCGAAGCGCGCGCCATGGTCACCCCTCGCATACGCCCGCTGCGGGTCCAAGGCCGTACCTTGCACCAGATCGGCCTCCCCTTTCATTGGGGTTTCGCGGGCGAAACCGTCGGCTCCATTGCCAATGACTTGACTTCCATCGTGTCGGATTCCAACGTCAGCATGCACGAGGCGAAAGCTTTCACCTGCAACGTGCGCCCCGGCCGCCTCCGCGACGAACATCGGGACGCCCCGCTCGCGGCCGCCCCCTTCCCGCAAACAGCCCCCTCGTCGGACCTGCCCAGTTCCCAACAGCCCGAAGGAAGGACTACATGAGCGCCGCCTCTCAATTCCTTGATGCCTGGCAGCGCCCCGCACCGCCCGCCGAGCGGGAAGAAACCGGCTTCTTTACCGATACCACTCTCTGCATCGGCTGCAAAGCCTGCGAAGTGGCCTGCAAGCAGTGGAACCAGCTTCCCAGCGATGGTTTTCATTGGACCGGCAACAGCTACGACAACACCGTCGCCCTATCCTCCACCACTTGGCGTCATGTTGCTTTTATCGAACAGTTCGATCGCGATGGCCATCCGCCCCGCTGGCTGATGATGAGCGACGTCTGCAAGCACTGCGTCCAAGCGCCTTGCGAAGAAGCCTGCCCCACCGGCGCCCTCATTTACAACGAATTCGGCAATGTCTACCTGCAGCAGGATATCTGCAATGGCTGTGCCTACTGCGTGGCTGCCTGCCCGTTCGGCGTTTTGGACCGCAACACCGAAGACGGCCTCGCTCACAAATGCACTCTCTGTTACGACCGCCAGAAAGACGGCATGACGCCCGCCTGCGCCCAAGCCTGTCCCACCGAATCGATCCAGTTCGGCCCGGTTTCCGTGCTTCGCGAAAAGGCGCGAGCGCGCGTCGACGAGTTGCATACCCGCGGGGAAACCGATGCTTACCTCTATGGGGCCGATCGTTCCCGCGAATACAGCGAGCTGAATGCCTTTTTCCTATTGAAAGACCACCCCTCCGTCTACAACCTCCCCGAAGCCCCACGGCGACCGGTAGCGCATCTCAAAACCAATTGGGCCACAAGCTTCGCTGCCGCCGCCGGACTGCTTGCGGTCTCCGCCATTCTGTTCGGAGCCCGCAAATGACCACCACACTCGCCCCTCCCGTGAGATCCGAAAGCGCCATTGAGCCTCTCGCTCAACCCTCCGGTGTCCGCGAAGAAGGCTATTACGGCCTGCCCTTCTTGAAGCGCCCGCTGTGGGGTTGGGAAATCTCGCTCTACTTCTTCTTCGAAGGCGTCAGTTCCGGCGCGTTCCTCTTCTCCGCCGTGGCCGATCTGTTCGGCGGCAAGCGCCATCGCAATCTGGTTCGGCAAGCTCGCTACCTCGCTTGCGCCAGCATGCTCCCTTGCCCCTTCTTGCTCATCAAAGACCTCGGCCGCCCCGCCCGATTCCTCCACATGTTGCGAATTCTCAAGTTGGAATCGCCTATGAGCGTAGGCGCCTGGTCGCTGAATGCCTATGGCCAGCAGGTAACTGCCCTCGCTTTGATCAATCTCGCCCCCCGCCTGCCTCGTCCCCTCCGCAAGCTTCTCAGTTGGCTTCCGGAACGTCTCGTGATGCTTTCCGCGATTCCGTTCGGCCTCATTATGATGGCCTACCCCGGCGTCTTGCTCGAAACCACCAGCGTCCCCGCCTGGCGCACAACCCGTTTCTTGGGACCGCTCATCGCCGCGAGTTCCGTATCCACAGCCGAAGCCGCGCTCTCCCTCGTTCTGCCTCGCAGGCATCCCGAGATGGAAACAATCGGCCAGATCGCCCGTGCTGCCGAGACCGCCGCCTTGGCTGGATACCTTTCCGAGGCCGGCCCAGCCGGGAAGTCGATGACCCGCGGCCGTTATGGCCCGCTCTTTTGGATCGGCGCAGTCGGCGCTGGCATAGTAGCCCCGTTCGCCCTGAGTCTTCGCCGCCCCGCCCGCCCCCGAAAGATCCTTCCATCGCTCCTCGCGCTAGCAGGCGGCTTAGCGCTGAAGTGGGTCCTAGTCCACGGC
>DATBID010000435.1:0-6329 GCA_036557125.1 Bryobacteraceae bacterium | reverse complement strand
AGCGCGGCTTTGCCCTGGTTGCCGAGTTGCGTGCCGGTCTGGACGCTATTCGCGCCGCGGCTGCTCGCTTCCCCCGCCGGCCGCGCGTTTTCTTTGAAGAATGGAACGACCCGCTGATCAGCGGTATCCGATGGGTGGATGAACTGCTCGAAATCGCCGGCGGCGAGACCCTTTTCCCCGAACTCCGCTCTTGCCCCGACGCCAAAAGCCGCATCCTCGATCCGCGCGCCGTTCGCGAGCACAATCCCGAAGTTGTCATCGCCTCCTGGTGCGGGCGCAAAGTCAATCCGGAGGCGATTCGCGCGCGCGAGGGCTGGCAGGATATCCGCCACGTTTACGAAGTAAAATCGACGTACATCTTGCAACCCGGTCCCGCCGCGCTCACCGATGGCGTCCAGCAGTTGCACGCGATTCTGGCGCGCGTGGTTGAAGAGTCCCAATGAAAACAACCGTCTGTCCGCCCGTAAGTTCGATAGACCCGCATTGGATGCGACTGGCCGAAGCCCGCCAGCTCGAGCTGACTAAGCCGCCCGGCAGCCTCGGTCGCCTGGAAGAGATAGCCAACCGTTGCGCGGCGATTTTCGAAAGCCTCTCATTCAGGCTCTCGCAACCGCGCATCGTCCTTTTTGCCGGCGATCACGGCGTGTGCGCCGAGGGCGTGAGTCCATATCCGCAAGAAGTCACGGCCCAAATGTTGCTGAATTTTCTGAGTGGCGGCGCGGCCATCAACTGCCTGGCGCAGGCTTGCGGGATCGATCTGCAAGTAGTCGATGTGGGCGTAGCCGCGCCTTTGCCGCAATTGCCGGGGCTGACCGTTCGCCGAATAGCTTCGGGCACGCGCAATTTCTGCCAGGAACCGGCGATGACTCGCGAACAGACCGAAGCCGCCCTCAGAGTCGGTTTCGAAATGGCGGAACAGGCCGTGGCGGAGGGCTGTAATTTGCTGGGCTTCGGCGAAATGGGCATTGGCAATACCACAACTGCCGCCGCATTAACCACGGTGCTTACCGGCTGCGCTCCGGCTGAAGCTGTGGGTCGCGGCACCGGGGCCGATGAAGCCTGCCTGGCTCGAAAAATTGCCGCGGTCGAGCGCGCCCTGGCGACTCATGCCGGCCGGTTGGCCGATCCTTTCGACATCCTCTCTGGCATCGGCGGCTTCGAAATCGCGGCGATGTGCGGCTTCTGTCTTGGTGCGGCCTCATGTCGCCGGCCCCTCGTGATGGATGGCTTCATCGCCACGGCTGCTGCCGCGGCCGCCGTGCGCATGGAGCCGCACGTGAAGGATTATCTCTTCGCAGCGCATCTTTCTTCCGAACCGGGCCATCGCTGTCTGCTCGCGAGTCTCGATCTTTGCCCGCTGCTCGACCTCGACATGCGCTTGGGCGAAGGCACTGGCGCTGCGCTGGCTATGAAGATCATGCAGGCCGCAGCAGCCGCATTTGCAGGCATGGCGACCTTCACCTCGGCCGGTGTCTCGGGCCGAAAATGAAAACACTCATTGCCGCCATCGGGCTGCTCACCCGAATCCCGGTCCCCGCGCCGGCCGATCCGGAAACCGCTGGTCGCGCCACGCGCTGGTTCCCGCTCGTGGGCGCCATGATCGGTGGCATCTACGCCGCTGTAGCATGGCTCACGAAGCCGCATCTCCCCGGTGCGGTTGTCGCCGTGCTCGTGGTGATCGCGGAAGCCCTCCTGACCGGCGCGCTTCACATGGATGGCCTTGCCGACACGGCCGATGGCTTCGGCGGCGGCAGAAGCCGCGAGGATATTCTGCGCATCATGCGCGACCCAGCCATCGGCAGTTATGGCGCAGTCGCGATTGCGCTGCTCGTAGCCTTCAAAATCGCGGCCTTGAAAGCGTTGCTCGATCGCCACTCCGCGCTTCCTTACCTGGTGCTAGCGCCGGTGTTGGGCCGCTGGGCGGCCGCTCCGCTTTCGTGCTTTCTGAAATACGTGCGGCCGGCAAAATCAGCGCCGTCGTTCGCTGGCACGCGCGAACTGGTTTGGGCGACCATTTTCACCGCCGCGATTGTCCCCGCATTGAGTATGCATCGCGCTTTAGTGTGCTGGGCCGTGGTTGCAGTTGTCACCACGGCCTTCGGAGTATTCTGCTATCGGAAGATCGGCGGCATCACGGGTGACACGCTGGGAGCGGCGATCGAAATTTCCGAGTGCGCGGTACTGTTGGCCGCGTTGATTGTGAGCCGTTGACTGGCTGGCATGAAGCGAACAGGAATCTTAGAAAACTGAAGGAACCACGATGGGAATGGCGGGAATGATGGGGTCGATGCGCTCCCTGATGCAGGACGCGTCGGTAGTGAAACAAAAAGTGAAGCCCGGGACGGCGAAGCGTATGATGCGATTCGCGATTCCCTACGCCGGCATTCTGGCGCTCTTTCTGCTGGTTGTAATTCTGGACTCAGGCATCAGCATCGTCAACCCCCTGATCTATCGGCAGATTATCAATAACGGGTTTCTAAAGGGCGACGCCACGCTGATCATTCGCTATGCCCTACTGGCCGGTGTGCTGGGCCTCATCGATGGCGCACTCGGGCTAGGGCAGTCTTATCTCTCTGCCACGGTCGGCGCGCGGGTCGTGCTTGGCCTACGCACGAGACTTTTCGAGCACATTCAGCAAATGCCGCTCGCGTTCTTTACGCGCGTGCAGACAGGAGCTTTGGTGAGCCGGCTGAACACCGATGTCTCCGGCGCGCAAGGCGCCTTCACCGACATCCTCTCGAACGTGGTGGGAAACAGTGTAACTCTGGTGGGCCTGTTGGCCGCGATGTTTGCTCTGTCGTGGCAGATGACGCTCGCGGCGCTCGTCCTGGTACCGCTCTTCGTTTTTCCAGTGCGTTTTTGGGGACGAAAGCTCCAGCAAATCCTGCGCGAGAGCATGACCTTGAACGCTGCGATGAGCAGCCTGATGACGGAACGGTTTAATGTCGCGGGCGCCTATGTCGCCAAGATTTTCGGCCGCCCGCAGGATGACAGCAACGAATTCGCGGAAAAAGCCGGGCGAGTCTCCGCCATCGGTGTCAAGACCGCGATTTACGGCCGTCTCTTCGGCACGGCAATTATGGTCGTGACGGTTGTCGCCACTTCCTTCGCATACGGCTGGGGTGGCGTGCTCACCGTTCAGCACAAGCTTGACCTGGGCACCGTCGTGGCTTTTCTCTCGTACCTGAGCCGCCTTTACATGACGTGGACCGGGCTTTCCAATGTCCAGGTCACCGTAATGACGGCGCTCGTTTCCTTCGAGCGAGTCTTCGAGGTGCTCGATCTGCCACCCATGATTCGAGATGATCCGAAAGCCGTCCCCATTCCCAGCGGTCCGGCACGGATTTCTTTCGACCGCGTATCATTTCGCTACCCAACGCCGGCGGAAGTCTCGCTGGCATCGCTGGAATCTATAGCCGCACGCGATAAGATTCCGGAGAAAACAGTGTTGAATGACATTACTTTTTCCGCCGAACCGGGCCAACTCGTCGCACTGGTCGGCCCGTCCGGCGGGGGCAAGACGACCATTACTCACTTGCTTGCACGGCTCTATGACGTCCAGAGCGGCTCGGTGGCGATCAACGGCATCGACGTTCGCAAGGCGAGACTGGACTCTCTGCAGCAACGCGTCGGAACCGTCATGCAGGATGCGCATCTTTTCCATGACACCATCCGCGCCAACCTCCTCTATGCGAAACCCCAAGCCGCGGAGGCGGAACTTACCGACGCCTTGCGCGCCGCGCATATTCTGCCGCTGATATCTTCCCTGCCAAAGGGCCTCGATACGCTGGTCGGCGACCGCGGATACCGTTTCTCGGGAGGCGAGAAGCAGCGCCTGGCCATTGCCCGCCTGCTTCTCAAAGCACCCGAAATCGTCATCCTGGACGAGGCAACCGCGCATCTGGATTCCGAATCAGAGGCCGCCATCCAGGAGGCATTTGAAATTGCCCTCCGCGGCCGCACTTCCATCGTCATCGCGCACCGCCTCTCCACAATCCTCAAGGCGGACCAAATCCTTGTCGTGAACGAAGGGCGCATCGTCGAGCGTGGAACGCACGCCGGGCTCCTGGAGCGGGATGGCCTCTATGCGGAGTTATATCGACGACAGTTTGCGGCTCCCCGGCAGTCCGCCACGTTCCAAGGGGAATGAATCGAAGTCGATCCTTGACAAAATATCACATTAGATATAATCTAAATAATTCAGTGCCAGCCGATTCGATCAAGCAATCCCTGGAGGACAGCGGATTGCGGTGTACTCCGCAACGCTACGCCGTGATGGCATTCCTGATGGAAAATCCTAAGCATCCCACGGCCGCGGAAATCTTCGAAGCGGTGAACCGCGTGGATCCGCGATCTTCCAGGGCCACAATTTATAACAATCTGGCGGATTTGGTGAGGGCGGGTTTGGTGCGCGAAGTAGCCGTCGAGGGCCGCGCCGCGCGATTCGATGTAAAAGGCATGCCGCACCACCACTTCATCTGCGACCGCTGCGGCAATGTTGAGGACGTCGATTGGTATGACGTGCCAAGGCCTGCGGCGAGGTCCCTCGGTAAGCGGGTTCTTCGCGAATGCGAAATTATTTTGCGCGGGCTTTGCACGAAGTGCTCTCCGCGGCACGCGTCCCGGAAGGTGTCGTAGTCCGCGCTATTATTTACTGATTCCAAAGAGGAGGAATACATGGAGAAAGAACTGAAAACCGCAGTGGGGGCGCCTGCCGCCGGTAGTCTGGAGCAAACCTCGGCAGCCGAAGCCAAGTGCCCGTTTCACACGGTGGCTGGGGCTCGGACGAATGCCCACTGGTGGCCGAATCAACTGAACCTGAGAATTCTGCACCAGCACTCCCCGTTGTCCGATCCCATGGGCAAGGAGTTCAATTATGCCGAGGAATTCAAGAGCCTCGACCTGGATGCGGTAACTAAGGACTTGCACGCCCTAATGACAACGTCCCAGGAATGGTGGCCGGCCGATTTTGGCCACTATGGGCCGCTTTTTATTCGGATGGCATGGCACAGCGCAGGGACCTATCGCATAGGCGATGGCCGCGGCGGGGCAGGCTCCGGCACGCAGCGGTTTGCGCCACTCAATAGCTGGCCCGACAATGTGAACCTGGATAAAGCTCGCCGGCTGCTCTGGCCAATCAAGCAGAAATATGGCCGGAAAATCTCCTGGGCCGACCTCATGATTCTGGCCGGCAACGTCGCTTTGGAATCGATGGGGTTCAAGACTTTCGGCTTCGGCGGCGGGCGCGAGGACGTGTGGGATGCGCCTGAGGACATTTACTGGGGGCCTGAGGGCAAGTGGCTGGCCGACGAGCGCTACAGCGGCGATCGCGACCTTGCCAATCCTCTGGCGGCTGTTCAGATGGGTTTGATTTACGTGAATCCGGAAGGGCCGAATGGAAAGCCGGATCCTCTGGCCGCGGCACGGGATATTCGGGAGACGTTCGCCCGTATGGCGATGAATGACGAGGAGACTGTTGCGCTCATAGCGGGTGGGCACACGTTCGGCAAAACCCACGGCGCCGCCGACGCTGCAAAGTACGTCGGCCCCGAGCCTGAGGCCGCACCCATCGAGGAGCAAGGCCTTGGCTGGAAGGGCAGCTATGGCAGCGGCAGCGGCGGTGATGCGATCGGCAGCGGCTTGGAGGTCACATGGACTGAGACCCCAACGAAGTGGAGCAACAACTTCCTCGAAAACCTATACAAATATGACTGGGAGCTCGTGAAGAGTCCGGCCGGCGCGTACCAGTGGACTCCGAAGAACGGGGCGGCGGCCAGCGCTGTGCCGAATGCGCACGATCCGAAGAAGCGCCAGGCCCCCGGGATGCTCACCACCGACCTCGCATTGAGGATGGACCCCACCTATGGCCCCATCTCCAAGCGCTTCCTCGATCAGCCCCAGGAGTTCGCAGACGCGTTCGCCAAAGCGTGGTATAAGCTGACGCACCGCGACATGGGTCCGCTGCCGCGGTACCTTGGACCGCTCGTTCCGAAGGAGCCGCAGGTGTGGCAAGACCCTGTTCCCCCGGTGGACCACGAATTAGTCGGAGACAAGGACATCACGGCGCTGAAGGCCAAGATCCTTAAATCCGGGTTGTCGATCTCCGAACTGGTTACCACTGCCTGGGCGTCGGCGGCGAGCTTCCGCGGCTCCGACAAGCGTGGTGGTGCAAACGGGGCACGCATTCGCCTCGCGCCGCAAAAGGATTGGGAGGTGAACGAGTCGGCTGCGCTGCCCAAGGTCCTAAAGACCCTGGAGACAGTCCAAAAGGATTTCAACAAATCGCAATCGAATGGAAAGAAGGTCTCGCTCGCCGACCTGATCGTTCT
>DATBID010000434.1:0-17292 GCA_036557125.1 Bryobacteraceae bacterium | reverse complement strand
CTTCGTAATCGATCGTGTTCGCATCTGCTTTCGTGAACCGCTCCACCGTATGCAGTTCCTCGCTCAGGTAGGGGATCTCCCGCGAATACGCCGTCCGGCCATTGAAGTTGGTCGTGTCCACCATCAGCGTGTTGCCCTCCCAATGCCCGATCGAATCGCCCATGAATAGCTGAATGTTTTTGCCCAGATGAGGGCGGCCGTCCAGGTGAATCACCCGGCTGGTGTGATTGTAGTCGTACAGGATCACGACTTCTTCCGGCCGCTGGAGGAACTGGTAGGGGTTATTATTGTCTTCGCCTTGAAACAGACCCGGCAGTGCACACCGGGCATTCAGCTCCACATGTCGCAGATCGGCGGCCGGATTCATGTGCACCAGAAATTCGCGGCGCAGTTTATCCTGCTCGGGAATCCACGGCAAAATCTTGTTCGGCGGGTCCACGATGCCGGTTCGCCGCTGCTGCCGCCGTTGGCCGCCGCGTAAAACCGTTCCTCCTTCTCCAAATACTTTTGGATATGGTCCCAGGCCGTCTCCCCGGTTGGATACCGAGAGCGGATTCTTGCCGCTAGGATCGATCGGGTTTTCCGGCGCATTTGCTTCCAGTCCAACTACGCCGTTGCGTGTGTACATGCCCTGGAGATCCGGTTGGGCGGACGCCAACGGCCACGAACCGCACAGGATTAGAGCACCGAGAATCTTTTGCATCAGCTCACTCCTCTTACCGGAACGGCGCGTTTTTATATCGCTCTTCCTGCAAATAGAACACGCACTCGTATTCCAGCAGTGTCATGTTCTTGTCGATCACGCGGTAGAGTGGCATGCTCATTTTCCAAGGTCTGGTGAAGACCTTGGGATCTTCGATCGTCGCTTCGTAACGAATGTGGTCCGCATCGATGGGCGAATATCGCTCCACCACGTGCAAGGCATCGCTGTGAAAATTGCCGGCCTGGTCAAACCAGGTCCGCTCATCCAGGTTCCGCACATCCACCACCAGCGTGTTGCCCTCCCAATGGCCGCGCGAATCGCCCATCCAGGCATCCGGTAGCCCTTCGGGATGCGGGCTGCCATCCATCGGAACTACCCGCAGCGCGTGCGCGAATTCATAACGGATCGCAATCCGCTCGGGCGTTTGCACGATCTCGAACGGATAGGGCATATAAGTCGCGCGGGGCACGCCCGGCAAGAAGCAATTCGCTTGTGTCTGGTCCGCCGTCTTCCGTTGCGAGTAGTTCTCCTGTTTCTTCTTCGCCGCCCACGGCTGATAGGGAATCTCGCCACCCTCCACCACTCCCTGGCCGGGCGGCACACCCAGTTGCCCCGAGTGATCCTCGACATCCGAGGCGGCGGTGTTCAGCACTTGCCAGATACCGTTCAGATCGGGCGTACCGGCGGCCGGGCATAACCGAAGGCCCAGAAGGCACGCTGCTGCGACAAAAGGGGCTCTCATCTCGAAAGGTGCCCCTCCAGCAGATCCTTGTTGTTTTCCATGCACCAGTACTCCATCAGCTCCTCGCCCGGCTTCATGCGCGCCAGGACGCGTGTGTTCTTGATGGGCTTGGTGTAAGTCTTGGGATCTTCCCAGGTAACCTCATAGCCGAGGTGCTGGCGGTCGATGAAATGGACGCGCTCGGTGACATGCAACTGATCGCTCGAAGGATGTTCCGCCGTATCGATCCACGTTCGGCCGTTAAAGCCGATCGTGTCAATGACGAGGGTATCGCCTTCCCACTTTCCGATTGAGTGGCCCATCCAGCTCGGATCCAGGTCCTTAGGATGGCCGCGCCCATCCGTAAATATCACGTGAAAGATATTGTTGGATTCAAACAGCAGCGCCAGCCGGTCGGGCGTCTGCATGATCTCCACCGGATACTCCACCTGCCATGCACGCGTGTAGCCCCAGGGGAGACAATGCGCCGAGTAATCAAACCGGTGGGCGACATCTTTCCACTGCGCCAAGCCCCATTCGGTAAAGGGAAGGTCGCCAGATCCCTGTTGCGAGCAGCCGGTCGCGGTGGCGGCGCAGGCATTCGAATTGCGCGTCACATCGGCCACGCGCGGATGGTCCCAGACACCATTGAAATCGGGCTTACCGTTGGTGAGCCGCGGGATGTCTTCAGCAAATGCCATCGGCACTACGAGCGCCGCGGCCGCCAGTCCGATGGGAATCGGGCGAGGGATATGAAGCCGCATGATTCCTCCTCCGTTGGGACGGAATCATATCACAGCCCACTTCCAGTCGCTCACTCGAGCGGGTCGAAGAATCGATTGGCCTCGGGCGGCCGCTTCTTCTCGGGCGGCTTGCGCAGTTGCTCGAGTTGGGTTTCTAGAGTCTTCACCTGGGACTGAAGCGTCGTGTTCTGCTTCCGCAGTTCCTCGTTTTGCCTCTCGAGCGCCGCGGCCTCGGCGCTGGAGGCGGCGGCTTCGGCTTCGAGCGCCGCCGGAGTCTCGCCCAGAAACGTGGTCGCGGTTTCATATGGTCCGCCTTCTGTGTCGATGGTCAGGCGGGCGTCTACCCTCCCACTGTGCCGCGTGTAAGTGAGCGATCCGGCCCGAAGCTGCGCAGGATCGAGCGAAATCCGCTGCTGCTCGCCGGCATCGGAAACCAGCAGAACCGCCGACCGGGCCTTCTCCACCGCCCGCGATCCCGTATCCCAGCGGATCTGCAGTTGCCCGTCGCTATCGAGCATGTTCATCCATCCCGCGTTTCCCGGGCTCGCCAACCCAGCGGCATTCGAAACCGCCCCACGCGATAGTATCCGAGTACTTAAGGCCACGAAACCCAGAATCCCCATTACCGATCCCGCCACCAGAACGGACGCAATCCAAAACTTCATGTGCGGCTTCGGCCCCTGGTCTCGCAGAAAGTTGGGTAGCGATATGGCCTGCCCGTCGGTTTGCCGCGGCGGCAAGAACTGCGGCGAGGACGGAAGTTCCACTGGAGCAGCGGCTACAGTTTCCTTCACGGGTTGAGGCGGCGCCACCGGTTGAGCCTGCGCCGGTTCGGTCGGGGAAGCGCCGTTTATCGCCACCCTGCGGAAAGCTTCCACCACGAATTCCTGATAGCTGGTGGCCGCGCGCATCGAGCCGTCCGCTTCCCGAACGAAAAAGCCCGCCCGCATGGGCTGGGAGAGGTGCGGGCGCAAAACCAAAGCTACTTGCCATGGCTCCGGAAAGAAGCGGCGATGAATTTCCAGATCCGATTCGGACAGGAAAAGCCCGCTGCGGTTATGCGAGTGATACCACCCCACCACCTCCGGCCCGCCGGGTTTTTCACGAATTGCCTGGAGAACTGCCCGTAGCCGCTCCACGTCTCCCTGTGAAAGCGTGAACGAAGGGCCGAAGGCATGCTCACAGTCGATGGGCAGATAATCCGCAATCTCGATTGCCTGCTCCCGGCGGGTTCCTAGCAGCACTCCTCCCACTTCCACTCCGCCTCGCGGGAGCGAGAAAAATGCGTCCACCACAGCCAGCCGGACTTCTTCCAGCATTCGCCGGGAATAATGGATCGCAAAAGGCGATTGGGCTGCCTGCCAGGTTCCGCGGGTATCCAGGAGTGCTTCGGCCATCGCCTTCCCTTAACGATTGTAGGCGATTGCGCGAAAGCCTGCGGTGGGGATTGGTTCTACCTACTTTGCACTGAGCGTCGACGGTTGACCCGCCTCACGTACCTGGAAGACGATCACCTCCGCGGGCTCCGTCTTGCCCAGATTCCGCAGGCGCCTGTGAACGTGCAGTGGAGGCTCATAGAACACGTCGCCGGCGTGATACGTTTTCGCGGGCTCCGGATCGACCTGGTTTTCGATCTCTCCTTTCGCGACGTAGCCGAACACTGAGCCGGGGTGCTTGTGCGGCTCCGAAACCGCGCCGGGACTTACTGTGAGCGTAATAAGACTCGCCAGTCGATTGCTCCCCGGACTCAGCGGTTCCTGCATCAGCGGCTTGATCGCGGGAGCCTGCCTGCCGGTGTCGCCGATCTGGAATACCAGAAGCTTTGCCGGCTCGGTGGCGCTCAGGTTCCGCAGCATACGATGCACCTGCATCGTGGGCTCGTAGAAGAAGCCACCGGGATGAAAGGTCTTGGCGGGATCCGGATCCACCTGGTTCTCGATCGCCCCTTCGAGCAGATACGCGAATACGGGGCCCGCATGCTGATGCGCGGGCGCGCCCTTTCCAGTACCCGCGGGGATAGCGAGAGTGAGCACGGTGACTTTCGGCTCGACGGTGTCAGGCACCGGCTCCTCTATTAGTGTCTTGACCTGCACCTGTGCCTGTAAGGCGCCGGCCGCGAAAAACAGCGCGGCGCCGAATCGCAAGACAAATCCGTTCGGGGGGTACGCAATCATGGAACGCTCCTCCATCTATTTTGTACCGCCGGGGCTAAGAATCTTGGTCATCGGGTGGAACTCCGACCAGGCGAACCAGAATTCCGGCACGAGGATCAGAGGCTTGAGCTGCGATCCCTACGTAGCTTTACGAACATCCCAGAGGAGAGCGCCAGGCAAGCGACCACACGGCTGAGGAATACTATCTACCCGAAGAGTGGTACGGCTTCGAAAATTCGCTAAGATTTAAGCGACAGTGTTCCTCGAACGCCTGACACTCAAAAAGCTCCTGTCTTTCAACGATTGCACTCTCGACCTCAGGCCGCTGAATGTTCTGATCGGCCCGAACGCAGTCGGTAAGAGCAATCTGATTGAAGCAATTAGTTTGCTGCAAGCCGCGCCAACTGGTATCGCCGGGACCATCCTGCGCGGAGGGGGCGTTCGGCAATGGCTTTGGTTGGGGGATGCAATCCCCCCGGTGGCGACGATTGAGTGCGATGCGTTGTTGTCGGGAGGACGTCACGCAGGCCCTATCAACTACCAGTTGCAGTTCTCAGATAATTCGCATGGCTTCATGATCATACTCGAAGAGCGGCTTCAGAAACCGAATGGACACGCCTACTTGATCCGTTCCAGCGGCTCACTAAACTTCGGGCCGGCAGCCCTCGAATCGGGTGCATCGCCTTCTCTAACGAATATGGGAATCCCTCCCAACGAGTCGATCCTCTCGCAATTCCGATACCCGGCCGATCCGACCCCCGCTACGGAACTGGGTAGCCAGTTTTCAAACATCCAAACCTTCCGCGAGTTTCGAACCGGCCCGGGATCCGCGATGCGGCACGGCATCCCCGCGTCGGTGAGGGGCGATGCGTTGGAGGATGGCGGAGAAAACCTCGGACTCGTTCTGAATGAACTCGACTTCTTTGGTGTGCACGACCGAATCCGGGAATATCTCCGCCGATTTTGTGAGCGATTCGAAGACATTAAAATCAGGGTGGCTGAGGGAATGGCGCGTGCCTATTTGCGGGAGGCCGGTCTCTCGGAGATGTTATCGGCCGTCCGTATGTCCGACGGTACCCTCAAATTCCTTGCCCTTCTCACGGTTCTATTTCACCCTACCCCGCCGCCGTTGTTGTGCCTCGAAGAGCCAGAAGTCGGGCTGCACCCCGATGCCTTGCAGCTTGTCGCCGAGGCGTTGTTGGAGGCCTCGCAGACTACGCAGTTGATCGTCACCACGCATTCCGAAGCTCTTGTGGATGCGCTAAGTGAAAGGCCGGAAACAGTGCTGGTTTGTGAACGGGATTTCGACAATGGCACTCAGATGAAGCGGCTTTCTAAGGAGGACTTAAGAGAGTGGCTGGAAGACTACTCCCTCGGCCAGCTCTGGCGTAAGGGCGAAATCGGCGGCAGTCGCTGTTAGCGCATGTGCGGGAAATCCGTATTTACTACGAAGGAAGCCCACTCCTGAAGGAAGGCTTTAATGCGTTCTTCGCCTCCTTGAGGGACCGTGCTCGCGCACAAAAGTGTTCAATCCGCCCTATCGCCGGAGGCGGGAGTGCTATTCGCGATTTTGCCAAAGCTATCAGGCTCCACCGCGAAGCCTGGAACATCCTCCTGATCGACAGCGAGAAACCGTATTCGGATGCGTTATCCTTGTTGGTTTGTCGCGAGAACCACTGGCATGAGGAGCACGCTGGCTCAATTTTCTGGATGGTTCAAACGATGGAATCTTGGTTCCATGCAGACAAGGATGCACTTGAGGAATTCTACGGGAACGGTTTCAGAAAAAGCGCACTGAGTCAGAATCCAAGAGTCGAAGAGATTCCCAAGTTGGAGGTCCTAACGGGCTTGAGAGAAGCCACAAGAGGTACTCGGAAGAGCGGATATCACAAAACTTTGCACGGTTCCCAACTCTTGGCCCGCATAAACCCCGACCTGGTCAGGAAATCTGCCCCAAATTGCGCCAAGCTTTTCGAAGCCATACTGGGAAGGCTGTCGTAATTACCTCTCCCGGCTCAGCCCGAGCGCGCGAATCCGCTTGTGCAGGTTCGTCCGCTCCATACCGAGCGCCCACGCGGCGCGGGATTCTTCGAGCGCGCGCAGAATGTGTTCGCGTTCGGCCGATTCGCGTGCTTCCTGAATCGTGGATTTCGGGCCGTCCCGCTGAACGCGGATTTCCACCGGAATCGATTCGCGGGTGATCTCCTCGCCGGGCGAGAGGATCGCCATGCGTTCGATCACGTTGCGCAACTCGCGCGCATCTGGCTCGCTTCCCGGATTGCGAAAACGACCTCGAACTGGCGGTCCGCGCGAATGCCCGCGGCCTGGCGCCGGCTCGTCTTTCCCAATGGCCGATCGACCATGACTGCGGCCGGGATCTCCTACTTAGCTTTACGAACATCTCGGAGGAGGGCGCCAAGCAAGCGTCTGAAAGGGTGCGATTGACAGGACTTGGATTCCCCATTGAAAGGATCCGCCCCTTCCCCCTACGCTGGAATTGGATGACCATTCACCTCAATCCGGAGCAGGAGCACCGAGTCGCGGAAGCATTGCGCACAGGCGCGTACCACAGCGCTGGCGACGTGATTGAGCGCGCGCTTGAAGTGCTGCACGAGCAGGACGAATGGCTCGCGGCTCAGCGCGAAGCGATTAACGCGAAGATTTATCAGGGCATCAAAGAACTGGAGCGCGGTGAAGGCATCCCAGAAGATCAGCTCGATGTTTGTTTGGAACGGCTGAAAGCACAGCCGGAATGAAATCGCGCTATCTTCTAGCGCCACAGGCCGCGCGTGACCTCCTACAAATCTGGCGTTATATCAGGAACGAAAGCAGCCAGGAAACTGCTGACCGCGTCGAATCGGCTATCCGCGACCCGCTACCTCTCCCGGCTCAGCCCGAGCGCGCGAATCCGCTTATGTAGGTTCGTCCGCTCCATGCCGAGCGCCCGCGCGGCGCCCGAGACGTTCCAGCGTGACTCCTCGAGCGCGCGCAGAATGTGTTCGCGTTCGGCCGATTCGCGCGCTTCCTGAATGGTCGATTTCGGGCCGTCCCGCTGAACGCGAATTTCCACCGGGATCGCTTCGCGGGTGATCTGCTCGCCGGGCGAGAGGATCGCCATACGCTCGATCACGTTGCGCAACTCGCGCGCATTGCCCGGCCAGTTGTACGCTTCGAGCACCGGGAGCACAGCCGGTTCCAGTGTTTTCGGCCGGAAGTTGTTGCGCGCGCAAAAATCTTCCAGAAAATATTCCGCCAGCGCCCGGATATCCTGCGGCCGCTCGCGCAAGGCAGGCACGCGGATCGGCACCACACTCAACCGGTAATACAAGTCTTCGCGGAATTTCTCCTGCGCGACCATCCCGCCCAAGTCGCGGTTCGTAGCCGAAATCACCCGCACCGAAACCTTGATGATTTGCTCGCCGCCCACGCGATGGAATTCGCCTTCCTGCAGCACGCGCAGCAGCTTGGCCTGCGAAGCGGCGTGCAGGTCGCCCACTTCGTCCAGGAAGATTGTGCCGCCGTCAGCCAGCTCGAACTTGCCCCGCCGCGTGGCGGTCGCGCCGGTGAACGATCCCTTTTCGTGCCCGAACAGTTCCGTTTCGAGCAGCTCCGTGGGAATCGCCGCGCAATTCACTTTCACGAACGGCCCGGAGGAAAAGGGGCTGGAGCTATGAATCCGGGCTGCCAGCAGTTCCTTGCCGGTGCCCGATTCGCCGATTAAAAGCACGCGCGCATCGGAGCGCGCCGCCATCGAAGCCTGCTCCACCGCCCGCTGCCACGCCGGGCTTGAGCCGATCATTTTCGGCCCGCTGCCCACCAGCTCTCGCAACCGCTCATTTTCCTTCCGCAGCGAGGATTGCTCGAGCGCGTTCTTCACGGCCAGCAGCACACGGTCGCGGCTGAGCGGCTTCTCCAGAAAATCGAACGCGCCGGCGCGGGTGGCTTCGACGGCATCGGCGATGGTGCCGTGGCCGGAAATCATGATCGCGGGGGGCGGGGAAGGGGCGTTCTGCCGCGTCGCCTTCAGCAGATCGATGCCGCTGCCATCAGGCAGCTTCATGTCCAGGAGGTAGGCGTCAGCGCGATGGGAATCCGGGTGCGTGCGAAACTCCGCCATCGAACGGCACACGTTCACTCCGTACCCCTCGCGCTCCAGAATCATGCGCAGCGAGCGGCCAATATTCTCTTCGTCATCCACGATTAGAATGCGCCTGGACGGCATTAGTCACCATGGGCAGGAGCACCCGAAAACCGGCTCCGCCCAATTCTCCTTTCACCAGAACAATGTCTCCGCCGGAAAGCAGCGCACTTTTCCGGGCGATGGAAAGCCCCAGCCCCATTCCGCGTTTCTTAAAGGTAATGGTCGGCTGAAACAAAGAAGCCTTCGCCTGTTCGCTCAACCCCGGCCCGGAATCGTGCACTTCGATGGCTATGTGCCCTCCGCCGGCGCCACTCAGGCAGAGCAACGTCGCGCCCAGAATCTGCCCCCCTTCCCCTGCCGCTTCGGCCGCGTTCTCCAGCAGGTTAGTCAAAATCCCCTTAAGCAAATCGGGATCGGCCAGGGCGATGGGCGTGCCATCCGCCAGGCGGCAATCGTAAGCCACTTCCGGATGCGCCGTCTTTAAGAATGCCATGCGCTCCTGCAGCACCGAATTCACATCCAGCGGACGCGGGCTCACGGGCGGCTCGGCGGCGAACTGGGAGAACGCGCGCACTCGCCGCTCAAGCGTCTCGATTTCGTCCACAACAATCTGCGCCGCCTGTTCGATAAACGCCCTGTCCGTCTCTCCCGACCGCACCACCATTTCTTCCACCGTGAGCCGGATCGGCGTCAGCGAATTTTTTACTTCGTGCGCCGTTTTCCGCGCCAGCGCCTGCCAGCTTGCGAGCTGCCGCAAATAAACCAGACGGTCCGTGGTTTCTTGCAGGCAGTTCGCCATATCGTTAAACGCATGGCTGGCCCGCCCGATTTCATCGTTTCTCCCCTCTTCGACTCGCGCGCTCAAATCGCCGGCCGCCAGGCGCCCCAGCCCTGTAGTGAGCTGCTGAATTGGACGGCTCACCCGGTGCGCCAGGTACACCAGTAGCGCCAGCGAGACCAGCCAGATTGTGGCCGTCAGCAGGCCATACACCAGTTTGAAGCCGCGGTGCAAATCCAGACCTCGGTTGTGTTCCACTTGCGCGTAGGCGGCGCGGATCTGCGCCGAAAGGTCGTCCATGCCCACGCCCAGAGGCGCCGAATATACCCAAACGTCATTGCCGTGGCGCACCAGGTAATCGAGGCGGTTGCCGTTTTCACCCGTGCGCAGGAAATCCGAGGGCTTTCCGCCAGCGGCAAAATCCTGAACGCTTTGTGGCCAGTGCGCGCGATTGGCGGACACGTATTTTTCGGCCGGCCGCTCGCCCCCCGCCGGGCCCTTCTTCAAATCCTCCCGAACATGCTGGTAGTATTCGCGCGCGGTCATGCGCAGCGATTGCGCCACGCGTTCCAATTGATTCGTCGAGGTGTAATCCAGGCTGTATTCGAGCAGCGAGTTGGTAATCCACACGGTGGCCGCCAGCGGCGCCAGGGTGACTGCCAAAAAAATCAGAATCAGCCTGTTACGAAGCCGGTTCACCCGTTACCGTGCCCTGCGTATCGCGATCCGCGGCAAATCGATCAGCCGCAGCGGTCCCGCGTCCAGTTGCCATGAGACCTCTCCGGCGCCCGCCTTTCGGCTGAACATTTCAATCAGCCCGCGAATACTGATGCCGCTATCCCCCGCCAACACAGGCAGGTCCCGGTCGCCGGCGGTGCGCAGATCAAAGCGCACCCAGAACGGGCGTTGCGGCTCCAGCCCCAGCGCGCTGATGGCCAGGTTCTCCAGGCACCACGCTTCCGTCTCCGCCTGCGAAAGGTGCGCCGCCGAACGGTGGTCCACTGCCAGCACCGCTTTGAACTTTTCCTCCCACACGTCGTAACTCACGGTGATCCGTTCCGGGCTGCGGCGGAACGGAGCTCCGCTGAATGCGTCCCGGAACAGGGTCAGTTGCGATGCGTACACTACGGTGTTGCCATCTTTTAGCCGGGTGAGCGGTTTGCCCGAGAGGAAATGCAGTTCCGGCGCAGTCACATGCAGGTTATCGCCATCGGAGCTGACACGCAGTACCGGGGTCGCGCGGGCGCGGAACAGAGGTATCGCCAAGCCGGCCGTAAGCCAGCTCCTGCGGCTGATCGTGTGCCGCGGCGGATGCCCCTTTAACTCATTAATCAATAATCAGCGCCATCAATAGTTCATGCTAACCATGAACATCGGTTCCACCCTGCCCGAACGAATGGGAAATGCGACTGCCAGAAAGACAGGGCCCTGATGCACCCCCATACCTGTGGAGTGCCTCACGGTTATCGGCTGACCCGAATCCCATACCGCACCTGCATCGTAAAACCCTTCGAACCAACCGTATCGGTACTCGACGGAATTGGATACTACGCGGTTTCCACCAAGGGGATCAATCTCGTACTTATCCCATCCCCGCAGCGTGCTGCTGTTACCCAGCACATAACGTTCATACAGCGGAGCACGACCCACCAGCATACCAGCAATCAGCCGGTCCGTGACTGTGTGCTTTCCCCGCCTCAGCGCGTAGCGTAACATCCAATGATGGCGTAAGTAGACGTAATCACTGCCCATGAGGCGCGTGCCCAGGCGCAGATCGTAGCCGGCATCCAGTGTCTGCTGAGCTTCGGCTTCTTCGAACTGCTCATGGTAATCCAAGGCGGAGGTCAGAGCGTTGGCCGATTCGATCATGGGCAAACCGGAATCCTGAAACCGTTCAAAGCCGGCGCCGACAGTCAACGTGAGCGGACGCGCGAGTATGAAGGTTACCGCCGGCTCTATGTCGTCTCGCGTACGATACAGTCCCGAGATCTGCCCGGCGGCTGCGGAACCCTCCGATACTTCAGTCTGCGTCGCGCCGTTCCAGGCCTCCCGGTAGGTGGCGAATTGAAAGGAAGCGCGTATCCGGTTGCTACCGAGATGCGTGTCTTCATAACGCGCGACAACTCCGCTCGAGCGCTCCACCAGATCGTCGGCATTGCTCAGCACGCCGACGGTGAACTGGTGTTGCTGCGCTACCGTAGCCGTAGCCTCGATCGCTCCCGAGGGACCCTCGCTGGTTGTGTAGGCAAAAGTAGGGACGGAAACATCAAATCGCGTAGGCCGCAGCTTGATCTCGAAAAGCACCTGGACAAAGTCCGGCTTCGAGCCGCGCAATACCCGATGAGTTACCGTGCTCGCCTGCAGTTCCTTCCTGAGGCGTCCGGCCAATAAGTCCAGAACGGCGGGATTCAACTTGTCGCCGATTAAAGAAGTGATCTGCTTCCGCAGCCCCGCGCTGATTCGCCGGGCAGTGCCATATCTAGCGCCATATTTGCCCTCCGCGGCGCTATCGGCTGCCAGGTTAGCCGTCCAGCCGTCGCCGCGCACGACCACCGTTTCCACGGTGTAGCGGCTGTTTACGTTGAGCTCTCCATCCTGCGTTCCGCTGAATAGCGGGGCCAGCGGCAACGCCATAAGGAGCAGCAATCCGCCCCAAGCGAGTTTCATGGGCTACCCGCATGCATCCGCTGTGCCAGTGCTAATTCCTTGAAATCAAAAGGGATACTTGCAGTCACAATGTGACTGCTGTTCACAGGTGTGGAGGGTGGGAAGGTAAAAACAATTCGCCCGACCGTTCACCGGCCGGTTCGCGGTTTCAAGCGCTGAGTGTGGGATTAGAGAACCTTGGCCAATTCGTTAGCAAACGCGCTGCGAGGAGCACGATCGTGATCCTTACCGCCGCGCTTCCGGCGGTGCCGCTGCTGCGGTTGTCCGGCTCCGTTTCCCTGCGTCGAGCCCCCGGCGGCTTGCGCGGACGCGGTACTGACGCCGCGAGCATCCTTGCCCTTGGGGGGCTGGGCGGGATTGGCTCGCAGTAATCGATCTTCGAGAGGCGCGCGGTCGAATCGCCGGATGATCGCTTGCATCTCATCGGGGGTAGGCGCTTCGACGAAAGCGAAACCTTTCGACTCTTGGGTTTCGTGGTTACGGATCACTTTGACAGAATCGGCGACCAGGTTTTCGGCAGATAGCCATTGTTTAATGTCGTCGGCGGTGACCCACGTGGGGAGATTGCCCAGAAATACAGTAAAGCTCATTCAGTTGGTTGGTTTACTCCGTTGTTTGGATTTGGCGGCTCAAGGGGGGATTCCGTTTGCCAAATAGATGGTACCAGACACCAAAAGCCGTTTGCAAACAGGGAAAATACCGCCTCGATTGATTGGATGCCTGCTCACCCTTATTGGATTCGGTGGGCCTTATCGCGCTTCCAAACGCCGCAAAAACGGGGCTACGGAGCATAGCCCGGCGCCGCCGCCCCGAATCAGCGCGCAGGAATCGGGTTCCGGGACCGGATTATCCGATGCGCTCAGGACCTTCGCCGAATTTCGTGTATGCCCCCACACTGATCCGCCGCGAACTCCGCCGTCGAAACTGTCGGATCGGTCACCAAATTGAAATCCAGACTAAAAGCACCCCCGGAGCATTAATAAATCGCTGCTTTACTTTGATAATTTTGAATATTGATCTGAAACAGTAATTCACCACTGACCGCAAAGTGAAATCCGTACCATAGAGGAGGCGCGTTGATTCCATGACCTTCGAAGATATATGTCTTTCGGGAGAGGGCCGCGTCGTCACCATCACTCTCAACCGTCCCGGCCGCCGTAATGCGCTCTCGCTGCGGCTCATGCTTGAACTCACGGAGTGCCTCGAAGCCATCGGCGCCAATCCCGCCGTGCGCGCGGTGATCCTCCGCTCTGCCGGCAAGGCTTTCTGTTCGGGACATGACCTGAGCGAGATGACCGGGCAAAACATCAATACCTACCGGCACATCTTCGATCTCTGTACCCGCCTCATGGAAAAAATTCAGGTAATCCCCCAGCCTGTAATCGCCCAGGTGCAAGGTGTGGCCACGGCCGCGGGTTGCCAGCTTGTAGCCGCCTGCGATCTCGCCGTAGCCTCCCAGAACGCCTCTTTCGCCACGCCAGGCGTAAGGATCGGCCTCTTCTGTACTACGCCGATGGTGGCCCTCACGCGCGCAATCGGACGCAAACGGGCCTTGCAGATGCTGCTTACCGGAGAGCCCATTGACGCCCACACCGCCGCCGAGTGGGGCCTGGTCAACGAAGTCGTCTCTCCGACTCAACTCGAGGCGGCTACCGCGGAGCTGGCCCGGCAAATCGTAGAAGCCAGTCCGCTGGTTGTGGCCATTGGCAAGCAGGCATTCTATTCCCAAATCGATCTCGACCAGCCCAAAGCTTACGCCTACGCCAAGGAAGTTATGTCTATGAATGCCCTGGCCGCCGACGCTCAGGAAGGGATGACCGCCTTTCTCGAAAAGCGTTCGCCCTCCTGGACGGGCCAGTGACCGCGGGGGTTGAATCCGAACCGCGGTAAAGGAATCCAACACTAAAGGAGCCGCTTCATGTCCCTTCGTCCCGTCAAAAGCCTCATCAAATCCAAGCCAACGATAGAAGGCGCCGGAGTTCATCTCCGCCGCGCGTTCGGCTTCGGCAACACCGGCGAATTCGACCCTTTCCTGCTCCTCGATGATTTCCGTAACGACGTGCCCAGAGAGTACCTGGCCGGCTTCCCCTGGCATCCTCATCGCGGAATCGAGACGATTACTTACGTCCTCGCCGGCACCGTCGACCACGGCGATAGCACCGGTAATCATGGCACGATCGGCGCCGGCGACGTCCAATGGATGACCGCCGGCCGGGGCATCATCCACCAGGAGATGCCGAAAGGCGACGACGCCGGACGCATGCACGGGTTCCAGTTGTGGGCCAACCTCCCTGCGTCTCTAAAAATGACCGCTCCCCGCTATCAGGAAGTGAAGGCGCCGGATATACCGGAAGTCACCGATGACGATGGCACAAAGGTCCGCGTGGTGTGCGGCCAATTCTGGGGCGTCGCCGGTCCGGTGGTTGGCGTCGCCGCCGATCCCATTTACCTCGATGTCTCGGTTCCGCCCGGCCGCCGGAAGGCTTTGCCCGTCGAAACCACCCGCCACGCTTTTGCCTACGTATTCGCAGGGTCCGGAAGGTTTTCGGATGCTTCCGGCCCCATGCCGGTGCGCACCGATTTCATCGGAGAGGCCCCCGGCACAGGGTATGCAGATAACCGCTCGCTCGTCCTGTTCGATCGCGGCGACGAGGTCGTCGTACAAGCCGGCCCCGAAGGTATCCGTTTCCTACTGGTTTCCGGTCAGCCGCTCGAGGAGCCGGTCGCCTGGCACGGGCCCATCGTGATGAACACACAAGAGCAGTTGCGGGAAGCCTTCGAGGAACTGCAGCGCGGCACTTTCTTGAGCACCCATTGATACCTGGCCGAAAGATATAGGAGGCCGGTGCTTGAATTTACTACAATAGTCCCGAGCTTTCCCGCATGAAAACGCATCTTCTGACCTTCTGTTTCGTGGCCCTTCCCATATTCGGGCAGGCGCTCACACCCCAAACCGTTTCGAATCCCGCGGCCTCGGGCAGTCTCCAGCCGCAATGGTCAGCTACTACGGATGGGCACGCCATCCTCAGTTGGATCGAGCCGGTAAAAGGCGGCTTCGCCTTGCGCTACGCGGTGCGCGGCCCCTCGGCGTGGTCGGAAGCGCGCACCATCGTGGCCAACCGCCACTTCTTTCACCATCCCGCCGAAGTTCCTGAGGTGCAGCAGTTGAGCGATCGCTTGTGGATGGCCCACTGGGTAGAAAATGTGGAATCGAGCGATGCCGAGTTCGTCTATGTCTCCACCTCCGCCGATGGCATCCATTGGAGCGCTCCCGTCATGGTGAATAAGGATCGCAGTCAAGTGGAGCACGGCCTGGTGTCCATGGTCGCCAGCGGCAACGGCGAAGCTTCTCTGTTTTGGCTCGAAACACCGGAGGGTGAAGATGGCCCAGGCTACCTGATGCACAGCGTGGTGAACGCGCAGGGCCAGTCAATTAAAGAAGAGCGGCTTGAATCGGATGTGTGCAACTGCTGCCCCACCGCCGTAGTGCGCACGGCCAAAGGGCTGTTGGTTGCCTACCGCGACCGCACCAAAGACGATATCCGCGATATCTCCGTGCTGCGCTTCGAAAACGGGCGCTGGTCGCAGTCGAAGAACGTGCACGCGGACGGCTGGAAACTGAATGCCTGCCCTACCAACGCGGCTGCCCTGGCTTCCCGCGGCGATCGGGTTGCTCTGAGCTGGCACACTGGCGCGCAGGATATGCCTCGCGTCCAGATGGTCTTCTCCTCCGATGGCGGCAGCATCTTTACCAAGCCGGTTTTGGTGAGCACTGGCCATGCCTACGGATATACATCCATCGCTCTCGCCGGCGATGGCACGGCGGTCGTTTCCTGGCTGCAACAGGGCGCTGGCAATGCAGCGCAGGTATTGGCTCGGGCCGTCACTGCGGCTGGAGTTGCCGGACCGGTCGTTCAGGTCGCCGAGGGTGGCAGAATGGCGCTGGGCTACCCACGCGTCATCAGCGTAGGCTCGGAAACCTGGATCGCGTGGGGCGACCCTAAAGACTCCAAAATCCAGACGGCCCTGCTCAAGCACTAAGCCAGGTCAGGCGCGCATCACTTTAGTGAATATGTCAGACCCGTGGTTGCCTGAAACGAATTCTTGCGGAAGCCCGGCGGTGGATCGTCCAAGAACGTATCCAGCACGCTCAATGTGAACGTCACGCTCTTGTATACCGGAAAATTGATCGCCGCGTCGGCCGTGCCCATCCAGGCCCGCAGGACGTTCCAGGCCGGTATCATCGTGAATTGCTCCGTAAACGACACCCCTCCCTTGAACTTCCGCAGGTAAGCCTGGGAGAAATTCGATCCGATCAGGTTGTGATCGGCCTCCGAAACACGGAATTGCTGCCGAATGTACTCCGCGCTTCCTTTAATATCCAACGTTTGGTCCGGCGTCCGGATGATTGTCCATCCGATGCCGCCGCCGTAGTTCTGCGCGAGTGTGAGGCCCTGCGAATAGTTGTGGTCGAACGCCAGCGCGCCGAATGCATACACCGGCGAGTTGGTGAAGTACTGGTCGCGCTCCAGATCGGCGTGCAAAATATTGGTGCGAATCGATGGTGTGCCCGGCTCTGTTAGATGGCCTTGCGAGCCGCTGAAATCAAACGTGGTGCGGTTGCGGGGCGGAAACTCGGTCTCTATCGGAATGGCCCGCACGAGCGAAACCGCGCCGGTAAAGTTTTGGCTTTCCTGTGTCCCTTGCAGGATCGAGATGCCGCCCGTAACCGTGCCCGTCCAGTCTTTGTAGAAGGGGATGGGCGGTGGAGATACCTGTTTCAGGAACAAGTCTTCTTGCAGCACTCGCCCCGTGTCGGGAACCGAGACGGTTTGCGGAGCCGCTCCGCCTTCCGGCGTGACCGTGATTTTCTGATCCGCCACGGTCACTCTTCCCTGCGGAATAGTGGATGTATTCTCATGAGGCCGCAACTCCACTTCCTTGGGCAGCACAGCATATTGTCCTTGCGTTTCGAGTTGCTTAATCTTGCTCCAATCGATCGTTTGGTTTCCCAGCAGATCGCTCTTAAATATGACCGATGCGCCGTCGGAACCTACCAGGTGGCCCACCAACCGTTCATCATCGCTGAGAATCAGCACGTCGGGTTGCGGCTTGCCAGCGGCCGAAGGCGCTTGCGCGCTGACCCATCGGGGCCAGAGAAGCATCGCAAAGAACCAACTCCTTACCACGAAATAGCGCATGTACCCCAGGATACAGAGAGCCGGTTATTGATGCGGGAGAAATGGGTTACTTCTGTGCGTTTCCGTTCAGCCCCAGCAATTTCGCTGGATTGGTTTTCGCCATGCGGTTGATTTCTTCCAGTGAAATCCCCTGGCTTGCCAAGTACTGATACATGGCCAACAATCCATCCGGATGCAAAGGATTC
>DATBID010000433.1:0-4805 GCA_036557125.1 Bryobacteraceae bacterium | reverse complement strand
TATGGAGCGAGTTCTCACTGGCCAGAGAGTGGAATACACGACTGAGGTGGACTTCCTCGGTGTTGGAAATCGATGGATTCACGCGGTCTATGCGCCTACGTATGAACGCGGGCAAGTGGTAAATGGCTGGATTGCCGTGGTCACGGACATCACCGACATGCGGCAGATGGAGCTCGCGAATGCTCACTTCGCGGCCATCGTTGAGTCCTCCGAAGATGCGATCATCAGCAAGGAGCTCGACGGCACTATTCTGACTTGGAATGCGGGTGCCGAGCACGTCTACGGTTACCCGGCGGCCGAGGCGATCGGCGAGAAGATGCTGCTAATGGTTCCTCCCGATCGCGTTCAGGAGGAGATCGATATTCTTTCGAAGATCGGGCGCGGTGAGAGCATCTCGCATTTCGAAACTACTCGGGTGAAGAAGGGCGGCGCGAGTATAGATGTTTCGCTGGCCATTTCGCCGATTCGCAGCTCGGATGGAAATATCATCGGTATATCCCATATTGCCCGCGATATCACTGAGCGGAAGCAGGTGGAGAAACAATTGCAACAAGCGCAGCGCCTGGAAAGTCTCGGCGTGTTGGCTGGCGGCATCGCCCACGACTTCAACAATCTTCTTACCGGTATTTTGGGAAACATCTCACTCGTTTTGGAAGGACTCTCCACCAACCACCCCGCCCGATTCGCCCTGCGGAATGCGTTGGGCGCCAGTGAGCGCGCGAGCGATCTCACGCGCCAGTTATTGGCCTACGCTGGGAAAGGCCGGTTCATAATTGAGCCGGTGAACATCTCCGGACTGATCCAGGAAATCAGCGAGCTGATTCAGGCCTCGATCCCCAAGAACGTGCAATTGCGGCTGGATCTCGCACCGGACCTGCCATACATTGAGGCGGACGCAAGCCAATTGCAACAGCTCATTATGAACTTAGTCATAAACGGTGCGGAGGCGATCGGCGAGGATAACAGCGGGGCAGTCCTGGTAACCACCGCCGTCCAGGACGTGGACGAAGCCTACTTGCGCAGCACTATGGGCTTTGATATCGAGCCAGGGCGGTATATTTCACTGGAAGTCCATGACACGGGGACAGGAATGGATCAGGCGACCATCTCGCGGATCTTCGACCCCTTCTTCACCACGAAATTTATGGGGCGGGGGCTTGGGCTCGCTGCGGTACAAGGGATCGTCCGGGGACACAAGGGAACGCTTAAGGTATATAGCCAGCCAAGACAGGGGAGCACTTTCAAAGTGCTCCTGCCGGTCATGGAGAAGCAACTGGTTACTCAACGGCCGCCATCGTCCGCCGAGATACTAGAGGGTAATGCAACCATTCTGGTCGTCGATGATGAGCAAATCGTGCGGCAGACTGCCAAAGCCATGCTGGAGCGCTATGGCTACACGGTATTGATGGCTGAGAACGGGAAGGAAGGGCTCGATCTCTTCCGGCTATTAGCAGATAAGGTGGCGCTGGTGATCCTCGACATGACCATGCCGGTCATGAGCGGCGAAGAAACGCTGCGCAATCTGAAGCTGATCCAGCCGGAGGTGAAAGTGCTTCTATCGAGCGGATACAACGAGGTGGAAGCTATTCGGCGCTTTACCGGCAAAGGACTGGTCGGATTCATCCAGAAGCCATATTCGGCACTTCATCTTGTGAAAACGGTAAGACGAGCATTGCAGGCTTCAACGCCCGAAACCCAGGCGTGACTGCGTATTTTCTCTACTCCGCCCGTAATGCTTCGATCGGGTCGACGCGCGCCGCCCTTAGCGACGGGCCTAGCGAGGCCAGCAAGGCCGCGGCACTTAGCGCCAGTGCGCCCGCGGCGAGGGTGAGCGCATCGGCGGAGCCGATGCCGAACACGAGCGAGCGCAGCGCGGGCCGGGCGACGAGCACCAATAGAATCCCGGCGGCGATTCCGATGGCCACTAATGCACCAGCGCCGGCCAACATGGAACCAACGATGCGCGCGGGAGCTGCGCCGATGGCGATGCGAATGCCGATCTCCTGCCGGCGCGCGTTTAGGGTTTGGGTCATCAGACCGTAAAGGCCCACGGAAGCCAGCAGCAGTGCGGCTGCCGCGAACAACGTGAGCAGGCGGGCGTTCGAGCGCGGCCGGTCGAGATCCTGTGCGAAGGCATCTTCGAGCGATCGCATTTCAAATACCGCGCGCGTGGGAGCGATCTGCCGCACGAGCTGCCGCACCGCAGAGATGATGCCCGTCATATCGCCACGAGCGCGAACCACATATTCCGGGTCGGGCCAATAGCCGCCCATCGCGCACCAGTAAACGTATGGATAAGGCGGCGCGCTTACTGCATCCTCTTTGATATCGCCCACCACGCCTACGATCTCCCAAGATGGCGGCGGATTGCCCAAATCGAGCATCAGCACGTGGCGGCCGACTACGTTCGCTCCGTGGGCATAAACATCCACGAAACGGCGATTCACCATGGCTTTCGGCGGGGATTGGAAATCGAGTCGCAGTTCCGGGCACCAGGTTCCGGCAAGCAGCGGCGCGCGCAGAGCTTGCAGATAGCCGGGGCTTACGAAGCGCTCGCCGGCCGGCATGCGGCCTTCATCTTCGGTTGTGGCGGCGCCTTCGAGCGCCGCCTGATACCGCAACGTAGCGCCGGAAGCGGGGAGGAAATTCGTAATTCCGGCCGCCTCCACTCCGGGCAGGCGGCGCAGTTCGGCCAGGAGTTGCTCCTGCATGTGGCCAATGCGATTGCGGTCCTCGTCCCAGGCTGCACCGACGCGGAAGAGAAACGTTCTACGCGCATCAATTCCCAGATCGGCGCGGTCGAGATTGTAGAAGCTGCGCACCAGCAGCGCGGCCCCCGCTACCAGGGCCATCGTGACCCCGATCTGGGCAGCCACTAGAACGCGCAATGTCCGCTGGCGCGCGCCTGCAATGCCGCGGCCGGCTCGCCATGCCGTCGCGCAGTATTCGGAGCCCGTGGCGCGCCAGGCGGGCAGAAATCCGCAAACAGCCAGTGCGAGAAAACCTGCTGCTACTGCGAAGGCCGGGGCTCGCCAGTCCATGGAAAGTTCGAAAATTCGGGGCACGTCGGCAAAGATCAGGCGCACGAGCGGGAGCGATGCGTACGCGGCTGTCCATCCTGCGGCTGCGCCAGCGGACGTCAGCACGCCAACCTCTAACAGGATTCCGCCGATGGCTTGTGCGCGTGTGGCGCCGATGGAAGCTCGTATGGCCAATTCACGCTCGCGCTGATGAAGTTGGGCGATCACCAGGCCTGCGAGATTCGTGAGGGTAATGAGCAGCAGCATTCCTACGGCCGCAAACAGAAGCGTGAGCGGTCTTGCAGCGTCTCCCAAACGGGCCGCTTTCAAATCCCGAATTGCCGCCGACCAGCCTTTGTCGGTGGCGGGAAACTGCTCGCCGAGGGCGTGCTGCACGCTGTCGAGATCGGCGCGCGCCTGCGCCAAAGTAACGCCGGGCTTCATGCGACCCACTCCCGAGAAATATCGCGCGGCCCGCTGGCGCAAGAGGAAAGGCGGAACCTGCGCTGGCAGCCAGACTTCGATTGAGGGCGCAGCGAAATTGGGCGGCATGACGCCAACGATGCTGTAGCCCTGACCCCCGAACACGAGCCGGCGCGTGGTGATACGCGGGTCGAGTGCGAAGCGCCGCGCCCATAACCCGTAACTGATCACTGCTGACTGTGGTCCGCCGAAGCGTTCCTCCACGGGGCTGAATGTGCGGCCAATGACCGGTGCAACGCCGTAGACCTGAAAATAGCGGGGTGCTACGCGTAGACCGCCCAGCCGCTCGGGCTCGGACCCGCTGGTATCGGTCAGGCTGTCGCTGTAGGAGCCTGAAATTGCAGTGAAGGTGCGGCTCAGCCGGTTCCAATCCTCCAGCAGCACAGGTGCGATGAGGCTTTCTTTCTGGCTTTTGGCCGGGCTGGCTTCGAGGAGCAACACGAGCTGCGCGGCATCCGGGTACGGCAGCGGCCTCAAAACCACGGTATTGACGACGGAAAATAGCGCGGTATTTGCGCCAATGCCTAGGGCCAGAAGGCCAGCCACGGCGATGCTGAAAAAGGGGCGCTTGCGGAGCGGCCGCACCGCCAGCTTCCAAGGCTGCATGCGTTACCTTGGACGGCGGCCAGCGGCTGGGGTTAGCTAAACCCCAGTTCCCAGGACCGAAGATTCGCTCAGATTTCGTTCGTTTCGTTGGCTTAATCTGCGGCGCAGCAGATCCAGAGCGATCTGCGATGCGAACTGGCGGATGCGGGCGCGGTCACCGAAGAACTGGCGCTCGAGCACCTCGGTTCCTTCCGGACCGGCCAGACCGATGCAGGTGGTGCCTACGGGCTTCGTCTCGGTAGCGCCGCCCGGTCCGGCTACGCCGGTGATGGAAATCGCGAATGTCGAACCCGAGCGGCGGCGCGCGCCTTCGGCCATTGCCTGCGCGACCGGCTTGCTCACAGCGCCGTGCTCGGCAAGCATTTCGGCAGGAACACCGAGGAGTTCGGTTTTGAGGCCGTTGCTGTAAGTGATGAAGCCGCCCAGAAAATATTCGGAGCTACCGGAGACGGAGGTAAGCCGCTCGCCCAGCAAGCCGCCGGTGCAACTCTCGGCCACCGAAAGCGTGGCGTTCGCCGCGAGCAGCAGCTTGCCTACCACGGCCTCGATGGAATCTCGGTTGCGGGAGTAGATGCGGTCCCCCAGCAGCGCCTCAACGGGGCCGGAAACTTCCGAGAGCAGCGCTTCGGCTTCGGCTTCGGTGGCGCAGTGGGCACAGAAATGGATTTGAATATCGCCGGCGCCGGCGAGAATGGT